>ONWV01000045.1 GCA_900321635.1 uncultured Spirochaetaceae bacterium | reverse complement strand
GAGCTCTTCGAATTCATTTTTGTCGGCCGGTTGGATAATCAGAGCCTTTGGGCTTTCCCCTGCCATGTATACTGCACACTCAGTCTCTCCAGCTATGTATTCTTCTTTCTTTACCGCCATATCAGATGCTTTCCAATTGTTCTCTCAATTTCTGAAGTATCTGCGGATAGCAGACACTTTTGAAATCCGTCGCGTCCACGCAGATTAGCTTTCCCATTGAGAAACGCACCGTTCCGCGCCGTGTGTATTTCTCGCAGAAGCTCTCCTCCGTCATGTCCTTGACCGCATCCACAACACCCTCCACGGGTGGATAGCATGTCATAAGAACGTGTCCTCTGTGGCGCGAAGGATCCTTGTCCCTCAAGACATAGCGCCTGTAGGCCTCTTTCATGTCGCAGTCGAATCTTACGGTAATCACATTGCACGGATACTTTTCGATTACCGCCTTGAGATTCTCAAGGTTGCGGTCCTCGAAATTGTTGTCCAGAATCACAGATTTTCCCACTTCCAGCATCTTCGAGGCCGTAAACATCATTATGTTGGCCGCGGCGATGTCCAGCTGCGTTTTTTCCGAATAGGACTTAAAGCCGATGGCGTCGAAAAGCTTTTCCTTGATGTCATCCTTGGCGATGACCGGAATCGAAAGCTCCTTTGAGGCGTAAGATGCAAAAGAGGACTTCCCTGATGCGGGAAGTCCTGCCATTAAAATCAGATTCACTTTCAGAGTGCCTTGCCCTCGGAGCCCATGACATCGATGATCTCGGAGCAGATTGAACTGACCTTGTTGATGACCATCTTGGAGACGGCTCTGGGATCCTGCTTTGCATCGGGGCTGTTGAAGCCGGCAACGCATGTATCAAAGACTCCGTGAACCTTCAGCTCGGTTCCGACGTTGATCTTTCTGACTCCGCGCTTGATTGCTTCTCTGAAGTCATCATACGGGACGCCTGTGCCGCCATGAAGGACAAGCGGAGTCTTGGGAATGAGCTTGTTGATTGCGCTGATTCTGGGGAAGTCGAGTTTCGGCTTTGCCTTGTAAAATCCGTGTACTGTTCCGACGGCTACTGCCAGACAGTCGATTCCTGTGGTCTGGACAAAGTTCAGTGCATACTCGGGGTCTGTGAAAAGGACGGACATGTCGTCAACAACAATGTCATCCTCTTTTCCGCCGACATGGCCAAGCTCAGACTCGACGGAGACTCCGTACTTTGAAGCGTACTCCACAACCTTGCAGGTGTCATCGACGTTCTCGTTGTATTCCTTCTTGGATGAGTCAATCATGACGGATGTGAATCCGTTGTCGACACATCTGCGGATCATGTCTATATCGGTGCAGTGGTCCATGTGAAGAACCATGTCGATTCCAAAATCCGCGCAGACGCCTTCTGCCATCTTCACAACGCCATGCTCTCCCATGACCTTGAAGCCGCTCATTGTTGCCATTGCGATGACCGGGCTCTTTTTCTCAGCCGCAGCCTTGGCGATGCCGACAAGATTGTCATAGCTGAAGAAGTTGAATGCAGGAACTGCATAACCGCCCTTGATGGCCTTCAGCATCTCATATTTCATTGTTACCAAACCCATGAAAGACCTCCTCCTTGATTGTCTCGAAATCAAGGTTTTATTTCAATATATTTAATAAAAATCACAGTCCGTGCAGCAGATGGCCGGCCCTCTGGACGGCACACTGCATTCCGAATTCTATTGCATCAGAAAAAGACTTTCCGTCTAAAACTGCATCCACAAAACCAGCTGTCATGCTGTCTCCACACCCTATTGTGTTCACCACAGGAACGTTGATGCTGGGCACGGTTATCTCCGTCTTTCCGTCATATGCCCAGGTGTCAAAGCGGCCTCTGGAAAGAACTGTCTTGACCCCGTAGGTCCGATAAAGCTCCACGGCTTTTTCCATCACGCGGGCCTTAAGATATTCTGAATCCTCATTCTCAGTGATTCTCACATCTTCAAAGAATGTTTCCACAAACTCGGAGAGATTCGGCTTGATGACATCAGGGCGATACTCCAAAGAGTTGATAAGCTCCTGTTTTTTTACATCAATTACTACAAACAGGCCATTTTCCTTGGCTTTCTTCACCATCCAGGGGTAGATATCCTTTGAAAAGCCTGCGGCTTTTGTACCCGATATCACAAGGGCCCTGCTCTGAGGAAGCAGAGAAAGGAACATGTCCTTCACTTCCCTGTCCGTCTTTGGCGTCACCTCGTGTGCGTTTTCCACAAGCTCCGTGCTGGTGGAGAGCTTTCTGTTGATGACGGTGGTGCACGTGCGGGTTACGGCATCACAAAGGACGCTCTTAATCTCAAGTCCCTGTGCCTTACACATGTCCAGATACTCCTGGACTCTGGGACCTCCGAGCTGCATCAGGCACTGAGAAGGACGCCCGAGCTGGTTGAGGATTCTGATGACGTTGATTCCCTTTCCCGAGGCATCTATATGCATGTCAGACACTGCGCGGTTGACCTCGTCTTGGCGAAGGTCGTCGAACACCAGGGTGTTCTGAAATGTGGGGCTGAGGCAGACTGCCAGAACTTTACCTTCTTTCATGAATTGAGCCTCCTGATGATTTCCTCACGCCAGGGCGCCGTCCCTATCACAAGGGGCTTTGGGAATTTCAGTCTTTTGATGACAAGGTCATCGTCATAGCAGAAGTCCTCGCCTGTCCAGTACTGGAACTTCATACCGGCGCGCTCGGCAAGGGCATGTGCCGGGGCAATGTCCCAGATATAGCACGGAGGATCAAGGCATCCGTCTATCCCGCAGAAAACGATGGCGCACGCAATATGCACAATCGAGCACCCGAAGGACCTGAGTTTTACACGGGCCTTTGCAAGAGGGAGTGTGGTGACAAGATCAGAGCCGCCTGTCACGGCATGGGGCTTGTCCTTAAGCCCGTTTTCCGTGATCTCAGAGACATCTAGAACCTCGCCGTTGAGGAAGATACGCTCATCATCGGGATCTGTTCTGAGAAACAAATCATCACAGCCGCGTCCGAACCTTGGGGCATAGACTATGGACCCTACAGGCCTTCTGTCTCTGTCTAAAATTCCAAGACCGATGCACCAGCAGGGAAGACCCTGGCTGTAGGTATCTGTTCCGTCAATCGGATCCAGGACAAAGGTAAAGGGGGCAGTGTTGTCCTGCGTTCCGACCAGCTCCTCCTCCGTGACGATGTTGCAGTCCGGAAAAAGGCGTTTGATCATGGGAACAAGACGGTTTGTGATGGCAAGGTCTGTCTCCGTCAGTACGGTGCCGTCCGGCTTATAGGATCTGTGGATCTTGGTCTGCATCATGCGTGCATACTGTCCGCAGCTTTTTATCTCGTCCGAAAGCATATCCAGCTTTCTTTTCATTTCCTCAGTCATTAACCCTCCCGTCCATTGCATCCCGGAACTTTTGGTCAAGCTGATCAAAGTCCGAGTACTCTATATAGATATTTCTGTCCGCATCCCAGACGGGTCTGTGCGGACGATGTGTCTTACAATAGTTCTCCCAATTAGGGATGATGTCATCATTCCAGATGGCGTTGCGCTGTTTCATCACCTTGAAGTGAAAATCCTTCTCTGGTGCAAGATAGATTCCCACGGCTGTAAAATCAAAGCCGGCCTTTGCCTTCAGCGTTGCGAAAAAAGAAGGGTCCTCTATCTCCTTTCCGCACGGAGCGCTTACTACAAGAGATGCTCCGTTTGAAAGAATCTGGGCACATGTGTCCCAGAGGCTTTTGTAACAGGCCTCGCGCCAGGAGATGTAAAACTGTGCTCTGGAAGCCCCTATGCCATAGCGCTTTTCTATCTCACTCAGAAACGGCTGGACAACTGTGTCATAGTCCAGATACGCAAGTCCGTTTTCCTTTGCAAACTTCGAGGCCAATGTGCTTTTGCCACTTCCGGTCAGACCGCAGAAAAGATACATAGCTCTCATAAGCTGTTGTACTCCAGAATGGCCTTTGCCGTGGCCACATCGGTTATCAGCGTGTTCACACCCTTTGCCCTAAGAAGTCCCAGAATTCCCGGCACCTTGCTTGGTCCGCCTGCAACGGCGACGCGCTGCGGGATGCGCTGGATGTCATCCCAGCTGATGCGGCTCTTACTCAGGACAACAGGCTCATGGACATTGCCGTCTGAATCAAAGTGGTAGTTCAGATAGTCTCCGAGAATATCCTTACCGTCCAAAGCTTCTGCCACCTTTTCACCGAACATGGCACTTCTTGCAATCGGGTCGCGCGGGAACGGAACACCGACACCTCCGATGATGATATCAAGGCGGTTCCAATATTTATCGGCAAGCTCCATGGTTTGCCCGAAGCTTTCCATAAAGGCCTTGTCAGGACGGCCTCCCCAGTTTTTGGCAAAGCCGTCAATCATGTCCTGATAGTTGAAGTAGTCGTTGTGCTCCCCCGCTCCGTGCTTTTTCTGGTCATAGTAGTTCATCACAGGATAGAACTTCCACGAAGTCCGCCTGTCGGCATAGCTTATGTGGTTTGCAGCAAGCTGGAACATGGTGCGTCCCATACCAACTCCGATGCGGGTCGCCTTGTTCTCGAATGAGGATATCAGGTATTTTGCAGCGCCCTTCACAAGGAAGGTCATTGACTGTTCGTGGCTTGCGGCCGTAGGAACCAGAACCAGGTTCTCAAGGTCAAAGACACTCTTGAAAACCATGCTCTGGCGTGCCTGCTCGTCGGCATCGACAAACGGGGCATTGATTGTTATCTCAACAATCCCCTTCTGGCGAGCCATCTTAAGGTACTTGCCGATCTGAACGTGCGAAACGCCCAGCTCATTGGCAATCTCCTGCTGGTGGCGGCCCTTGGCATAGTATTCGACCGCAATCTTGAACAGCTTCTCGTCGGAAATCATTCCTTGACACCTCCGGCGAGTCTGTTGATGAAGAAGTCCTGCGAAACTGTAAAGAGAATCATGGCCGGAATGGCGATGATGACGCTGGTTGCCATCAGGCCGCCCCAGTTGATGAACTCGCCCTTGAATGTGGAAAGTCCCACAGTCAGTGTGTAGTGGATGGACTTTCTGACAAACGATGATGCGATTAAGAATTCCTGCCACACCTGTATGAAGGTGTAGATGCTCACGGCGACAATTCCGCTTGTTGCCAGAGGCAGCATGACCTTGAAGAACAGCTGAAACAGCGAACATCCGTCAATAAGGGCCGCCTCCTCCATCTCCTTGGGGATGTCCACAAAATATGTGGAAAGAAGGATTACGGAAACCGGAATCTGAACGGCGACATAAGGCAGAATCAGAGAGCTTCTGGTTCCGACAAGTCCCATTCTGGTACACATCAGGTACAGAGGAACCAGAATTACGACAACCGGGAACATCTGGCTCATCTGAAGGAACTTCACAAAGGCCTTGCTTCCCTTGAACTGCAGCCTTGTCAAAGAGAACGATGCCATTGTGGATATGGATGTCGTGATCAGAACCGTGACAACGGTGACAACGACACTGTTAATCAGATAGGTTCCGATATGGTATTCGGTGAAAACTTCCTTGTAGTTTGTGAAATCCAGCCTCTTGGGAACAAAGCGGATAGGCACTTCGAAGATTTCCAGAAAGTTCTTGAAGCTGGACAATATGATCCAGTAGAACGGGAAGATAATCAGAATAAAGAGCATTAGGGAGAACAGAATCAGTGCGATCTTGTGTCCTACTGATAGTTTTCTGCTTCCGACAGCCAGTGCTGATTTCGGTTTGGGTTCTTTAAACTTCTTCATTTCTTTACCCTCCTTATCAGTCTGGATGCCAAGGTGAATATGAGAATGACGCTGATCATCAGAGCGAACATTATCACGCTCATAGTCGATGCGTTGGAGATTTCAAAGAACTGGAAGGCCTCGCGCTGAACCATGATGGACATGGTCGTGGTCATCTCGGCCGGGCCTCCGTTTGTCATGACCTTCAGAATATCGAAGGCATTGAACGACCAGATGAAGCACAGATATGTGCAGGTATAAACCGTCGGACGGATGAACGGGAACGTCACGTGCCTGAAGAGCTGAAAGCTGTTTGCTCCTTCAAGCATGGCGGCCTCGATATGGTCGGACGGAATCGTGTTGATTTTGGCGAAGATCATCAGCGTGAAGAATGGGAAGGCTCTCCAGATGTTGGCCATGATGGCCGCTGCCATGGAAAGCGGTCCGGTTCTGAACCACGAAAAATCAGGGGCGACGATCTTCAGCGTCTTTAGAATATATGTTATGACACCCGCATCCTCCTGGAGCATGAGTGCCCAAATATAGCCTGTGATAACCGACGGAAGCACCCAGGGTATCAGGACAATGGCCTTGATAACACTGGATCCCTTGAATCCGTTTGATAAAAGCAGCGCCGCACCCAAACCTATGAGCAAGGCTCCGGCGACGTTGATGAACGTCCAGACGAATGTTCTCTGGACTGCCTCCCAGACTCTGACATCCGTAAGGAGTTTTACATAGTTTTTAAAACCGACGTTTTCAGTCGTGGTCTTGAGCATGCTGTAGTCCTTGAAGCTCAATGAGATGTTAAGAACCATCGGGTAAAGGACAAATACCGCCAGCATGACAGCGGCAGGAAGGATAAGAAGGTAAGCTGCTATCCTGTTTTTCCTGTTCAACAGCATTATCTATACCTCGTTCAGTGTGATTTCTTGACTTATTGTACCATGGATAAAATAACCGCCGCAGACTGGCTGTCCGCGGCGGCATGGACATCAGTACTTGTAGGTGTCCAGAATTGCCTGGACTTCCTGCTGGCCTATGCGGCAGGCCTCTTCAGGAGTGATTGTTCCAAGCAGAGACTCCTGGAAACGTCTGTTCCAAGTCTCGGCGACCTTTGTGAACAGGTCGATAAGCGGTGCTGGATAGCTGCTGCTCTTGAGCTGCTCGCGGAACATGTTGTAATCAGGAACATTATATGGAGGATAATCGAAAGCTCTTGTATCTGCCGGCAGTCCGCGGGCGATGAGAGCCTGGTTCTCTGGCTGAAGTGCGAACTCCAGGAACTTCATTGCTGCTTCCTTGTTCTTTGAACCGGATCCGATTCCCCAGTGATAACCACCCATTGCAGATCCTCTGACTCCGGTAGGTCCGACAGGCATGACTGAGAACTCAAGGTCCTCTCTGTGCTCGAACTGTGGGATGACGCTCTTGATCTGAGACGGTGTCCACCAGAGCATTGCAACCTTACCCTGTGCGAACATTGATCTTGCCAGAGTATCGTTGATGTTGGTGTCCTTCGGCATGTACTTGTACATCTCTGTTGCCCACTTTACGAAGGCGAGTGCCTCAGGCTTGTCGAGAAGTGCTGTGTACTTTCCGTCGACAAGATCGTAGACCTTTGAATCGAAGCAGAGCTGGAATCCGCCGAGGTCATACATACAGAAGACGTTCTTGCTGATCTGTCCTGCCATTGCATAGACGCCGAGCTTCTCGTAAGCAGCCTTGGCGATCTTCAGCATGTCGTCTGTTGTTTTCGGTGGCTCAAGTCCGAGCTCGCGAAGAATCTTTACGTTGTAAGCAAGAATTCTGCAGTCCGGGTCGAACGGAAGTCCGTATGTAGCTCCGTCGATGATACCAGCCTTGACTGCTGCCGGTGACCATGTTGAGAAGTCAAGGTTTGTCTTCTTGATGAGGTCATCCATCGGAGCCAGTGCTCCGCCGGCCTTCAGTGGGTTGAGGGATGTGGTGATTACCTGGATTACATCGTAGTCATCGCCAGAGGCGTGTGAGAACAGGATTGTCTTATCCAGATCATCATATGCGATCTTGTCGAAGATAACATCATATCCGGGATATGCTGCCTCGAACTTCTCCTCAATACCGTTTTTGACAATTGTTGAGTTATAGGTCGAGTCCCAAAGAAGAACTCTGATCTCCTTTTTTCCGCCGGCTTCACTTGCGCCCTGTGCGAAAACAAGTCCGGCTACGACAAGAACCATCATTGAAATGAGCAATGCTTTCTTCATGTCTTTCTCCTTTTTTTGTTTTTTTCTAACCAAAATGGTTTCATCTGTAACCAAAATCATATCACCAACCTTTTCACAATGCAATTGGGAATTTTAATAAATTTTTAGTTTTTCATGCCCTTTCATGCCGGCTTTCCCTAGGTTTATCCAGCCCAAAGCTCCCTATTTGTAGAAATGGAGAGTTTTGGTAGGCTTGCTGGGCCTGATGGGCTTGCTAGGTTTGCTAACGGTAGTAGGCTTGCTAACGGTGCTAAAGCTGATAACCCTGATAAAGCTGATAAAGCTCCTAGGTCTGCTGGGCAAGAATAAAACCTATTGTTTTTCTCATGCACAGACCGATTCACATCCTGTGCAGAGCCTTACCGCCTTCTCTGCGTCAGCCCGCTTTTGTTATCCTGCCTGCGGGCCTCGCATCTCCGGCTGGCCACTTCACAGGCTGCGAACAGCCTGCGCACAATCGAAGCAGTGATTGAAAAATGTGATTTTGGAATATTTCAATCAAAAATTGATTGTTTTTTCCTGATTTTCAAAAAAACAATCAAATTTCAGAACATGAAATCCCAAACCTTGATGTCTCCGATTGTCAATCAGCTGTGGGTTACCTGTGCGCTTGTCTGCACATGCAAGGCCAGGCGCGGCCATATAGCCTGGCGCCTTAGGCCTTTAGGCTTGTGCAGGTTCGCAATGCACAGGTTACACATCGGCTTATTGACATGAGGAAAGGCTTATTGTGGGCACTTGATTGGAAACAGAAGTAGGCGCAGCACGGTCAGGAGCTTTAGCCCAGCAGGCTTAGCAGCTTTATCAGCTTTATCAGCCCCAGCAGGCCTACCAAAACCTTCCAATTTGATGGAAATTGATCAGTTTTATATATGGAGTTTTCTCTAATTGTGATGACATGAAGAAATGACATTTTGTTAAGTAGAATAATAATTAATATATGATAAGATAAAAGTGAGCTTGACCAGTAAAACGGTATGCGGTTGTTAGCCTCCCTGCTGAGAGGCTTACGCCTCTAATCCACGGCAGGAAAGGAGGCGATGTTTTGATGTCAGATTATGAAATAATTATGATTGTCCTTACGGTCTGTCTGATTGTTCTTGCTGTCCACAACAAAAAATAACCGCACAGCCCATTTGTGCGGTTAAAACCAAACATAAACGAGGCAATAACCGTATATCCGGTCAAGCTCGCTTTCATTTACATGATACACCAATATTATTATTTGTCAAAGAGCGACTTGGGATTTGCCTTCGCCTGCCAGATCCTCGTTGTCTCAAGAAAAAAAACGTCACCAGGTAAACCCAGTGACGTTTGTGTTTCGGAGTGACGGGGATTTGAACCCCGGATACCGTTACCAGTATACTTCCTTAGCAGGGAAGCGCCTTCGACCGCTCGGCCATCGCTCCTAATTATCCTGTCACATTGTGGCTGGGATACGGCTGAAGCGCATCCAGCCTGCTGAACCCCACGGCCCCAATGTAAACAAGGACGGATGGAGAGGGATTCGAACCCCCGGAGGCTTGCACCTCAACGGTTTTCAAGACCGCCGCCTTCGACCACTCGGCCATCCATCCAATAGCCATTAAAACATAATGATAGTTAGGGTGTTTGTCAATACAGCCGTCTCCTCCGGATCAAACGGAAACCCTTATGGCAAAATGACCTCATTTGCGCAGCAGGTTTGACATAGCGGAAAAATAATATAATAATGCACCAAGTTGGAGCGATGTCCGAGTGGTCGAAGGAGCCAGACTCGAAATCTGGTGTGGGGCTTGTCCTCACCTAGGGTTCGAATCCCTATCACTCCGAAACACAGACGCCATTGGGTTAATCCCAGTGGCGTTTTGTGTTTATTGGGAATCGAGGAGGGATTCGAAACGAGGAGCAAGGCAGGCGCATTGCCTTGCGACGAAGGCGGGCGCCGTAGGGCGCGAATCCCTATCACTCCGAAACACAAGCGCCATTGGGTTAATCCCAGTGGCGTTTTGTTTTTTTCTGTACCATAAAACCCATCGATGATATTATTTCTGCTATGAAGAAATTACTAGTTTTCCTTCTTCTGATGGCTCTGGCAGTCACGGTGTTAGGTGCAAGAACTGTCGAAGAACTGTACGACGAGGTCATTGAGAAAAGCTCCCAGTACAAAGAAATCCAGCTTTCAAGACGAAACGAGTTCATCGACTCCGTTCTCGCCTCCCTGAGGGGTCCTTCCTGGGAAGTAAGCCTGCAGGACATGCGTATTTCCGCGCAGAAGAATTTCCTTGCGCCTGCGGAACTCGGGCTTCCGTCGCTTAACGTGAGTTATACCGCACCGGAACTCGAGGGCGGCCTCAGATTTGACACTGCATTCAGTATCAGCGGAATGCGCTACTCCTGGGATGCGAAAAAGACTCTTTATTCGCTTGGAGACCTGTCGCTTTCCTTGCGAAGCTCGCTGTCAAAGAGTTTCCAATTCAAGAGCTGGGATTCGACTGATTACTCAAAGGGACTTTCTGAAACTCTGAGTAAAAGCAGCTATCAAAAGCGCCTTCTGGAGTTCGAGAACACATTCCTGGAGGAACTGATTGTTCTTTTGACTCAGCAGAAAGAAATCAACGAAAAGAAATATGCGTACGATAAGGCATCGGCAGAATATACCGAGGCCGTTGAGAGCGGAAAGCTCGATCCGGATTCGCCGGACGGAATCAAAGCCCTGACGGATGCACAGATTGCCCAGAGGGAATATGAGCAGGTGGTCGAGTCCATAGAGGATGTTGTCCTGCAGTTTGAAAAAAACTACGGCGTTTCCTATCGCGGGGACATCGAATCGGCCAAGAGATATGACGTTGACTATGCACCCACCCAGGGAGGAAATCTGGATGTCTATTCAAAGTATGTGGATTACCTGACGGCAAAGCAGAAGATCGATGAGAAGGTGGGAACAAGCAGCTCTCTTGATTTTTCGATGAGTGTTGAGCCCAAGGTCAACTACGATAAAAACCTTCTGTATAAGGACACTTCTCTCTCGTCTTCAATCTCCACATCATTCAAGACCGGACATCTGAACATAGACGCGAACCTGTCTGCAGACTTTGGGGTTAAGCCGAACAACAAGTCAGAATGGAACGACGGCCCTACTCTCACCATAAGCGCAACATGGTCCAACACCCCGTCCGCGCTGGCCAAGTCAGAGATGGAGAAACTGAGAAATCAGTACATGGTATATGACAGGGCGACCAATTCATACAAGGTCAACCAGGATGCATACGAAAGCACCCTCAGGGGCATCTACAACGAGACTTTGAGAAGAGAGAGCCTTGAAATCGAGCAGCTTGAGACGGCAATGATCACCGCTAGAATCGAATGGGAGAGCTCTCTTGCTGAATATGCCCGGCAGTCCTCGGCTCTTCAGAGAGAGATCAAGGAATTCACGAACGCCGAGGAGATTCTGAAAATCAGAACCGAGGGAAACAAAAAGATCAGACAGCAGACCGAAAAGCTGCTGGACGAAGGAAAGGCCACAACAGACGAATTCGCAAAGGCTGTTCTGGCAGAAGACGCAGATAAGCTGGATCTGGTGATTTCCAATATCAGAAGTCGCATCCTGTACAACCGCATCCAGATTCTTGAGGAGTTTTAAATGAAGAAAATATTAGTTGTTCTTATCACCATATTAACAATGGCATCCCTTTTCGCATCACAGGATGTCACCGTCCGCCTCGGCGGAGCTTACGGCCTTTCGGTAGGAAAGACTGCAAGAGATGCAATCACAACAGATTTAGACAGAGCAGACTACAACATTTCCGGCCTTGGCTTTGATGCCGGCGTTGAGTTCAATCTTGGTTCAAACCTGATTCTGTATACAGACTTCTCGATGACTTTTCCTTCGGAAATTACGCTTAAGGACCCTTATACCAGAGATAGCCTCAAAGAAAACTATGAGACAAATAAAAGCTATTGGGAAGAAGGAGGAATTCCTGGGATTTACGATCAGCCGTTTCTTGCAAAAGATGGAGGCCCTTTTCTTTCAACAATCGATCTCCATCTGGGTCTGACAAAATGTGTCTTTTCAAACAACAATCTGGCCTTATATTTAGGAGCCGGATTCGGAATGTATAGGACGAAATTCGGTTATAGAATGACAATGCTGAAAGAGAGTGGTTCGGAATACGATACTTCCATCTATTACCTTGACGATTTCAAGATTGTCGCAACGATTTCGGCAGATGTCTATGCGCGCTTTGCATACAATTTCAGTGACAGATTCTCCTTGAGCATCATTGCAATGCCGGCTCTGTCTTTTTTCAATGTGACTAGGGAACATCAAACAGCAAAAGGCGATAAATCTCCTGTCCCCGTTGTAGGAGAAACATACTTCAATCCACCAGATGATCCATCAGATCCAGAGCGTTGGTATGGTATTAATCCTCACGCAGAAAACAGCGGCTTTGCTCTGGGATTCAATCTTGGTGTGAAGCTTGGAGCCACCTACTCCTTCTAAAAGAAAGGGAATCTTCTTATCAGCCTTCCGGAGCCTGTTTCGGAAGGCTTTTTTCTATGCAAGGGGTTAGCGGCAAAGAGGGCGTAAACATATATTGACAAACAATTAAACTAACACTATGGTTTAATGGCTAAAGGAGATCGTAGCTCAGCTGGATAGAGCATCAGATTGCGGATCTGAGGGTCAGAAGTTCGAATCTTCCCAGCCTCGAAACGAACCCTTGCCATGTTTAGCAGTTACATGCGAGGGTTCTTTTTTTCGAACAAAATAAATAAAAATCCTTTGTCAAAACAGCAACCAGCAACCCTCTCCGTACTCAATTCCTCCAGTACCTGTCCTTTTTGTATAATCTTCATCTGACGAGAAGTACCTATCTCTGGAAAAATAATCGTAGAAAACGATATTACCGTCCGCCTCAACTCTGGATATTACATGTCCCTCAACAGAATAAGTTTGAGCTTTCAAGTTTTCAAGATGCATGAATACCGTATAAAGGGCTTCCGTTCCCGCACAGTTTGAGTTTAGTTGGTTTAGACCTGCAAAGATGCCATCTGTTTTTACAAGACCATACTCAGACGAAACAAGGCTGTCCCCACGTCTGATGAAACTGTTATATATCTTCATCTTTTCATAATCACTCGTCAGCTCATTGATTTGCATCCCGGCATAACCATCGCCGTGGAGTTTATCATGTATTGCTTTTGCCTGCTCAAGAGCCACCAGTTGCTGAAGGAAGAAATCTTTTTCTGTCGGAACACCTTCAGGATAATGTTTCAGGTCAAAACAGGAGATGGTAACGGAAAGATCATAACCACCGGTTTTCGAAGATACTACTTTATAGCCCTGAACTTGATTTGTCGCATAACCCAGAAGCGCTCCGTATGTACCGACCAACGCATGGTATCTGGAAAACCAACGTCCATCCCTCTTTGAATGGAAATAGTTCTCCTTGAACATTTCATCAATGAAGGAATTCAATTCCTTTTTTGTATCGAAATGAATAGTCGGTGTATAATCTCCGACCAATGCAGCAAAAAGGATATTGTTATCATAATCTTCAAGTGTCTTAGGATTCTCTATATAGGAAATGTCAGAATCCAAACCGAAGTAAGGTGCACATCTTGCGGCCAACCCTTCATCTACATAAACCTCTCTGTAGCCGCACTCGACACACGTGTCCAAATAATACAATCCACCTTCCGACAGACTTCTTTCAAATACATGGACATGCTTCGGCAAACTTGCACAAGAAGCCAGCAGCAAAACAATCAATACACATGTAAGGCAAACCCCATAATGCTTCATACAATTTCCTTCTATCCTGCATACAAAACTCAATATGCCAAGTCTTGCCATCCTCTGATAGTTGCTATGGTTCTCTTCTGCAACACAAGACTTGCCAGGAACGCTTCTACTTTTACTGTAGCCATATCCGCTCCTTCAGGTTTCAGAATACTTCAGATTATGACTGTTGACCATGATTATTTCAGGATGGGCATCCTTTCTGCAAATCAGGACATTCATGCCTTTTCAAAGAGAAATACAAAAAACCCCAGAAT
>ONWV01000043.1 GCA_900321635.1 uncultured Spirochaetaceae bacterium | reverse complement strand
TGTGACCTGGTGGTGTTCGGAAGTGGAAAAAGCCGCTTTGTTCCAGAGGGAATGAGGTGGCAGAGTGCATATACCCAGCTTGTGGAAGTCACGAAGCTTATCGGAAAGATCGCAGCTTCATACAGCATCAAGGTGGCCATTGAGCCTCTGAACAGGGCTGAGACCAATCTGATCAACAGTCTTGCCGAGGGCGCTGCACTAGAAGCTGATGTGAGTATGCCGAACGTGGGTCTTATTGCCGATTCATACCACATGTGGCAGGAAGGCGAGGACATGGGGAGGATTCTCACATGCGCTCCTTTCATGCATACTCATATCGCAATGAAGGGTACAAGGGCCTATCCGGTTGAGGCTACTGACGAGGTGCGTCAGTTCTTCTCTCTTCTCAAGGAAACAGGTTATGACGGTACAATGTCGATAGAGGGAAAGAGCGATGACTGGAAAGCTGACTCAATCAAGGCTCTTGAGGTCATGCGAGGCCTCTGCTGATAATAGGAGATAATTATGGACAAGGTAAGAATAGGAATCATCGGTTTCGGTCACATGGGCAACCAGCACTCCAGTGCTCTTCTTGCAGACAAGGTCCCGAATGCAAAGCTTGCGGCCGTTGCGGACATCGATCCCAAGAAGCTTGAAAAGGCCAGAGCCCTTGCAGGAGACAGCGTTTCTTATTTCAACTCAGCCGAAGCTCTTATGGACAGCGGTCTTGTGGATGCAGTAATCCCCACATGTCCGCACTACTGGCATCCGGTCTACGGAATCTATGCCCTTGAGCATGGGCTCAATTATCTTTGTGAGAAACCGGCGGGTGTGTACACCAATGCGGTAAAGAAAATGAACGAGGTTGCCGCAAAGTCTGACAAGGTTTTCGGCGTGATGTTCAACCAGAGGACCAACCCTCTTTATCAGAAGGCAAGAGATCTGGTTCAGAGCGGCGAGGTTGGAAGGATTCTGCATTGCCACTGGCTGATTTCCTCTTGGTTCAGACCTCAGTCATATTATGACAACTCAGACTGGCGCGCCACATGGAAGGGCGAAGGCGGCGGACTTTTAATGAATCAGAATCCGCATAACCTCGATCTTTGGCAGTGGATCTGCGGAATGCCGAGCCGCGTCAAGGCCACAGTCTATTACGGCAAATACAGGAACATCGAGGTAGAAGACGATGTTTATGCCCTGATGGAGTATCCTGACGGCCATATCGGAACCTATGTCACGACCATAGCCGACGAGCCCGGAACAAACAGGCTCGAGATTTCCGGAACACGCGGAAAACTTGTAGTGGAGAACGACAGCCTGTCATTCTGGCGCTGCAGAGAAGATACAGACGACTTTCAGAAGCACTTCAAGGGTGAGATAGGCCACCCGGAAATCTGGAAATGCGAGATTCCTGTAAAGGGAACATATACCTCACACTGCGGTATCATCAAGAACTTCTGCGAGGCAATCCAGAAGGGAACACCTCTTCTTGCCCCGGGTTCGGAAGGAATCAACAGTCTTGAGATAATCAACGGCATCCTGCTTTCATCATGGACCGGCGGCGACTGGGTTGATCTTCCTGTTGACGGAGATAGATACGAGGCTCTTCTCAGGCAGAAGTGCGGCGGCAAATTCATCTGCGAGGAGTAAGAATGATCTACAGGGAAATCGGAATCGGAAAGGCTCTGATGAGGACTTATGTCCTTTCAAACTACAAGGATCTTGATCCTGAAAGAAGGCGTGCCTTCGTCCTCATCTGCCCGGGCGGAGGCTATCATTTCTGCTCGGAGCGTGAGGCCGAAGCTGTTGCAATAAGATTCAACTCGCTCGGCTACAATGCCGCGGTTCTGTACTACACATGCAATCCGTTGGAAGAGGGCCATAAAAAAGAAGGCATCTTCCCTGAGCCTCAGGCAGAGCTTGCCAGGGCGGTGGCATGGATCAGGTGCAATGCGGATGAGCTGAACACAAATCCCCACAAGATTGTTGTGCTTGGTTTCTCCGCAGGAGGCCACCTTGCGGCAAGCCTCGGAGTCTTCTGGCCGGAGTACGGCATAATGGCAAGACCTGATGCGATGGTTCTCTGTTACAGTGTCATCACATCGGGACCGCTTGCGCACAGAGGCTCGATTGACAATCTCATAGGAGACAGAACCGAACTTCTTGATAAGGTGTCGCTTGAGAAGCATGTCACGGACCAGACCCCGCCTGCTTTCCTATGGGCAAGTGACAAGGATCCTTCGGTTCCATGTCAGAACAGCATCATGTTCCGAGATGCTCTTGAAAAGTGCAATGTCAGAAATGAGCTTCACATCTATGAATCGAAGTTCCACGGTCTGTCGTTGGGCACAAAGGAAGTTATGAATCCGGATAAGCCCTTCAAGGCCGAGGTTTCAGACTGGCCGGAGAGGGCAGACAGGTTCCTTCAGTCCGTTCTTGGTCCTGTTTTCTGACTGAGGCTGATTGTATTTAACTTATAGTTCAAGGATGGTAGAATGACGCTATGGCAAAGACCGGCATCAAAGGAAAGCTGAAAAGACGATGGGGATTGTCCTATTTCTTGATAATGATGATTCCGTTTGTCCTTTTTGTGGTCTTTGCAATAACAAGTGTTTCAGTTGTCAGATCATCTGTTCATAAGGCAAACAGTACCATTCTCATGTCTGTGGAGAACGAGTTGAACATAGCGTTCAAGCAGGTTGATTCTCTTTGTGAGGAAGTTCTTCTGTCTTCATCTTTCAGATCATTGGGTTCAATGAATCCGCTTTCAGATTTGGACAGATATACCCTGTATTCCACGACAACGGAACTCAGACACATGCTGGGAAGTCGAAACTACCTGAGTGAATGTTATCTATATTCTCCGTCACAGAAGTGCTTCTTTTCGTCACTGTACTATGGCAGCCTGGATGACCTATATAGCGGCGGTGTTTTTGATGCGATGGTCTCAAAGGAGCAGAATGCTGAGTTTTTTGGAAGTTATCAGGGATATACGGACATCAAAGAGCTGTCTCAGTCTATAGATAACTCGTCATGGGTACTTGTTCTGAGGCCGCTCAGCTTCATAAAGAGCGACAATATCAGTGACTACTGCATGGCGGTCTTAATCAATGTGTCTGAGCTGATTCCTGAAGGCCTTGGCCGGGAGTTCAACCTAATAATCTATGATGAGGATCTGGACCAGGTCATGTTCGCACTCAGAAGGGAAAAGAATCTGGACTATGTAATCAAGAACATGGACATGATAAAGGAGGAGGGCTCCAAGAACATAAATGGCTCAATGGTCCTTTCCTCCAACTCCTCCATGAGAGGAATCAGGTATCTTGTTCTGATTGATGAAAGTGTTTATTTCAAAGACCTGAAGAATGTGATAAGGACGGTTCTTCTTCTGCTGATTCTGGCAGTGATTCTTTCTACGATTGCCATATACCGTCTGGTCCGCAGACACTGGAACAATTTCTTCGTCGCAGTTGAGCAGTCCGGAGCTGACATTAAAACCCTGGAGTCCGTAGAAAGCCCATATCAGCCTTTTGTTACATCCGTATCTATGCTCAAAAAAGAGAACAGGTCTCATGTCATTTCAAGGATTGTCTTCAACGAGAACCAGAATCTTTCCGACTCGGTGATGGAGCAGATCGGAATACAGACTGTCGCACCTTCATACTGCATCCTTCTTGCCGAATTCTCATCCGGAAAAGAAGCTCCTGTGGAGGAAGCTCTCTCGTCAAGGGGAATAATGTGCATCCGTTTTGAATCGGATTATTCGCTTTCTATGATACTGAACGCACAGACAAATGTCCTTGATGAAATCGGAAGGATTATGGAGCCGATGGAAGAGATTACATATTATGCGGTCTCAAAGACGGTATTGCATGTCAATGAAATACATAATGCCTTTGTTCAGGCCTCCAACATGATGGACTACAGGAAGTCGGTCTTCATGGCTAGCTCAGGAGGCGAGGGTTATGCGGTCTATTCATCCGCAGTGTCGGAGATAGAGCGCAACTACAATGATCCTCAGCTCAACGTCTCTCTTGTGGCAGACAGGCTCGGTGTTTCAATAGCCTACCTTTCAAGATGCTTCAAGAAGAACGGAACAGAAAACATATCGGATTATCTTACAGATTACAGAATAGCAAAAGCCAAGGAGCTGCTCTCGCTCAGCGGTTCTGAGGAGGTCTCTGTCAGCGAGGTCTCCATGCGCTGCGGATTCGGAAGCCTGAGGACCTTCATGAGGGTTTTCAAGGCCTCTGAGGGAATTACCCCGGGACAGTTCAGGCAGTCCCTCGGCAAGGAGGAATAAATGTTCAAGTCGGCTGTCATAGGATGCGGAGCGGTATCCAGAAATCACGGCAAGGCGCTCAAGGATAACAGATACACCACTTTGGAGTACTGTGTTGACATCATTCCGGAAAGGGCTCGGGCCTTCTCTGAGACATACGGGGGAAAGCCCCTGACAGATTACCGGGACCTTTACGATACGGGAATCGATGCTGTTCATGTCATTACTCCGCACAACACCCATCCACAGATTGTTATGGATCTTCTTGATCACGGTTTCAACGTCTTCTGTGAGAAGCCGCTTGCAATAACCCCGAATGAAGCAAAGCAGATGATTCAAAAGAGCGAGCAGACGGGAAAGCTTCTGGGCGTCTGCTTCCAGAACCGTCTGAACAAGGCTACGGTTGAGGCCAAGGAGATTCTTGAAAGCGGAAAGTACGGCAAAATCCTCAGCGGTATGTGCCTTGTGACCTGGGACAGGGGCGGAAAGTACTACACGGAATCCCCATGGAGAGGAAAATACTCAGGCGAAGGCGGAGGTTGCATAATCAACCAGAGCATCCACACCTTGGATCTGGTGGACTATCTGTCTTCATACTGCGGTGGCGTAAAGTCCCTGTCCGGTTTTGATGCCAAGCTCAGGGATACAAATGACTACGAGGTAGAGGACAGTGCAATGGCCCTTATCAGACTTGAGTGCGGAGCCAACATCGTTGCCTTCTGCTCAAACTGCTATTTCGGATCCAAGGTCTGTGACCTTGAACTTCGGCTGGAACACGCCGTCATGACCGTCCGTCAGAGCGGTCTGACCATAGTGGAAGAGGATGGAAATACAATCTTCCATGCGGCAAAAGTTCTGACAGGTGAGAAGTCGGAGTGGGGAGTCAGCCACGGTCTTCTCATAGATGAGTTCTACAAGTCCCTCAGGGACGGAACTCCGTTTGTAGCTGACTGCCACACAGGTCTTGCCGCGGTGTCGATTGTGAATGCAATTCAGCACAGCAAGGGAAAAGTAATCAATATTGAGAGGTGACACATACATGACCAGAATCAACATCAATGATGCAAAGAATAAGATCACTGCGATCTTCATGAACGTCGGAGTCTGCAAGGAAGAAGCCGCAATTATCGCCGACATGCTTGTGGAAGCAGACCAGAGAGGAGTCAATTCCCACGGTATCCTGTGCACTGCAAGATATGTCAGACTCATCCGTGAGGGCAAGATGCGTCCTAACATGGCTGTGAATGTAATCCGTGACAACGGAACTGTCGCAGTATGGGACGGAAACCGCTCAAGCGGTCAGATTCTCGGTTACAGGGCTATGGAAGATGCTATGAAAAAGGCAAAGCAGCACGGAATAGGCTGTGTATGCGTCAAGGGTGCAAACCATTTCGGAGCTCTCGCATATTATGCCCAGATGGCTCAGAAAGCCGGTATGATAGGTTATGCCATGGGAACCGGAGATTCCACAATGGCTCCGTTCGGAGGCTGTGAGAAGGTTATCGGAAACAACCCCGTGGCTGTTGCCGCTCCTGCACACAATGAAGTCTCACCTGTATTGGACATGGCAATGACGGTCGTGGCGAACGGAAAGCTCACAAACATGAGAAGACAGGGAATCGAGACCATTCCCGAAGGATGGGGTCTTGACCGTGAAGGTATGCCCACAACAAGCATGAAAGACTATTACACTGTCCCGCCGATGGCCGGCTACAAGGGCTGGGGAATGGCCGTCATGGTAGATATCCTTGCCGGAGTTCTTTTCGGTGGAGGAACGGGTGACAGAGCCAAGGATGTTTCGGAAGGCCCGAGCCTGATGATGGTTGCCTTTGACATTGCCTCCTTCAATGATCCGGATAAGTATTACACAGATATTGACGCCAGAATTGCCGAGCTGAAAGGCTCCAAGCTTGCCAAGAACTCGAAGGGTATTTTCATGCCAGGCGAGATGGAGGACAAAAAGTACAAAGCTTCGGTTGCATCCGGTACTGTCGAGGTTCTTCCCGAAAACCTCAAAATGGTGAATGATGTTGCTGAAGAAATGGGCCTTGAGGGAATAAAAGAAGTCTGAGTATGGCTGAGCAGAGGACAATGGTAAGAGATCTCACGACAGGAAGCGTCGCAAGACAGCTTCTTGTCTTTGCCATGCCTCTTTTTGTCTCCAATGCTCTTCAGGCTGTCTACAACATGGTGGACATGATAATAGTCGGCCAGTTCATCGGAGGCTATGGAATGTCCGCCGTCTCCATCGGAGGAGACCTTCTTCATCTGCTTACCTTCGTGTCCATGGGCTTTGCCTCCGCAGGCCAGGTGATTATTGCAAGGCACGTGGGTGAAGGCAGGATGGATGAGGTCAGGGAGACCATCGGAACTCTGTTTTCGTTCCTCCTTGCAGCGTCGGTTCTGATATCGGTTGTCTGCTTTGCTTTCCGCTATCCGATAATGCATGCCCTGAACACTCCGCCGGAGTCATTCTCCTATGCTATGGACTACATGGTCACATGCGTAGTCGGACTTGTCTTCATCTACGGCTACAACATAGTCTCCGCCGTGCTGAGGGGCATGGGTGACAGCAAGCGTCCGTTTGTTTTCGTCGGTGTTGCGGCAATACTGAACATCATTTTGGACTACCTGTTTGTCGTAATCTTCCATATGGAGGTCTTCGGAGCCGCGCTTGCGACGGTCATAGGTCAGGGTGTGAGCTTTGTCTCTTCTCTGATTTATCTATACATAAAGCGGCAGAGCTTTGGATTTGATTTTAAGCTCAGAAGCTTTGCAATCCATTCAAGGACGCTCAAGCCGCTTGTGATGCTCGGCATCCCAATGGCGATTCAGTCTGCGGCCGTTAGCTTCTCAAAGGTTCTTCTGATGTCGTGGATCAACCTAGAAGGAGTCCTGTATTCGGCTCTGGCCGGCATATTCAACAAGATCAATGTTGTAGGCGGCGTGATTTCAATGTCCTTCACTGCTGCAGGTTCATCGATGGTCGGACAGAACCTTGGTGCTAAAAAATATGATAGGATCCCCAGAATTCTGGCTACCATTACCGTAATAGGGCTTGCTTTGTTCACCGCAATGACGTTGATCCTGGTGGCTTCTCCGGAAATGGTTTTCGGAATGTTCACATCTGATACGGCTGTTCTGTCATTGGCAGGAATTCTGGTGATTCCGATTATTCTCAATTTCTATGGTGCGGCCACGCGCAGCATCAGTTTCGCTCTGATTAACGGATCCGGAAACACAAAGCTCAATCTGGCTGTTGCACTGATTGACGGGATTGTGATGCGCATCGGTCTTGCGGCGCTTTTGTGCTTCGGGCTTGGAATGGGCAGCCTGGGATGCTGGTACGGAGATGCCATTGCGGGCTTTGTGCCGTTATTCATTGGTCTTGTTTTCTATCTTTCGGGCAAGTGGAAGAAGTAACACGATTCTATTATTTCTGACGGAATCCAAGTCCTGTGTTACAATATAAGTCATGGAAATAAAAGATGTTGTCAGACTTCTGAAAAGTGAGATGATTCCCGCCATGGGCTGTACCGAGCCCGCCGCGTCCGCCCTGGCTGGTGCAAAGGCACGTGAGCTTATTGGAGACGACTGCATAAAAAGCATAGCAGTCTTTGCTTCCAGAGACATTGTGAAAAACGCAATGGGTGTGGGAATACCCGATTGCGAGCGTCGCGGAATCCTTACCGCCGTTGCTCTGGGAATAGCCAAGGGGGATTCCTCCAAAGATCTGAACATCCTTTCCGACCTTACGCAGGAGGAGGTGGAGAAGGCCGCCTCGCTTTCCCTGACGCTCTCCATTGAGGAGAATGTCCCGCAGCTCTACATCCGTGTGGAGATAACGGGGGAAAGCCATTCTTGTAAGGTTCTTATTTCAGGAGAGCACAACAGGTTTTCTCATATCGAGCTGGACAACAAGGTTCTTGTGGATCTTCCTGCAGGTCTTACTGAGTCCAAAAGCAGATGCGAGGAATCGCAGGCCCTGATGCAGATGACCCTTTCGGACATCGTCGGCTATTCCAACGCAATCCCGTTTTCAGATCTGGCCTTCATATCCAAAGACATCGATGTGAACCTTGCAATTGCAAGGCACTCGCTTGAAGGCGAGTACGGCCTTCAGGTGGGAAAGACCCTGATGGAGGGCTTGGATGAGAATAACATCAGAAGCCTTGACGAGGCCTTCCGTATCGGTGCCTGCTATGCGGCTGCCGGAAGCGATGCCAGAATGAGCGGCTGTTCAATGCCGGTAATCATCAACAGCGGAAGCGGCAACCAGGGCCTGACTGTGACACTTCCGATCTATTGGGTCGGCAGATATCTGAAATGCTCAGATGAGGCCATCGCCCGGGCTGTGTGCACCAGTGAGCTTGTGGGTCTCGTACTGACTGCAAGAAAGGACAGGCTTTCTGCCCTCTGCGGAGCCTTCACCGCGGCAATAGGAACGGCCTGCGGATATGTATTTCTTCTCGGGGGAGACGTCAGGCAGATGGATATGGCTATCAGGAATATGGTTGCAAACCTCACGGGTATAATCTGCGACGGGGCAAAGAACACCTGCGCCCTTAAGATCTACTCCTGCCTTGAAGCCGCCGCAATGAGCGTGAAGCTTGCACAGAAAGGTCATTCGCCCGGAAAGGAAAGCGGAATTGTCGGCTCGGACAGCCTTGAGAGTATTCTTCATCTGACCAAAATCAGCTCCGAGGGCATGGAGAAGACAGACAAGACCATACTGTCAATAATGCTCGGACAAAGCAGCTGAGTTCAGGCCTGGGCTTGAGTGCCTTTTCCAGTCCTGTTCAATTTCCAGAGAACATAGCTCAGAAGAAAGACGAAACCTGCAAAGAACGGGTACACCAGAAGAACACTTTTGGTTCCGAATTTGAAGAACTGATACCAGTCATATCCTTTCTCGACCACGCCGTTTTTCATGTGACTGAACGTGGCTATGGCATAGTAGATTCCGTACAGAACCAAAGGGATATAGCTGAACAGATTGTGTTTCAATGAAATGGAAGATGTCTTTTCATACAGAACAAAGACAACAATGCTCAGTACGGGAACTGCCAGATGCATTATGAAATTCGAATGACAGAACAATGAGAAAAAGCCTGTAGTAATCACAAATCCCAGATAGAACACAGTCACAAGCATTGTTATGGCCACAGCTACCGTACTTGCCAGCTTGAGAACATAAAGAGCTGTAGATATGCTCTTTCTTCTTCCTTTCACAACCTGTATCTGGGCAACTGCCATAAAGGCCGCCGATATGCCCATGAGGATGTTTGAATCCACTGTGAAATACCTCAGAGCCTGTATTTTACTTGCTGTAAGAGAAAGGCCGGAATTGTCAGTCATCATCCATATAACCGCAACGATTACGAGAATGAAAATGGCGATATTGAACGCAATGGCTTTTTTCATTGTGCGTTCATCATAGTTTCAAGACGTGGCCATTTCAAGGAAAAATGACCTCCGCGACCGAAAATACATTATAATTCATATCTGAATTTACTTAGGGGAGCGGGTTATGTTTTCTGTTCAGCATATAATCTGGGTCATAATATCTGTGGTGATGATTGTCTGCGGTCTGGTTGTGATGAAAAAGAGAAAGGCCTCACTCAAAGACGTTCTTACCGCATGTTGCATTATATGTGTTTTGTCCGAAGTCACCAAAATTCTCAGCTGCATCGAGATGGTGCCTTCGTCTGACGGTTCGGTAATCTATCCGTATCTTCAGATGCAGCATCTTCCTCTGCACCTTTGCTCAATCCAGCTGTTTACCATCTTCTACTGCAGATTCGGCAAGGGAACCATAGCTGACAGCAAGGTAAAGCAGTTTCTGCTTTCATTCATGTATCCCACATGCACCTTGGGAGCGTTGTTCGCCATAGCTCTTCCGTCAATATTCGACACGACAATAACTGTGAGCCAGGCCTTCACCCATCCCATTGCCTATCAGCTTTTCATCTACCATTCGTGTCTGCTGGCCCTTGGCCTCTACATCCCGATGTCGGGCGAGGTCCGTTTTTCCTGGTCAACCTACAGAAACACGATGGCAGCCCTGTCGGTCCTGGTCATCTTTTCAATTTATATGAATTCAATCATGGCCAGCCCCACTTATGTCAACGGAAAGCTCATCAGCGTTGATCATGTAACAAACTTCTTCTTCCTGTACCGCACGCCCATCGGGATTGCTCTGAATACAAAGCTGGCCTGGATAATCTACCTTGTGATTCTGGTAGCTATGGCTTACTCTCTGATTGCCCTCATGTATCTTCCGTTGAGGAAAAAGGCCATCTGGAAACGATAGCATTTCTGTTGGCAATCTTTCTCTTAAAACAACAGAATCACACCGCCGACAGACACAAGAGTTCCAAGCAATGAGAGCATTGAGATTTTCTTCTTTCTGAGCAGGTCGATTGGGATAAGGAAAACAGGGCTGGTCTGATAAAGGCTTCTCACCACACCTGCGGGAATCAGACGCATGGCACCCAATGTCAGGGTCACGCCCAGGACGGGACCTAGGATAACTGCCAAAACCATCATTACAACATATCTTGTGTCCTTGAATGTGCCAAACTGTCTTGAGTAGTCCTTTCTTTTAATGAATCCGAACACAATCCAGGCAGCAAACCCGCTGAGAAGTCTAAGCATGTTGGTTGATAATGAGGGTATGTCTGAGAGAGCCGCTTTTGCCGTCACATCCGATACGGACTGTAATACGGCCCCTAGAAAAGCACAGATTATTCCCGTCTTTAATGTGTCATTGTTCGCTTTTGCATTTTTGCCGTTCTCGCCAAGTACCATGAGAATGACACCGCACACGGTGATGAGCATGCCCACAGCCTGATTGCCTGAAAGCTTTTCGGAGAAAAGGATGAGGGAAAACACTGCCGTGATAGCCGGGTTCAACGTCATGATCACGCTTGTCTCTCTTGCACCCAGGGTGACAATTGCCTTGAACATGAAGTAATCGCATAGGAAGAACCCTATGATTCCTGATGTTAAGGCGGCCAGGTATGTTTGAAGAGAATACCCGAAGGGGAGGGAGCCTTCAAAAATCAGTACAAGAAGCAGACCCATAGGAACTGCGATGAACATGCGGACATAGCCTATCATGTCTGATGTCAGACGGTCTCCCATTCTGTTGTACAGGCTACTGTTGAGCGCGCTGGAAAGTGCTGCGGCCAGAGCCATCAATTGTCCGCTGAACATCTGATCCTCCGCATGACACTCTAATGAACAGCGGGAAAATATAAAAGAGCGGAATTCGGGTTCAGGGCTATTCTTTCTTGAATGTTTTATGCTTTGTTCTTATAGTTAGCATATGCTAACTCAAAAAAGGAGGTACAGCTTTGATTAAGACAACACTTAAGATTGAGGGCATGATGTGCGGGATGTGTGAAGCTCACATCTGCGACACAATCCGAAAGACAGTCCCGTCCGCAAAAAAGGTAGTTGCTTCACGCAGTAAAGGGGAAGCCTCCTTTCTGACAGACGATGCTATAGATGAACAGGCTCTGAAAAAGGCCATAAGTGAAACCGGTTATTCCTGCCTGTCTGCGGAGTCAGTTCCGTATGAAAAGAAAGGGTTTTTCAGACGCTGAAAGTGGTTTTCGTTTAATTCAGTGCACGAATGGGTAACACTTTCTCCAATTGGGGCCGAGTGCTGGGTGCTGTGTATGCTAAAAAGTGGTTTAGTTTGGGAAAATAGTAGGCAATGTATACTTTTTTCCCTAAGTAAACAAAGTTTTAGTATATACTTGGAACATGGATAAGAACGAGATAATCAAAATACTGACAGATACGTCTTCTGAGCTTGGGGAAATTATTGCTTTGGCGGGAGCTAGGTCTGATGAAGTCCTTCAACTCAAGACAATGCGTGGCAAGACCTGCTTTTTTTCCTATTCAAAGAAAACTGGTAATCAGGTGTACATAAGAAAGACCGATAAGGACCAATTGACCCGGTTGGCAACAAACCAGTACGAGATAAAACTGAAAGCTGCTGCAGAAAAAGAGAAGTTCCAGATAGACAGATGTTTGGAGACACTCTCAAAAGACCCGGAATCCTCGGATGTAAATAAAGTAAAAATACCAGAGCAGATAAAACAGCATGTCATGTCTTCAGAACTCACAAAAGAGGGGTATGCTAAAAAGTGGCAGGAAGGCAACAGTGTAGTAAAAAAACGGAGGACCCATAAGCAGGATGATTATCATAAGTTCAAAACCCTGCGAGGAGATTATGTGGGTTCCAAGAGTGAGGTAATCATAGCAGACAGGTTGTTTGTCAAAGGGATTCCCTATCATTATGAAGTGGCATTCACCCCTGATGCCATATTGGATTTTTCTCGCCCGGTCTATAACGATTTGGGAATAATATCAGGGTACGAAGTTCTGGGATTCACCCCGTTTGACGAGGACACGCTTCATCCCGATTTCTATGTACTGAACAGCAGGACGAGGAAAGCCTATTTCTGGGAACATCTGGGAATGATGGATAATCCTGAGTACTGCTGGAAAAATTTCAACAGGTTCATGAGAATACTGGATGCGGGTTACATAATCGGAGAGGACCTCGTTGTCACCCATGAAGACAAAAAGCATCCGCTGATGACAGAGGATATAGACAGGATTATTGAGAAGTACCTTACGTGATTGCAAAAAAAGGGTTTGATATGAGAAAGGGTTTGGGGAATATAGATGAACACGTAGGATCTGACATGATCAGGCTGTATCACATCGGCTTTCAGATCATTGAGAAACCTGACATAGATGTGGGGCGAAGGAACGCTGATTTCGGGCAGGGTTTTTATCTCTCATCCGATGAGGAGTTCTCAAGGCGCTGGGCAAGGGACCGTAAGGACTCAAAGACCTATCTGAACACCTATGTACTGAACCTTGAGGGCCTGAGAGTGAAGGTTTTCGAGAGAAGTACGGAGTGGTTCGACTACATTTCATCAAACAGGGCAGGCCGCCCCGATGTGCTTGATTCCTATGATGTGATAACAGGCCCAATTGCAAACGATACCATCTATGATACCTGGGGCATTGTCACAAGCGGTCTGCTTGAAAAGGAGACTGCCCTCAGGATTCTTGAGATCGGACCCGCCTACAATCAGACCGTCATAAAGACCCTGAAAGCTGTGAAGGCGCTGGAATTCTGCGGAGCCTCGGTTATAGGAAATGAGGAGATTGACTCCTACAGGAATGCGGTGGAAATCGAGGAGAAGAACTTTCAGGAGCAGATGGCAAAGATTCTTGAAAGCTCCGATCCTTGATCTTTCAAACGTTCAATGCCTATCACGCCTTCTTGAACATCACTATCATCCAGATATACATGACGGTCTTGGGAAGCATCAGCATGCCAAGAAGAGGAATCGTGTCTGTCCAAAGGACAACCGGGACATAGAACGCAAATGACAACAGGATGGCCAGCCAGAGAAATCGGAAGACCATATCCTCTTTTGCGCTTCTGTGCCACAGGATGATTGATAGAATTCCGAGAATCAAAAAAGGAATGTTCCTGTATATTCCCCAGGACAGCGGCGCATCGGCTGAAATCCACATGTTCTGAGGAAAAAGGCAAAGAACAATCCTTGCCGCAGACAGGGCATAAACAGCAAATAGGGTTGTCCTTTCTTGGATTTTATAGCGTATCCGGCGTACATGCTCCAGAAGAAGATAGAAGACAGTCATGGTAATGGACGTGACAAGCTTTCCTATTCCGAGGGCTGCTGTCCAATCTCCTGGAACCCAGTAGTTCAGAACTCTGGGTACCAGATGGAAAGCATCGCCGCATCCGAGAATCAGGGCCATAAGCCCAAGCAGCCGTGTAACGGTGTTGGAACCCTTCCTTTTTAAAAGAGAGATTCCTGATCCGATTGCAAAGGCAAGGTAGGCAACATCGAAAATGGACTCGGGCAGTGCTGGCATAAGTTTCATTGGTTTCCCCATCGCACATGAAGAGAAGAAACACAGAACAGCAATACAGATTACCAATAAAGAAAAAAGCCTTTTCATTAACCCGTCCCTTTATCTAAGTATGGTAAAACTTTAATACTCATAATCTGCTTAGACAAGGCATTGAATTATTACTTCTTCCGGACTGCGTTGAAAATGATGCTGCGAAAAGCACTCCCGCAACAGGCCAGATGATCCATGCTTTGGAGACTCCTGTGAAATTCATGATTAAAAACGCTGCGGTGGCCACAAGCCAGTAGACTGTGCTGAAACCTGCGGAGTCTCCTGCGTGGGCCTTGTTCTCCTTGGTATAGTCGCCTTCCTCCAGCAGCTTGTCGTAGGAGGCCATTACGATTCCAACGCGTACAAAGCCATATGTTGCAATCGACACAAGAGTCAGTATGATGCACACCGATACGATATATATGAAATCGGATGCATTCATGATTATGGACACGAAGAGGGGCAGGACCGAGAGGATGCAGAGAACTGTGCAGATTGAGTTGACTCTGGTGTAGGTCTCGAGGAACTCGTCCTTTCTCTTTCTCACAAGGCCGGTTACGCCGTATTCGGTCTCAAACGGTTCCTTTTCAAGGAATGAGTAGCGGGAGGAGGGCGATGAGCATTTGATGAAGCCCATCACCGCGACGGCCACCATGATTATCAGGACGCACAGTCCTGTGCCCACGGCGACGTTCTCGCTGAGCTTTTCGGAGACCTCGGATAGGCCCCCAAGAAGGATAAGGAGGACGGGGGAGGCCACGCATAACAGGGTGTTAAGTGCGAAGGATGGAGCGGCCTTGGCCCTGAGGTCCATGAATTCTGAAGCTTCTTCCATGCTCACGCGCCTGAGACCAGGCTCGGAGCTTTGGACCTGCGGAATCTGATCATCCATAGAGAGCTCGTCCTTGAGCAGGAAATCAGTGGAGACGGAGAAGATGTCGCTCATTCGTACTATCTTGTCCATGTCAGGAACGGACTGGGAGCTTTCCCATTTTGAAACAGACTGCCTTGAAACACCCAGCTGTTCTGCAAGCTCTTCCTGCGACCAGCCGGCCTTCTTTCTCATATTGATGATTTTGTCTGCAAGTATCATGTTAACTCCTTTGTCCCTGATGCGCGGAGATCTTTGCGCTGCCGCTTTCTGCATCAGGTGTCTCCATGGTAGGCTTTATTTCAGTTGCACACTACAAACCGTACATGGAAGTTTGTCAACTGTCGGTTGCATTTTCATATTTTTGCCCTGACATGAGCTGCCGTGCTTCTGTGTGGACCCCTACGGCGAGCATAGCATTAGCTCCTTCATTTGTCACTGGAATCTTAGGAAAGTCGGTTATCTGGACACTTGCTTGATAGAAAGAAGGAAATCCAATATTGTGAACTGAGAGCAGATTATGTTTTACAAGGAAAAAGGTGAAAAACAAAAGAAGAAATACCTGATAGCTGTTGAGGAGAAGCATAGCCATGTTGCTCTGTTTGCAGGCATTCTTGTGTTCTTCTGCACAATGGTTGCGGTCATTATCTGGGCTCAGAATTACCATCAGAACGGTGAACCTCCGCTTCATTATTTCACAGCCCTGTCCAACATCCTGTCTTCTATAGGTGCGGCCTTCATGATTCCCTATGCCATTGAGGGAATCAGAAAGAAGCATCTGTACATCCCCAAATACATAATTCTGTTTCAGTTTTCCGGGGCGACATGCGTCTCAATCACCATGGTGACAGCACTGGCCATCATCCTTCCGACTCAGGGGTCCTCGGCAGTAACCGGAACGAACTTCTGGCTTCATGTGGTCACGCCGGCAGCCACAATCGTCCTGCTTCAGTGTGTGGAGACCAGATTCACCATCACCAAACGTGAGGCACTGCTCACACTGATTCCGTTTTGGATCTACATCACTGTATACTTTGTCATGGTGGTCGTAATTGGAGAGGAGCACGGCGGCTGGGCTGACATCTACATGGCCAATGCCGTCTGGCCCGCATGGGTATCTGTAATCCTGTTTCTGATTCTCGGCTTTGCCGTATCCGCAGGGCTGAGGGCCTTGCAAAGATATCGTGTCTCTCAGACATGGAAGAAAATCACGCGCTATTGGGCCGATGACCTTGAGGAGCCGGAGATTCTGATCGAGGCCTTCGGGCTTGGCCGCTATATCGGGGCAAAGTGTGACGGCATTGAGCTGACCATCCCGCTCGACATCTTCACGCTGATGAACGACCGCTACGATGTGCCGTTGAACAAGCTTGTGAACGCTTATGTCACAGGTGCCGAGCATGCGATGAGTGAGAGGGGAATAGGCCGGACAATTTGTCGGGCTACAACTGGTGAAGAAAAATCTGCCACGGAAAAATGAGAGTTCTGTATCATGAATAAGAAAAAGATATTGGCTGTGCCTGAAGTTTGTTTTTGGTCTGTTGCGGGAATCTGCCTGTTGGGGATAATCATAGGTTCTGTCTTTGATTTCAGAATTAACGAGCTTTTGGCAAACAAAACGAGTTTGGGTTCTTTTTTTGCCACATATGGTTCATATTTCGCATACTGTCTGTATCCTGCAGCGGGTGCCTGTCTGTTTGTCGGACTTAAGAAAAAAGGGGAGAGGTACAAGCTTCTTGCATGGGTGCTTCTTGTTATAGGTTTTTTCATGGCTGTCTACTACTCCAACAACTATAACGGAAAGGCTGTCCGTACACTTTTGGGATATAGCGCAGGAGAGTCCTCCGCTTTTATTTCTGTTCTGAGCTGGCTGTTCTGGGTTGTGCTGTATTCGTGGGTTCCGCTTGTGATGGTGAAGATTCTGGATGACACGAATCCGGATAAACTGATTGCTATAGGAGCTGCCATCCTTGTTGCAGGAATAGTGTCCGATAATGTGAATCTTTGGCTCAAGCAGGTTTCTTCAAGGCCAAGATACAAGTATCTGATTACGTTGGAGAATCCCATGAGCGAATACCGTCAATGGTGGGAGATGGTCCCGAATCTTGCCGGAAACAACGACAACTTCAAGAGCTGGCCCAGCGGAAACATGACAATAGCATCCATGATGTTTTCCTTGCCGATGCTCGCCGACGTGACCAGACATAGAAGTGAAGGAAAAAACATGCGTTGTTTCGTCGTGGCCTGCATCTTTGTGATGATTTATGGCTACAACCGCATCCATATGACAAACCACTTCCTGACGGACGTTTGCTTCGGAACGCTGATAACCTATCTGATATTCGCAGTGGTAAGTTCTGCGTTCCTCAGAACGATCAGAAATCCTTATCACACAAAATGAGCGAGCCGGGTTTTCAAAACCTCAATTCTATTTTTCTCTGGTGTAAGTCCTTGTAGTTGATGCATTGGAATCGATGGAAAGAGAGTCTGAGCTGTTGATAGTATAGGCTGTCAGCACGTCAGCTTTTACCTGAACGCAGTTTTTCATTAAATATACTCCTCCCGATTCCTCAAGGTCATATGAGAATGTCCAGGTGTACGAATGGAATACCTCATCATTCTTGGTATATTTCACCGAATACTCAAGCGTGCATTTTGTCTTGGTTTCATTGATGACAACTGTAAAGTCTTTGGCTTCCTGATACTTACCTTTGTCTTTTGGCCCCTCACTGCGGGAATACTTCACTTCAGGTGTAATTTCATCAAACTCATAGCCGCCGATTAAAGCCTTTTCTCCAGGACTAGCAGGAAACTTGATGGACCAATCTTCACCGTATGTTCTGTTAGATTTATCAGCACCATCATCACCCTTCAGATCGAGTTTGCCGTTTGAATGAGACCACTTACCTGTATTGGATTCTGTTTCGTTGCCACTATAGAAACTTCGGAAAGAGAAAGTACCGTCGTCGTTGAAAACGTACTCTCTTCGTGTGTTTTCCTGTCCGTAGGGTGAATAATCTACATAGACCCACTTGCCGACAAGAACCATTCTTTCTAAATCGAGTGAGCAGGACACACAGATTGCTATAGCAAAAACGAATAATGCGAAATAAAGAACTTTCCTCATAACTTCCTCCAAAATGCCTTTGTTCTACTGATTGTCTGAATCAGAATGTATAAGATGCCCCGATTGAGACAGGCATCGTGAAGCTCAAGCCAAATCCGACCAAGGTATCGTCATAGATTTTTTTGTCACCCATATAGTTGGTTCTATTCAAATTTGAGAATAGACCAATCTGAGGCATTGCTGTAAGGCACACACCGATTTTGTCTGTAACCATATACTTTGCCTCAATCATCGAAGAAAGACCGATTGTTGAGAGCTTGACGATATTCACTCGCTCAGGTAAGCCAGTTCCGGTGAGTTTCAGGGAGCTCATCAGGACGTTGTAGTAGAATCCCGCACCGACGGCCAGCTTGAATGCATCAAAATCGAACTTATAAGCCACACCTGCCGATGCATTTATGAAGAAAATCCCACTTCGGACTTTATCCCCCTCTTCCTCAAATTCTTTCACCAAGTCGCTGAATTTGTATGAATCGCTATCTTTGTCGTTTGAAACTTCATAATCAGAGGGAAATACCATGTTGAAATCTGCATAGGCCATGATACTTTTGCTGAAGTCATATTGTGCGCCGACATCAAAGCCAATTCCATTGCCTTTGAATTGGTGTGTTTTTCCGCTGCTCTCAACTTTTGTAGTCCTTAGGAAAATGAGATCAAAATCTCCACCCAGCTTGAGTGAAAGTCCTGATGCGGCAAAGAGTGCTGCAGTAACACACAAAACCAAAAGAATGGTTGTAATTTTCTTCATTGATTCACCTCTTATTATTTGAAGTCCATCTTATTATACACTACATCGATTTTTCGGACAAACCTGACCCAACCTGATATCAAAAACCGAACACTATCTGTGTATACGCATCAAAGCAACTACGCGTTTCTTGTATCAGAAATCATAAAAGGCCATAATTGAATCATCAGGAGGATATTATGGAAATACGCGATATACTTAGGAACCTCAGAGAAAAGAGTGGCCTGACTCAGGATCAGCTGGCAGAGAAAGTCATGGTCACACGACAGGCTGTGAGCAGATGGGAGACAGGGGAGACCCAACCTGGAACAGATACCCTGAAATTGCTGTCCAAGGAATTCGGTGTGACAATCAACACGCTGCTCGGCTCACCGACAAGGCTCGTGTGCCAGTGCTGCGGCATGCCGTTGGATCAGGATGACATGGTGAGCAGGGAAGCCGACGGCAGCTTCAACGAGGATTACTGCAAGTGGTGTTATTCCGAAGGTTCATTCGCATACAATTCCAAAGACAGCCTGCTGGATTTCCTTGTTTCCCATATGCCCAATCCGGAAAACGTCCCTGATGATGAGAGACGCAGGCAATATGACGGTTATCTTTCTCAGCTGAAGCATTGGAGATGAAAAAAGCCGATAGCTAACTATCGGCGAATTGGTCTGTATACTAAAAATGAGATTTTTTTGGGAAAATAGTAGGCAATGTATACTATTTTCCCTAACTAAACCAGTTTTAAGTATACATGCGTGTCGTCGACAAAGCAGCTGTATTATTCCCACTCCAACGTTGCAACACAGCAGATTCACATCAGGATGAAAAGCCCCGCCCCCGCCAATGTGCTATAATACGCGCATGCAGAACACAGACAAGTCATTGAGGAACATCGTAATCTATAGCATCTATGTGAGAAATCATACGCCCGAAGGCACCTTCAGGGCGGTCGAACCCGACCTCGAGAGAATCAAGGCTCTCGGCACCGACGTCATCTGGCTGATGCCGATCCATCCGATCGGAAAGAAGGGCAAGAAGGGGAGTCTCGGCTGCCCGTATTCCATATCGGACTACAGGACGGTGAACCCCGATTACGGCACCATGGAGGACTTCAGGCATCTGGTGGACACCATCCACGGCCTTGGCATGAAGTGCATCATCGACGTTGTATACAACCACACGTCGCAGGATGCGGTGCTGCTGACCCAGCATCCCGAGTTCTACTGGCGGAAAGCCGACGGAAGTTTCGGAAACCGTTTCGGGGACTGGGCCGATGTCTATGATCTGGACTACGTCAACAAGGACCTTTGGGATTACCAGATCCAGACGCTGAAGTTCTGGGCGTCAATGGTGGACGGCTTCCGCTGCGATGTGGCGTCCCTGGTACCGGTGGAGTTCTGGAAGCAGGCGCGCAGGGCGGTTTCGGAAGTCAGACCAAACTGCATATGGCTTGCCGAGTCCGTGCACAGGACATTCGTGGCCGAGGCCAGGAAGCAAAGCCTGGACATCTGGACCGACGCCCAGCTGTACGAGGCCTTCGACATGGAATACCAGTACGACATCCATGAGAAGTTCATGGACTGCTTCAAGGGAGAAATACCCTTCAACCGTGCGTTGCCTGCCTATCTCGACGCCCTCAACGGGCAGGAGGTCATCTATCCGGAGAACTACATCAAGCTCCGTTTCCTGGAGAATCATGACGTCAGGCGGTTCGCAGAACTTTGTCCGGATCGTGAAAGGCGCATGCAGTGGTTGCGCTTCATGTTCTTCCAGAAAGGCCCCATGCTGATCTACGGTGGGCAGGAATTCTCCTGCACCGAAGTCCCCAGCCTGTTCGAAAAGGAGCCGTTCATAAGGTCGGGCGAGGATATAAGCTCTGTAATCGCTGATCTGGCGGAAAAGAAGAAGACCCTGCCGTGCGATGCAGTCTTCGAGGCAAAGATACTGGAAGGCACCCGCGTGGAGTGCACCTACACATCCGGTGGAAAGGTCTGCTGCAGCAGCGTTTTTGATCTGTGAGCAGCTTGTTCAAGCCGCTGAAAAAAAACTGAAAAATCTTGTTGACCGGTTTAGTTTACCGGTTTACACTAAAAATGCAGGACTTCGTGTCCGAAACTGAATCTAAGCCCGGATGACCGGGATATAGGAGGAAATCTAATGAAGAAACTTTTTGTTGTTCTTCTTGTCGCAGTCGTAGCTCTCACGGCAGTGTTTGCACAGTCAGCATCCGAGAGCGCAAAGGGATCCGTCTATTGGCTCAACTTCAAGCCGGAGTCGGACGCAACACTCCAGCAGGTCGCAAAGCTCTACACTGAGAAGACCGGTGTTGCAGTCAAGGTCGTCACAGCCGCATCTGGATCATACAACGCGACCCTCACGGCCGAGATGGACAAGGCTTCAAAGCCCACTCTGTTCGTCGTAGGAAACCAGGCTGCCGTAGGAACATGGGCAGACTACTGCTATGATCTCAAGGGAACCAAGATCGCCAACGAGCTGAATACCGATGCATTCAACCTCTATGCCGCCGACGGCAAGCTCGCCTCAATCGGCTACTGCTATGAGACATTCGGAATCATCACCAACGTCGAGCTTCTCGAGAAGGCCGGCCACAGCATTTCCGAAATCAAGGACTTCGCTTCGCTCAAGGCTGTCGCAGAGGATATCCACGCAAGAGCCAAGGAGCTCGGATTCGATGCCTTCACATCAAGCGGAATGGACGGAAGCTCATCATGGAGATTCTCAGGTCACCTCGCCAACGCAGCTCTGTTCTATGAGAGCAGGGATGACAAATGGACCGAGTGCCCGGCAACAATCAAGGGAACATACCTCAAGAACTTCAAGAACATCTGGGATCTGTACATCAACAACTCGGCCTATGATCCGGCAACACTGGCCACAGGCGGATACGACGCAGAGGCAGAGTTCGGAAAGAAGCAGGCAGTTTTCTATCAGAACGGAAACTGGGAGTATGACGCACTGGTCAACAACTATCACCTTGACCCGGCCAAGCTGCAGATGATCCCATTCTACTGCGGAGTCGCAGGTGAGGAGAACGCGGGTCTCAACAGCGGAACGGAGAACTGCTGGGCAGTCAACGCAAAGGCTTCAAAGGCCGACATCGAGGCTACAATTGACTTCATGGTCTGGATGGTCACTGACCCCGAGGCTTCAAAGCTTCTTGCCGGAACATTCGGATCGATGCCTTACAAGAAGGCAGCCGCTCCCGATAACGTGTTCCTTGCACAGGCCAATGAGTACTCCAACCAGGGCAAGTACACCATGACATGGGCATTCAACTACACACCGAACGTCGATTCATGGAGAGCCGGACTCGTCTCAGCAATGAACCAGTACGATGCAGCACAGACCGACGCCAACTGGAAGACGGTCGAGACTGCTTTCGTCCAGGGCTGGGCAACGCAGTACAAGGCTGCCAACAACTGATTCCTGAAGGATTCTGCCTGCGGGCTTGAAACCTGCAGCGGATGAAGGAACGGTCCGGGGAGGCGAGTCCTCCCCGGTTTTTCAGGGAGCCCGGGTCTGTAAAACGCGGGTTCCGTGGAGAACCGCAATACAATCGGAGATATGTATGGAAAAAACCGTTAAGAAGAAGTCCAACAGACACATGGTTGTGAACAGCAGCCTCATCCTCAAGCCGATGAAGCAATGGGCGTGGCTTTTCATGGGCCCAACCGTACTGGCGTTCGCAATCGGATTCGTCTATCCCTTCATCAGAGGGTTCATGCTTTCATTCACTAAGTTCAGGACCACATCTGATGCCAAGTTCCTGGGATTCGGCAACATGTTCGGAAACTACATAAGCGCATTCAAGGATCCCAGCTTCCTGCATGCCTTCTGGTACACCGCGCTGTTCACCATAGTGTCGGTAGTGCTGATAAACGTCCTTGCGTTCGCCGTGGCTTATGCCCTTACGCAGGGAATGAAGGGCAGCAACCTGTTCAGGACGGTATTCTTCATGCCGAACCTGATCGGCGGAATCGTCCTGGGATACATCTGGTCCATGATATTCGACGGAATCCTGACATCGATGAACACATCGATCATGCTCGAGTCACGCTATGGCTTCTGGGGCCTGATAATCCTTATGTGCTGGCAGCAGATAGGATACATGATGATTATCTACATCGCCGGACTTCAGGCGATTCCCAATGACATCATGGAGGCCGCCAAGATAGACGGGGCATCGAAGTGGCAGACGCTTTGGAAGGTCACCATCCCCAACGTAATGAGTTCTATCACCATCTGCATGTTCCTTACGCTCTCCAACGGCTTCAAGCTCTTTGACCAGAACCTCGCGCTCACCGCAGGTCAGCCGTTCGTCTTCAAGGAGGACGGTAGCGTGGTCAAGACCACTGAGATGCTGGCGCTCAACATCTACAATACATTCTACGGACAGAACACCGCCGCCCGCGGAATCGCTCAGGCCAAGGCCGTGCTGTTCTTCATCCTTGTCGCCGCACTGGGTCTCATCCAGCTCAGCTACACCAGAAAGAGGGAGGTACAGCAGTAATGGCCAAGTCATTGAGTGCTCAAAAACGTGGAGAGGTCATCCTTTCCATAGTGTTTTCACTGATCAGCCTCATCTGGGTTCTCCCGGTGATCCTGGTCCTCATCAATTCATTCAAACTCAACACATACGTAAAGACCGATACGTTCGCACTTCCGCTCAACGAGATGTCGGCCGGTTTCAGCAACTTCATCAAGGGAATGACGTACGGAAACTATCCGTTCCTCAAGAGCGCCGGCTACAGCCTGATGATCACGCTCTTCTCTACAGCATTGATCCTGGTCTGCACGTCCATGGCCGCCTGGTATATCACCCGCGTGGACAGCCGGTTCTGTAAGCTCGTCTATCTGCTTTGCGTATTCAGCATGGTGGTTCCGTTCCAGATGGTCATGTTCACGCTGTCCAAGACGGCCGATACACTGCACCTCAACACGCCGTGGACGATTCCCGTGATCTATCTGGGATTCGGTGCCGGACTCGCCATCTTCATGTTCGTCGGTTTCGTCAAGAGTGTTCCCATCGGAATGGAGGAGGCCGCGGCGCTCGACGGATGCGGTCCCGTCAGGACGTTCTTCAGTATAGTGCTGCCGGTCCTCAAGCCCACCCTGATATCCGTAGGAATCCTCGAGATCATGTGGGTCTGGAACGACTATCTGCTTCCGTATCTGGTCCTGGACAGGACGAGGTTCATGACAATCCCCATCCACATCCAATACCTGAAGGGTAGTTACGGAGCCGTCGACCTCGGTGCTACAATGGCATTGATACTCATGAGTATTATTCCGGTAATCGTATTCTATCTGGCTTGCCAGAAGCATATAATAAAGGGCGTCGCCGCCGGCGCAATCAAAGGCTGATAAACGGGAGGCAGACAACTGCCCATGTCTACAAAGAAAACCACAATATCCGATATAGCTTCCAAGACAGGATTCTCCAAGACTACGGTTTCGTTCGCCTTCAACAAGCCCGAGCGGATATCGCCGGAGACCCGTGAGCGCATTCTCGAGGTTGCAAGGCAGGAAGGATACATCCCGGATCCGATGGCAAGGAACTTCTCGTCCGGCAACCACATGAGCGTGGGACTGCTCCTGCCGCAGAAGGTTGAGGCGAGCCTGGCCAATCCCTATACCCACGGGATCATCAGAGGCATAGCCGAGGTTTGTCAGTCCAACGGGTATATGTTCACGGTCATCCCTCCGCTGAGGTCTTCAATCGAGGATGCCGTGCGCAACGCCACCGTGGACGGACTGATCACGATGGGCCTTTATGTGAGCGACTCGATCGACAGCATTATGAAGAGACGACACCTGCCTGTGGTCTCGATAGATGGTGCCGATGACTCGGAAACCGTGACGGTCAGCATAGACGAGATTGCCGCCGCAAAGCTTCAGATGAAGAGCGCGCTGGACATGGGTCACCGCAGGATTGCGGTCCTGTCTCTTCAGGACAACGCCTACGCCGCAAAGACACCCGCCGAGGCGGTGAGCATAGTCAAGAAGAGGAAATACGGATACATGCTGGCCCTCTCGGAAATCGGCTTGTCGTTCGACGACATTCTCTGCGTCAACACTGAGACCACTTTCGACGAAAGCATCAGGAACGCATCCGCACTTCTGGACCTTCCGGAGGACAGACGTCCGACATGCTTCATCTGCATGTCTGACATATCCGCACTCGGCGCCATAGCCGCCGCCGAATCCAGAGGTCTGTCGGTTCCCGCCGATGTGTCGGTGATAGGATTCGACGGACTCGAGGACTCGAAATACTACAACAGCAACCTGACCACAATCAGACAAAGCGCCTATGAGAAGGGTATGAAGAGTGCCCGGACGCTCTTCGATATCATGAGGGGCAAGACCGTTGAAGACAAGGTCATCCGCATCCCGTTTGACTTTGTGGAGGGCGACACCCTGGGTAAGGCGCCGATATGATTGACCTCTCACGCCGGAGTGCCGGAATACTCATGCACATAACATCCCTGCCGGGAAGGTGGGGGATCGGGGACTTGGGCCCGGAGGCCTATGCATTCGCAGACTCGGTGGCCAAGACCGGTGCGCGGTACTGGCAGATGCTCCCGTTGTGTCCCACAGGCTATGGAAACAGCCCCTATTCGGGAGTCTCCACGTTTGCCGGAAACGAACTGCTGATTTCCCCGGACCTTCTTGTGAAGGATGGACTCCTGGACCGCAGCGACATCGGGGAGGTGCCGTCTTTCCCGGAAACCCATGTGGATTATTCAGCTGTGCAGAAGTGGAAGCTACCTATTCTGCGCAAGGCAGCAGTTGCAGCACTTTCCGATTCCGGATTCAGGAAGCGTCTTGATGGATTCAGAAATGAAAACAGCTTCTGGATAGAAGACTACGCAGTGTTCCGTACGCTGGAACAGAGATACAACGATGCCCGTTGGCACAGCATTTGGCCAAAAAACGAGGGCATGCATGAGCCAAAGGCCATCGCTCAGGTTCTCAGGGAACAGCATGACCAGGTTGGAATCTGGCAGGCGCTTCAGCTGATCTTCAACGACCAGTGCATGGCGCTGAAGCGGCACTGCGCTTCAAAGGGAATCCTTACCATCGGAGACATCCCCATCTTCGTGGGTATGGACAGCGCCGACGCGTGGGCCAGACCCGAACTGTTCAAGCGTGATGCACAAGGCCATTTCTCCTCCGTCTCCGGCGTTCCACCTGATGTCTTCTCAGCCACCGGCCAACTGTGGGGGACTCCCGTCTATGACTGGCAGTACCACCAAAAGACCGGTTTCAAATGGTGGACGGAGCGCATCAGGCGATGCCTGAAGCTGAACGACGTGCTGAGGATAGACCACTTCAGGGGATTCGATGCCTATTATGACATTCCCGCAGGCTCTGAGACCGCCGAGCACGGGACATGGACGCATGTCCCCGGCAAGGAATTCTTCAATGTGCTGCGTCGCAATCTGGGAGAACTTGCAATCATCGCCGAGGATCTTGGCAACGTCAATCAGGATGTAATCGACCTCAGGAAGAGCAACGGATTCCCAGGGATGAAGATAGCCCAGTTCGGATTCCACTTCCTGGAGGATGGTAGCTTCGATGACCCCGAAAGGTTCCTTCCTGAGCATTACGAACAATCGTTCGTGGCATACACCGGAACACATGACAACGACACCACCAGAGGCTGGTTCAATTCCCTGGACGATGTCCAGCGAAAATCAGTCCTGTCGTATCTCGGGACCGATGAAGAAAATGTCGTCTCTGCACTTGTGAAGTTAATCATGGACAGCTGCGCCTGCATGACGGTTATCCAGATGCAGGACATTTTGGGTTTGGACGGTTGGGCCAGAATGAACTATCCCTCCACCTGCAACGACACCAACTGGTCATGGAGGATGAAAGCCTCCGAGTTCACAGAGGAAAGGATAGGCTGGTTCAGGAACCTCATCGTGACAGCGTCACGCCTCTGAAGCGGTCGAAGAAGCCCGGATACAGTTCGTCGACACATTCGCATCCCTCAATGGACAGGCCCTGAGTTTTTCCACCATCTCCGAAAGGAGGGTGGGCAGTGCGGCAGTCCTGTTTTCAAGGGCTGCCGCAATGTCTTTTTCAAAGTCTTTTGGCAGAACCTTGCAGTTTGCCACGGCAAAGGCTATCAGGCGCTTCTCACCCGGATGCAGCAGCCTGTTGGCTGCAAACAGTACATCGAAATAACTTTCAAGGAAGGCCGCCTTCCTGTGGTTGATGCTGTTCAGGTCGTTTCTCTCAACAGCTTTTTTTATCTGCTCAATATAGGATGAGAAGGGCTTGTCCTTCATAAGCATCAGACCCCTGTGGATTATGTTCTCACGCAGTTTCTCAGGGTAGGGCGTACAGACTGTCTTCTTCAGGTTTCCAAGCCAGTTGTCCGGGTCATAGGTGATCTCAAGATTTGACAGTGTGTACAGGAAGGCCGTTGTGTAGGCGTTCCACGCCTTGCCCTCAAGCCAAACGGAATTGACAATGCCCTCAAACCACTTCGTGTCAAAGAACATGACATCAAACTCAACGTCCTCACTATCCACCCAGTACTCGTCTCCGGGGCCGAAGTAGTCCCCGCCCACCTCATACTTTGAAGAGATGGGTCTGACTATGTCCAGGCGCTCCTCAACGGACGGTTCCTGCTCTGTGAAGACGTAGATGTCGTAGTCCGATGTCTTGTCGCCGCTTCCTGCGGATCTGGATCCGCCAATTCCAACCGCCTTCACTCCGCCTTCACTCCGGGCAGTGCGTTGTACTTGCTTATAAGATCTCTGACACTCATAGGGCAAACTCCCTGCTTACGATGGTTTTGTTGTCTGAATAGTATGGAGCCTCATAACAAATTACAATATATGTGCTATCATTCCCACTCTACAGTTGCTGGAGCCAGCCGGGCAAAGGTGTGAGCGTGAACAACTACGACCTTCTCGGCAAGGTCAGAAGAAGCGACCTTGAGTGCAGCGCGACCAGGATCCTGAGGATGATCTCCTCGTCCTTTACTCCGTTCTCCTTCATGTCCCGGAGTTCCGCCTTGAAACGGACATCTCCGGTCACGGTTCCCAGAAAACGGAATACCCCGTCGTCCAGGAAGTCCTCCAGAAACAGCAGGGGATATTTCAGGATACAGTAGCAGAGCTCTTCCGACGAGAATACCCGCACGGAAAGCTCCGGAATCGTCAGATAAGACGCCGAGTCCGCGGCCATACAGAGGATCAGTCCCAAAACTGCACCTCCTTGTCCATCGCCGCGTCCGTCGCCGCGAACAGTTCCCCGAAGCCCGCGTCCTTAAGACGCACCTTCATGGATTTCTCATCCGGGAACTCCGCAGTCAGGTCCACAAAGCCCGCCTTCGGGGGCCTCTCCGGGAGGAAGCTCAGTGGAAGACGCACTGTCTTCCCTTTCCTCCGTCCCACCGGCTCGATATTGATCTCCACCTGGTCCGCGCTGTCCGGCAGAAGCCGGAGCCGCACGCCCGCCGTGTCGATCGGATCCCCCGCGCTGATCAGCGGGAACACCATGGGCTGACCGTTTTTCTCGACGTTCACGGTCACGTTCGCCTCCGCGCGCCCGCTGCACATGCATACGAAGCCGGGATCTCCCCCGCCGCTCAGCATCCGCGCGCCGCGCACCAGCGCGCCCTTCGCGAAGAGATCCGGGTCGATGAAGACCTTCCGCCGGGTGCAGATCATCCGCCTGAAGCTGTCCGCCCAGCTGAAATCGTCAAAGCCCTTCCCCGTCAGGAAGACGGAAGAAAAGATCTTTTTTGCCATCAGCCGCTCCGCGCAGCCGGACATGATCTGGTCCGCCAGCTTCTTTCCCGATTCTCCGGAAAGAATGGAGAGGGTGAAGGCCTCGCTCAGGGATTCCCGGTCCGCGCGGACGTACATCTTCCGCCGCTCCCGGGTGACCTGCAGTTCATAGAATTCCAGCGACAGCTCCGAGAGGTCAAAGAGGCCCACTTCCCCGGTCCGCACCTCTCTCGGCTGGCTCATCACATAATAAAGAAAACTCTCCGCACGGCTCACCACGAAGGTGCGGGCGCGGTCAAAGCCGAAGTCCGTGAGTCTGTTCCTCAGGGTGTCCGCCTCTTCCGCCCGTGCGTTTTCACGCGCGCGCGTCCGTGAACCGTGCGCCGTCGTCGGTCGCCGCGCGTGCGAGAATCCTGTCGCAGACTTCCGCGAACGTCAGCCCCGTACGCATCCCGGCCTTGGGGACGAGCGAGTGCGAGGTAAAGCCGGGCGACGTG
>ONWV01000072.1 GCA_900321635.1 uncultured Spirochaetaceae bacterium | reverse complement strand
CCTGATTTTTGCTGTCAGAGCAACAGCAGGAAATGCATGAAAGCCGTGTTTTTGCTGTTAAATCGGCGTCTCTTAAGAGGCTCTGACAGAAAAAACCGAGGTTTCTTTAGATTTTGCTGTTTTTGCTCTTTGAAAAAACAGAAAAAACAGGGGGTTGTATCAGTTTTTGCTGTTAAAGGTGAAAAACAGGGCCTGGGACAGGGGGCTCGATATGTCGCAGAGAGCCGCAGAAGCACCAGAGAGCCCAGACGCCACAACAAGCCCGAAAGCACCAGACAACCCAGACGCACCAGAGACCCTCGAAATGTTAAAGGTTGTTGGCGGAGAACCGGCAAGCCCTGGAACGCCGGCTCTGATATTGAACAAGAGGCGCAATAAAGATAGATTGTGTTGGTATGGAAAGATATTATCAGAAAGAAATCGAGTGCGCCTCGCGCGATGAGATCAGAAGCCTCCAGAGCAGGCGTCTGGTGGAGCAGGTCCGCTTTGTGTGGGACAATGTGCCTTATTACAGGCACAAGATGGAGGCACAGGGAGTGACTCCTGATGACATTAAGGGCATCGAGGACATTTCGAAGCTGCCTTTTCTGAAAAAGGACGATCTTCGTGATTCATATCCCGACGGGCTCAGGGGAGTGCCGGCCAAGGAGTGCGTGAGAATCCATTCCACGAGCGGAACTACCGGAAAGCGCGTTGTGGCTTATTACACGAAGGACGACCTTGAGCTTTGGAACGACTGTGTCGCACGCGCATTGGTTGCTGCTGACATTTCGGACGAGGACGTAGTGCAGGTCTGCTACGGCTACGGGCTTTTCACAGGAGGCCTTGGCCTTCATGGCGGAGCCGAGAAGCTTGGGTGCATGGTGATGCCGATGTCTTCGGGAAGTACGGAGCGCCAGCTTCAGTTCATGGTGGACCTCAAGTCCACAGTGCTTTGCTGCACGCCGTCTTATGCTGCATATCTTTCCGAGACAATCAATGAGACGGGACTTAGGGATAAGATTCACTTAAGGCGCGGAATCTTCGGAGCCGAGGCTTGGAGTGATGACATGAGAGCTTCAATAGAGTCGTCTCTGGGAATCAAGGCACATGACATCTACGGTCTTACCGAGCTCAGTGGCCCTGGTGTGGCATATGAGTGCAGCGCCCAGAAGGGCATGCATATCAACGAAGACCACTTCTTGGCCGAGATCATAGATCCTGAGACAGGAAAGAGCCTTCCGATGGGATCCAAGGGAGAGCTTGTGATCACATCGCTTACGAAGAAGGGTTTCCCGCTTCTGCGCTACCGCACAAGGGATATCTGTATTCTCAGTGAAGAGAAGTGCTCCTGCGGACGCACGTTTGTGAAGATGTCGCGCCCGATGGGCAGAAGCGACGACATGCTGATTGTGAAGGGCGTCAATGTGTTCCCGTCACAGATCGAGACAGTGCTGATTCAGCAGGGCTACTCGTCGAATTATCAGATTATTGTAGATAGAAAGAACAACAGCGACACTTTGGATGTTATGATAGAGATGACCAGCGAGAACTTCTCCGACAACCTCGGTAAGATCACCGCACAGGAGAAGAGTCTTGTGTCCGAGCTCAAGGCGATGCTCGGCATCTATGCGAATGTCCACCTTGTCGCGCCCAAGTCCATTGTCAGGAGCGAGGGCAAGGCTGTCAGAGTCATAGACAGAAGAAAGATCTGATTAAGGAGGGGTTATGGAAGTCAAACAGATTTCGGTTTTCCTTGAGAACAAGCCGGGCCAGCTTGCCCACATGTGCAGGATTCTTGCCGACGCAGACATTGATCTGAAGGCCTTGAATATTGCCGAGACCTCTGACTACGGGGTTCTTAGAATCATCACCGACAAGCCCCGAAAGACTCTGGAGGTCTTAAAGAGCGAGTCCCTTGTCTGCAGCTGCACCGAAGTTGTGGCTGTAAAGGTTCCCGACCATCCGGGCGGACTTGCTGGGATTCTGGACATCATCGCTGAGAAGGGAATCAGCATTGAGTACATGTATTCGATGCTAGGCGGAAACGGAACTTCCAGCGCGATTATGGTGTTTCAGACAAATGAAAAGGCCGAAACCTTCAAGAAGGCCGGCCTGAATGTCCTTTCCGGATCCGACGTGGGAATCGAAGAGTAGGGTTCTTTCCCACAGCAAAGACAGTTATTTCTTTCTCAATTTCCTGAACACGTCCATCGCCGTGTGGTCTATTGTAAGCGGGGAGATGGATATAAAGCCGTTCATTACGGCATCGACGTCCTCGTCAAGCATGTCTGACTTCTCGTAGAACGAGGTCCCGCGGGCGATGTACTGGTCGGTGGTGTGCTCGTCAAAGACATCACGAAAGTATGCGCGGCCCTGGCGGGTCAGAAGGATTTCCTTGGGGTCTTCGGGGATGTTGACGTTCCAAAGTCCGTTGACGGAAAGATAATCGTTGTCAATTATGTGCTTCCAGACTCTGTCCAGGCTGTCGGAGGCCCAGCTGAAGGAGATGGGGACGGTGGAAAATGCCACGCCCTTTAAGCCCAGGTGGGCGGCCTCGGATATGGCGGCGACGGTGCCTGAGTATGCTATGTCGTCGGCCACGTTGTAGCCGCGGTTGATTCCGGAAAAGACTATGTCAAAGTCCATGTTCATGCCGTTTAGTGCAAAACGCACGCAGTCGGCCGGAGACGACTCCACGCTGTAGCAGTCGATGCCGTCAAGGAGACTGACTTTTTTGACTTCAAACGGGGTGCGGATGTTGATGCTGTGGCTTTTTGCACTCTGTTCTTCCTTAGGTGCAAAGACCGTCACTTCGCCGAGCTTTTTTGCCCAAGTGGCGAGAATCTCAAGACCGGGGGCCTTGATTCCGTCGTCGTTGGTAACAAGTATCTTCAAATCCATCCTCCGTTCTTTGCCTTGTAATCCTTAAGTATGTCGTCGGCCTCTTTGACCAGAGCCTTAAGCTCCTTGACGCTGTGAACCGTAGCTCCTGCTGCGTTGGCATGTCCGCCTCCGCTGTACTTTTCGGCAAGGCTGTTGATGGGCACAAAACGAGAACGCAGTCTGACTCTGATGTCTCCCTCGGGGTTGTCGATGAAGGCAATCCAGATTAGGCTTCCTCTGATGTTCTGCATCATGTCCACGCTGTTGCTCTGCTGGGTTTTTGAAAGGTTAAAACGCTCTTGCATTTCTTTGTCCACGTAGATGTAGGCCACGCCGTTTTCGGTGATCTGCATCTTCTCATAGACATGGGCCTGGAACTTGAAGTACGAAAAGCTTTCAAGTTCCAGATGGGCATGAAGTGTGCTTATGTCGATTCCTTCATCCAGAAGGAAGGCCGCATAGCGCAACGTATCGCCTGTTGTGCATTCATATTTGAAGTTGCCGCAGTCGGTGATGATTCCTGTATACAGAAGCAGGGCGACCTTCTTGTCATACTTCAGCTTGTCTCTGAAGGTGTACAGAAACTCCGTCACCATCTCGCTTGTGGAGGACCTTTTCTCCTCAACCCAGCTGATGTCTCCGTACGGGGTGTTGTCTATGTGATGGTCGATTTTGATCAGCTCGCGCGATTTTTGGATGTGCTTGTTGGAAATCCTTTCCACATTGCCTGTATCAAGCACTATTGCCAGGGCGCCCTTGTAGTCCACGCTGTCGGGGTCCTGTTCCTCGGTCTCCAGAAATGCCAGAAAGTCCGACTTGTCCTGGTCCGAGACGATGACTTCTTTTTCCGGAAAGCTCAAGCTTATGATCCTGGCCAGGCCGTGGGCCGAGCCGATGGCATCGCCGTCAGGTCTGACGTGACGGGCGATGATTATCCTGTCGTAGGCTATGATTTTCTCAAGTATGGCTTCTTTCAGTTTGGTCGTGGAGCAGTCAGACATTATCTGCCTCCAGTGCAAGCGGTTTTTTATTCTGATAGACAGTGAAGCGGATCTTGTAGCCGTTGTCATCCACGGGATCGGACTGGCTTGTCATGCTCCAGTTGGGAAGTTTGTCCAGATTGTCGAAGAAGACTTCGGCGCCGCCGTCGGCATCGACCTTGGTCAGGTAGACCTTGTCACAGTAGGGGAGCATCGTGTGGTACATCATGGCCCCGCCTATGACAAAGACATCGTCGGGGTCAAAGCGCGAGATCACCGAAAAGAGCTCGGGCAGCGTTTCGACCATGATATAGCCGTCGTCGGCAGCTTTCTTGGGGTCTCCGCCGGGCCAAAGCACGATGTTTGTGCGGCCCTTGAGGGGCTTGCCGCCTGGGAAGGAGAGGAGGGTGTTTGAGCCCATGACCACAACCTTGCCCATGGTGGTGGTGCGGAAGAATTTCATGTCCTTGGGGAGGCTGAACATCAGGTCGTTGCGTTTGCCAATGCCCCAGTTTCTGTCACAGTGAAGGATTGCCTGCATTTATGTCTCCTGTCAGATTGCGGTATCAGATTGCAACCGGGATGTCGAACTTCTTCTTGTTGTAGACGTAGTTTTCAAGCGTGAAGTCGTCTGTTGTGAACTTGTAGAAGTCCTTGATCTCTGGGTTCAGGGAGAACTTCGGAGCAGGGAACTGCTCGTTTTCGATGATTTCCTTGACAATGGGGATATGGCGGTCGTAGATGTGAGCATCGGCAATCACGTGGACGAACTCGCCCGGAACAAGACCGCTTACCTGGGCCAGCATGTACACCAGAATCGAGTACTGCACAACGTTCCAGTTGTTTGCAGCCAGCATGTCCTGGGACCTCTGGTTCAGAATCGCATTGAGCGTGTTGCCGCTGACGTTGAATGTCATGCTGTAGGCGCACGGATAAAGAGCCATCTCGCTTAAGTCCTGATGGACGAAGATGTTTGTAAGAATCCTTCTGCTCTGGGGATTGTGCTTCAGGTCATAGAGGACACGGTCAACCTGGTCGAACATGCCTTCTTTGTACTTGTGCTTGACCCCGAGCTGATAGCCGTAGGCCTTGCCGATTGTTCCTTTTTCGTCTGCCCAGCTGTCCCAGACATGGCTTTTAAGATCATGGATGTCGTTGCTCTTTTTCTGCCAGATCCACAAAAGCTCGTCCATGGCGCTTTTGATGTAGGTTCTGCGGATTGTGAGAATGGGAAATTCTTCCTGCAGATTGTAGCGGTTGACGATTCCGAACTTTTTGATTGTGTATGCGGGCGTTCCGTCATCCCAGTGCGGTCTGACATCCAGGCCCTCGTCCGAGAATCCGTTTTCCAGAATGTCCTTGATGTTTGCGACAAAAACCTTATCTGCGTAGCTCATGCTCACCTCCGCGGCCCTGGGGCCTTTTTGCATTATAACCGAATAATCGTGTCTATCATACTGATAAATGTATTATCAGTGGGTTGCGTTTAACTAAACTTTTGATAGTAGTCCGAATCCGAATAATGCATTATCATTGTCAGAGTGCAGTACAGACTTCAAAGCAGATACTACAGTGATTTCGGCACTATAGACGTCAACAGACTTCCCGGAAGAAGTTATTTCATTCCATATCCGTCGCGCATTGCCTTAGAGGGTATTTCTCTTGATGAAAAGCGCTATCGCTCTCCATTAGTGAAGTGCCTCAACGGACAGTGGGATTTCAACTACTATGACAACCCCAACGAGCTTCCGCTGGTTTTCGACAGCAATGAGCTTCAGTTCGGCAAGATCGATGTTCCTTCGGTATGGCAGTACCGCGGTTTCGGAAAGCCCATGTACCTGAATGTGCGCTATCCGTTTGCCTACAAGCCCCCTGTGATTCCTACCACAGAGCCTGTGAAGGGCTACTTCAGTGCCCTGGACGGTTTTAAGAAGGCTCCGTCTGATGAGATGAACCATGTGGGTCTGTACAGGACTTTCTTTGAAGTGACCGATATTACAAAGCGTCACGTCCTGTCCTTCTTAGGTGTGTGCAGCTGCATAGAAGTTCATGTGAACGGCACATTCGTGGGCTTTTCAGAAGAGTCCCATAACACTGCCGAGTTCGATGTTACCAAAATCGTCAAAGAGGGTCAGAACGAGCTTGTCTGCGTGGTCAGACGCTGGTGTAACGGCACATATTTGGAGTGCCAGGACATGTTCAGAAACAACGGAATCTTCCGTGATGTGCTTTTACGTATCTCTTCCCGTGACGATGTAAATGATCTTGATATCCGCACAAGAGGATCGGGCAACACCTCACGGATGCGCGAGGCGGTATTGATGAGAATCATGGTGAGCGAATGTCCCTGAGAGGCCTGCGTAGGCAGGTATTTCGGCTCGAGCAGTCCCGGAGTATTCTTGTATTTCAGGATGAGCTTGAAGATGTCGAGTGCCTTGTGGGCATAAGTCAGGTCGCCCGATGCGAGGGCATATTCCGACATGGCTATGGCGGCGAAGCACTCGGAGAACAAGTAGCGCCGCATGCGAAGAGGCGTGCCGTCGGCCATAACCTCAAAATACATGCGCCCGGAACTGTCGGTGCAATGGTTGATGATGAAATCGATGCAGCTCTTCGATGCCGCCAACCATTCGGGATTCTTCTCCACATTGTTGTAGGCGAAGGCTGCAATAAAGCCGAAGCGTCCCTGAAACCACACCGACTTCGTTGTGT
>ONWV01000039.1 GCA_900321635.1 uncultured Spirochaetaceae bacterium | reverse complement strand
CTTGTGGGTCTTCACGAACTCGGAAAGACTTATGGAATCAAGATTTGACAGATCGTCTGGTCTGTAAGAAAGCTCAAGTGTAACGCTCTCGCAGGTGTCAGTGACATAGCAGATTCCCTGATGAAGCTCCATGAAGCTCTTCATGGCCGGAATTAGTTTGGCATTGCCCGTTTTCTCAAACAGGGACTGGACAAAATCGTCCTGGAGAATCCATATGTCCTCGTCTTCGGATCTGTTTGTCTGACGCATCCATTTCATGAAGAGAGAAAACAGATTGCAGGCAGTGATGTTCAAGGTCTCAAGGATGCAGTGTATCCACATGCAGCTTTGGCCCTTTGTATAAAAGAGGTCCATGCCCTGACGAAGTGAGAGTGCCACCCTTATGTCGTGTTCGTCCATAGTGGCGGTGCGTATGACGGTGCGCTCGACATCAGAGCCGGGAACAAGGCCAAGCTCCGAAGCCCTGATTGCAAGCTCGGTTCCGGGCAGTAGCGACAGAACGAAGCAGTCGATGTTGCTTGGCATAAGCGACACAGCGTGGTTTATTGTGTTTCTGAATTTGTTCAGGTTGTCTCCAGGAAGACCGATTATCACATCAAGACCGAAGGAAACACCCTTTGAGGCAAGAAGTCTCACCTTCTCGTCGAAAAGTTTCTTATCAAGGCGACGGCCGATGTTTCTGGAGACCTCCTCGTCTATGCTCTGAAGGCCGATCTGAAGTGAACAATTAAGATCGGCGAACATTGATGCAAGCTCTTCATCGACAAGTTCGGCTCGGATTTCAAATGTGAAATGCATATCTGAAGGCGCTTTTTCCAATAATAGACGCATGATGGTCTTGGCCCGCTCAATGTTCAGATTGAAGGTCGGATCAAGGACAAAGACGTTCTGGATGTTGTGGCTGATAAGATAGTCCAGCTCCTTTGAGATTCGGTCTAAGGGATAGTCGCGCACGGTTCTTTTGCCGCGGGATTCAAAACAGAAGGCACATGTGAAAGGACAGCCTCGGGTTAGCTCCCACAGAACCGAATCATATTCGGATATCACAGAATCCGCCTGACCTGACAGAAATGGAGATACCAGCTTGGACAGATCCGGAAGCTTCGAAGATACAGGCGAGATGAATTTTCGGGTTATAAGGCCATCGATCTGGAGGTTCTCGGGCTTCTTGCCGTCAAGGATGCTGCGAAGGGCCGAAACAGAGGAGATTTCGCCCTCGCCAAGGACTGCGAAGTCAAGCCACGAAGGGAGGCCTTTGGAAAAATCGATGGTGTGCGGGCCGCCTGCGAAAAGCAGGATTTCAGGGGCCAGTGTGCGGATCTCGCTTGCGAAGGTCTGAAACCAGCGGGAGTTCCAGATGTACATGGAAAGCCCGATTGCAAATGGGGATCTGGATACGGCCAAGCGCGCCTCGGCGATGGAATCGTCGGGGATGTAGTGCTGAAAAAGCTCAGCTTCGGGGAGGCCTTCTGTGTAATTGATTGTTGTCTTGATACAAAGTGCGCCCATCGGGAAACTCATAATGGATTTCTCGATGGCGCAACAGTGGATTTCAATGTGATTCATGACACTAGGAAATCAGTCGTCTTCCTTGGATGTCTTTGCGTATGAAAGGGCTCTGAGAGCATTGTCAAACTTCTGGAACTTACCGTTCTTGAGTTTGATGCTTACAGATGTGCCCTGGTTTCCTGCGACCTTTACAATGTACTCGGTGGCTTCAACCTTTGTCTTGAAGTATTTGATGATTTTGTCACTACCCTGGCGCTTTACGCCCCAGCCTTTTCCCTCATAGAAGCTGAGAATATGAATGTCTTTGACTTCCTTGACTTCTTCTTTCTTAACTTCCTTCTTGGATTCCTTTGCTGCCATTTTTAACCTCCGCAAAACATTTGAAATGTTCTATACAACCATTTTACCACAACATGGAGCTTCCGAGGATGAAAACTAAAAAAAAAAACTAAACCAGCGTTGCGGCTATCTCCGCACAGCGCATGCCGTCTACTGCTGCGCTGACAATTCCTCCGGCGTAGCCTGCCCCTTCTCCGCATGGGAAAAGACAAGTTGTGTTTATGCTCTGAAGTGTCTCGGGATCCCTTGAGATTCTGACAGGACTTGATGTTCTGGTCTCTGTTCCTATCAGCGTAGCCTCTTCTGTGAGAAACCCTTTGGCCTGACTTGAAAAGACTCCAAAGCCCGCCTTAAGTGCCCTGCAGGCAAAATTCGGAAGAACATCCCAAAGATTCGAACATGTAAGACCCGGAGAATAACTTGAAGGTGCTGTACTTGAACTTGCCCGCTTTTGCAAAAAATCGGTCATTCGCTGAGCCGGAGCCTTCTGACTTCGTCCGGAAGCAAGGAAAGTGCGGTTTTCAAGCTCATACTGAAGATCTGCCATAGCAAGCGGGTCTGAAACAGCCGTATCCTGATTCAAGAGCGTCACGGGAAACTCAACAACCATGCCGCTGTTAGCCCATTTTGAGCCGCGGCTACTGGGAGACATACCGTTTACCACAACCTGGTCCATATCTGATGCTGCAGGAACCACAAAGCCTCCGGGACACATGCAGAACGAATAGACGCCCATTTTCCTTCCCTCGACTTCAACCTGTGTGGAGAAACTGTATTCGGCTGCAGGAAGAAAAGACCCGCGTCCTTTGGGATTATGGTACTGAATCTGGTCAATCAGATGCTGGGGGTGCTCAAGTCGGACTCCCATGGCAAGGTCCTTGGCAGATATCGATACCCCTTTTTCCTTAAGCATCCTGAATGTATCACGCGCAGCGTTTCCCACAGCAAGAATCACAGGACCTCGGAAAGAGATCTGCTTTCCGCTTGCAAGGTCCTTAGCAACAAGACCTGTGCAGCGTCCGTTTTCAATGAAGAGATCCGTTGCAAGAGTCTGAAACAGCACCTGGCCGCCGTGCGAGACAATCGCATTACGCATTGCCTCTATTATCTTGGGAAGCTTGTCTGTTCCGATATGAGGATGGGCATCGCACAGAATGTCTTCGGATGCTCCGAACTGCACGAATGTTCCCAGAACCTTTGAATTCTCCCCTCTTTTCTTGCTTCTGGTATAGAGCTTTCCGTCAGAATAGGCACCTGCTCCGCCTTCTCCGAAACTGTAGTTGGAATTGGGATCTACAAGATTGTTTCTGGAAATCTCTGCGATATCCAGCCTTCTTGCATGGACATCTTTTCCACGCTCGATGATAACAGGTTTAATGCCTTTTTCCAAAAGAGTGAGGGCTGCAAAAAGTCCCGCAGGTCCGCTTCCGACAATGATAACCTGCCCTTTGGACGGGTCTGCATCCTTCAAGTCCATGCCTTGGCAGATATTATCATCGGGGTCAATGCGGCAGACAAGATCCACAAAGATATCGCGCCGCCTTGCATCGATGGACCTGCGGATTATCACCATACGCCTGTCTTCTGTTATTCCAAGCGCCCTTCTCAGGGCTTTATCGTCAAAGGCTTTGTTAGGTGCAAGTCTGAGCGTGACATCTTTCTGCATATGTGGATGATAACTTCAATATTGGTTTTTGTGTACCCTAAAGACACCTTGAAGGCATTGCGTCCTTTCTGTTAAAACAGAGACGTGAACGCACTTTCCGTATACAACGTCTCAAAGTCCGTCAAGGACGAAAACCTTTTCTCAAACGTAAGCTTCGGGCTTGAAATGGGTCAGCACCTTGGCATCATCGGCAAAAACGGAGCCGGAAAGTCCACATTCCTCAACCTCATCGCAGGTCGCCTTGAGCCCGACGAGGGCGAGGTCACCATCAACAGCTCATGCCGCGTAGCATTTTTGGAGCAGGATGTACGCTTTCCCGAAGGCTGCACCCTCTCCGGCTTTCTCCGCCTGAGCGATGACGAGCATATCCGCATTCTCACAGACTACGAAAACGGCAACCACAACCTGATGGACAAGATCGAGGGCCTTGGAATCTGGGACATCGAGGATAGATACAAAAGGTATCTCGGAGAGCTTGGAGTACATCTGGATCTGGGAACACCCATGGCCATTCTTTCAGGCGGAATGCAGAAGAAGGCCGCAATTGCCCGCATTCTTGCAATTGAGCCCAACATACTTCTTCTGGACGAGCCTACGAACCATCTGGATATTCCTGCCATCGAGTGGCTTGAAAGCCATCTTGCAGGAAGCATCTTCACCGTCATTCTTGTCACCCACGACAGATACTTTCTTGACAGCATCTGCAACAAGATCATGGAAATCGACAGGCACAAGGCCTACTTCTACGAAGGCGGCTACACAAGCTTCCTGGAAGGACGGGAAGAGCGCATCAATGCCCTTCAGAAGGAGCAGGACCGTCTTTCCACCATCCTAAGGCGCGAGCTTGAATGGCTTCACAGAGGCCCCAAGGCCAGAACCGGAAAAGACAGCGGAAGAAAACAGCGCATTGAAGAGATGCTGGGTCAGAAGACAAGGGCCGAAGAAGAGTCCCGGGCCTTTTCAAGCATCGCCCGCCGCATGGGCAAGAAGATTCTGGAGCTTAAAAACATCTCAGTCTCCCGCGGAGACAAAAAGATACTGGAAGGCTTTAACCTCGAATTCATCAAGGGCCAGAGATTCGGAGTCATAGGTGAAAACGGAAGCGGAAAAAGCACACTTTTGGAGGTCATGACAGGAAACCTCAGTCCCGACAAAGGCGAGGTGGATACCGGAGTCAACACCGTCTTCGGATACTACGACCAGACATCGATGCACCTCCCGTTGGACAAGACGCCTTTGGAGTTTCTGTCCGATATAAGCGAGGCCATTGTCCTTTCCTCCGATTATGTAGTTACCCCCGCGCGTTTTTTGGAGCTTTTCGGCTTTCCATCATCCTTTCACAGACTTCCGATAAGAGTTCTCTCAGGAGGCGAAAGAAGAAGGCTTTACCTTTTAAGCACGTTGGTAAGGAATCCGAACTTTCTTGTTCTGGACGAGCCTACGAACGATCTAGACATTGATACATTAAGGCGTCTTGAGCAGTATATTCTGGACTTTCCAGGCTGTGTGATTTCAGTAAGCCATGACAGAGCCTTTTTGGACCGAACCTGCACTGAGCTTATAATCATGCCGGGCGCAAAGCGCTTTGAAGGAACATACTCCGACTATCATGAAAGCCAGCTCTCAGCCAAAAACGATGCCCCAAAACAGGAACAAGCAAAGCAAAACCAGCGCACTATCCACGAAAGAGACAATCAGAAGAAGGGTCTTTCATTTAAGGAAAAGCGCGAGTTCGAAGAGCTTACGGCCACCATTGAAGACCTTGAGACAGAGAAGCAGGAACTTGAGTCTTTCTTCTCATCAGGAAAGATAGACACAAGCGGAGAGAACCAGAAGCGCTATTCGGAAATCTGCACAAAGCTTGAAAAGAGCTACCAAAGGTGGGAAGAGCTGGCACAGTTTGCCGACTGAGTGTATTATTCTCCTATGAAGTACAGAACAGACAAACATGAGGACAAACTCTCTATTCTCGGCTACGGATGCATGAGATTCACAAAAAAAGGCGGCGGCATTGACATAGACAAGGCCGAAAAGGAAATCATGACCGCCTTCAAGGCAGGTGTGAACTACTACGACACAGCCTACATCTACCCGGGAAGTGAAGCAGCTTTAGGCGAGATTCTTCAGCGCAACGGAATCAGAAAAGAAGTAAAGATTGCCACCAAGCTTCCCCAGTATCTGATCGGAAACAATCAGGCCTTGGACAAGCGTTTTTCAGAAGAGCTGTCCCGCCTTAAGACAGACTATATAGACTACTATCTGATGCACCATCTGACGGACATCAAGCAGTGGAACAGACTTAAGACACTCGGTGTCATTGAGTGGATTGAGAAGAAGAAAGCTCAAGGCGCTATCCGCAACATAGGTTTTTCATATCACGGAAACACAGAGAACTTTCTGAAGATTCTCAACGACTATGACTGGGATTTCTGTCAGATCCAGTACAACTACATAGATGTAGATACTCAGGCCGGAGTAAAAGGACTGAAAGCCGCATATGAAAAAGGAATTCCCGTAATCATTATGGAGCCTCTTCGCGGCGGAAAGCTTGTGAACATGATGCCGGAAAGCGCTCGTAAGATCATTGAAAAGAACGTCCGCAACTGGAGCCCTGCACAGTGGGGTTTAAGGTGGCTGTACAACCAGAAAGAAGTCACCGTAGTCCTTTCAGGCATGAACTCAGTTGAAATGGTTCTTGAGAACGTTAAAACCGCATCGGAAGCCGAGGCCGATGAGTTTACTCAAAGTGACTTTGACCTGATTGATGCTGTGAGAAAAGAAATCAGTGAAAAAGAGAAAATCGGATGCACAGGCTGCAGGTACTGCATGCCATGCCCCAAGGGCGTTGAGATTCCCGGAATCTTCCGCAGCTGGAACACGATGTACACCGAATCGAAGATGTCAGGCCGTGCCCAGTACTTCCAGGCCTTTGCACTTGCCGAGAACCCGGGCTTTGCATCGCAGTGCATACAGTGCGGAAAGTGTGAGCAGCATTGCCCTCAAAGCCTCCCCATCAGACAGAAGCTCAAGGAAGCCGACAAGGATTTAAGACCTCTTTTCTTCCGCATAGGAATATTCTTCGGCCGTAAGTTCATGCTCAGAGGAAAGAAAGCCAAGTAAATCGGGATACTACTGTTATCTCTTTTTCTCGTAGCCAAGCTTCACACGGATTGTCAGGGCATCCACAGGCCTGAGTCCGTACTCTTCTCCGGCCTCGTGGAAGCCGTAGGAAAGCTCGACCATGTTGCCGTAGACATCAAAGCCGAGACCGAACTGAGGATAACCGTTTCTGTAGCTGGCACGGACATTCAGAATGTCCAGAATGTCTACGTAGATATTTGCATCGATGTATTTGAACAGCTCTAAGAATGCGTGCTCTTTGGAAAGATCGTTCTGCATGTAGAGGTTGATTCCGTCGAATGCAAAAGAAATGCTCGGGTCAACATAACGGAATTTCGGATCATACGAAACTCCAAGTCCGAGTGAGAACGGGGTGTACATGACAAAGGAGTCATAGCCGTTTTTGAACAAAAGAGCGTCTTTGTAGCCATCGTAATTCCACATGTAATAGTAGCCGTTAAGGTTGTTAGCGGTGGCAAAGACCTCAAGTCTTCCGTCCAGAAAGCCCATTGTGACGCCAAGGTCTACGGGAATTGCAAATCCTCCGCGGGCTGAGAGGGTATCGATCTGGACCTTCTTGTCCAGGATGTCGGAAAGGGTCGAAAGCGTGATCTGGTTGAGATAGACCTTCTGGGCATAGCGGACTGCACCGCCTACATCCATGGTGAAAAGGTCGTTTTCAATGATGCGCCTTCCGTATGCGAATGTGAATGCGAAGTTGAGCTCGGGCACGTAGCCGTTGCCTGCAGGGGATGTGGAGTGCCCTATCTCGCCGTTTACAATCGGCGGCATTGACTGCATGTCGGCCTTTGCGATAAGACCGAATCCCATGTGGCCGACCTGAGCTCCCAGAACAGTATCCGCACTGATGATATTGTTGTATCCTGAGCCCGTTGCCATGACAAGGCCCATGAGGTATGCAACCAGATCTGCCCGTGAGATCTTGAGCTTTGTGATGTTTGAAAGGGCCTCTGCAAATCCCTTATCTTTCAGCGCCGTGGAAACATTGTATGACGAGGACTCTATATACGGAACCTGAATGACAAGACCTTTTTCAGCCAGCTTTGAGGCGTTGTAATAGAGGCTGTAGTTCAGTTTATCCGTACGGTTGACAGTTGCCGGCTCTATGGGCTGGTCAACAATTCCTCTATAAAGTCCGTCATCAGTTGCGCCCTGTGCGAACAGGACAGATGCTGAAAGAATCAAAACCAGGACAAGCAGAGCTTTTTTCATCATTTTTCCTCACTTCGTATCATGAAAGAAGGCCAGCAACCAGACCCGGGATATCGATTCTGAGGTCGTAGATGTAGGCAATCAGTGTCAGATCCGAGATTATGCTGTCAAGCTGGGTTCCGCAGTTTCTGAGAATCCACTTGTAGTTGAAATCCTTGTATGACACATCGTTATTATCTTTGTCTTTTCCCTGTGTGTATTTGGCTTCATACGTATCAAGGATTATGCTGGCCGAATCAAGGATATCATAGAGAAGACAGACTGCCATCTTGTCAAGATCCGCCCGATGAACCGCCTGATGATCCACCCGAAGAACCACCGGATGAGCCACCGGAGGAGCCGCTTTCTTCACCGCTCAGGTTAAGATTTCCCATAACGGCATCGAGTACAAGACCGATATGGTTAACGGCAACATCAAACGATTTCTCAAGAATCAGGATTACATCATAAAACTGGATTGGAACAATCGTATCAATTGCCATCACTTTGTTGATGATTCCAAGATATTTGTCATGTATTTCATTAATCTTGGCCAACATCCCATCCAAATTGATACTGAGTCCCCAAATACCCAGAAGATCATTTAGATTTGTTGCGGTAATGAAGCTATTAACCGCTTCTCCTCCTTGCTTGACGTTGTCGAATAAATCGTTGATATCCGACAGTATTGAGTCTACCTCTTCCCAGTTCCGGATAATACCTCCGAGTGTGGTATAGGCTTCGTATTTTACTGATCCTTCATATTCTTTTGCTAACGCGTCTTTGATTGCCTTGTCCGGTCTTCCTGTCTCAATAGCCTTGAGAATGTCATTCGCAACAGCCTTGACTTCTTTTACAAGTTCTTTGGATCCGGATAACCCCTGGTTAAGAAAAGAGTATTGACCGAAATAGTCAAATGAATATGTCGGCTTTATGGCTGATCCATTTGCAGTCAAGAACAGGGCTTCCTTTGATGTGAAGCATTTATCATAGCCTATTGCGAAGTCTTCCACGGAACCGGCTGCAGTTGACACAACCGCGTTTCCGGCCTTTCCGAAGCCGCCTGAGCTGAGCTTTCCCATAGTCTCGCCTGCGCTCATAAGTGAGTCAGCGCTGCAGCTGATCAGAACTAGCGCGATAAATGCAAAAAACGACAAAGTAAGTAGTGCTGATTTTCTTTTGTTCGATGTTTTAACCATTTATTTCCCCTTTCCTGTCTATTACAAATACCACAAGTAAAACAGCCTCGCATGCGCGAAGTTACGATACTTATTAATATATTTCTATATTTCACGCACTTTGCCAAGATGTCCAATCGGTGTATAATCACCGGCGATCGGGGATTTTCATGAAAGATTCACTTAAAAGCATCTACAAAGAGGATGCACCATACAGGGCCTACCTTGTTTCACTTCTGTCTGTCGGCGTGGCCTACGGACTTTATAAGGGCATAATCGATAACTACCTGGCCGAAGTTGTCTCCATGGGAGAATTCGACCGCGGAATCGCAGAATTCTTCAGGGAGCTTCCGGGACTTCTGCTTGTCGGAATTCTTGCCGTTCTTTACAGATTCTCTGCAGAAAAGATCTTCAGAATCGGCGCTGTTGTAATGATTTTGGGAATGTTTATGCTGTCGGTAGTACCGGCTTCCAGGGTCCTTGTAACACTTTCAATCTGCGTCTTTTCTCTTGGAGAACACATCCAGCTAGGCATGAAGAACTCTTTAGGAGTTCACTATGCAAAAAGAGGAAAAAGTGGCCTATCTTTAGGTAAACAAGTCTCCTTTTATGACTTTGGTACTCTTACAGGCTATCTTGTAATCATAGTTGTCTTCAGGATCCTGGCTGGGGACTCCACTTTGTTCAGAGTGTTCTTTGCTGTCTCTGCAGCGATTCTTCTGGCATCATTTGCCTTCTCCACACAGATGAGGTCAAACAGCTCAACGGACAAGAACAGGCGTCGATTCTACTTCAGAAAGAAGTTCACAAAGTACTACATCCTGGAGGTCACCTACGGAGCCAGAAAGCAGGTATTCTTCACCTTCGGCCCCTATCTTCTGGTTCTGCACTTCGGTGCAACGGCATCGGTGATGAGCCTTCTTTTTGCAATATCGGCAATCTGCTGCTCTGTCCTCTCCCCTTATGTCGGAAAGCTGATCGACAAGATCGGGTACAAGATTGTGATGATTTCAGATACCCTTCTTCTGGTCATAGTCTGCTTCTTCTACGGTTTTGCCGAGCACTTTTTCTCCACAAGGGTTTCGTTCATCATCTGCTGTTCAATGTATGTACTCGATTCGATAATATCGCTGGCTTCCATGGCTTCGAATGTCTATGTGCAGACGCTCTCCGACAGTCCCGAGGAGACAAGAGCAACCATTGCAACAGGTGTTTCAGTCAACCACCTTGTCACGATCTTCGTGGCTCTTCTGGGCGGATGGGTATGGAAAGTCACCGGAATTGAGACACTTTTCACAATCTCTGCAATTATTGGGCTTTTCAACAGCGCATTCGCTGCTACAATCAAAACAGAGAAAAGGAGTGAAGAATGATTATCAGATCAAAAGACACAAAGGTTGAGGAGATTGCACATCTCAGAGACGGAGAAGGAACAGTCACAAAAAGAACACTTGCCCCTGCTCAGCCTGATTTGCATCAGAAGCTTCTTGCACGGTTCACAATCAAAAAGGGCTGCAGCATAGGAAACCACACCCACACAGGTGAGGTCGAATACTACTATATCCTCTCTGGAGAGGGAGTTGTCACAGAAGACTGCGGAGAGACATCAGTCTTTCCGGGCGATGTCGTCGTCACAGGCTGGGGCCAGAGCCACAGCATCCGCAACGAGTGCGACAAGGACCTTGAGTTTGTTGCTGTAATCACAACTGAAAAGTAAATCTGCCTCTTACGGCAAATTGTTTCCCGCGGCCTTGTAAAGGCTGTACCACTCTTCCCGTGTCAGTTTGATGTCCGCAGCTTTTGCGGCATTACTGATTCGACAGGTATTCATTGTTCCCAATATCACCTGCATCTTTGCCGGGTAGCGCAAAAGCCATGCGTATGCAATGGCATCGGCTGTGACATGATAGTGCTCGGCAAGTGTATTCAAAACATCGTTAAGCTGGCTGTAAGAAGGATCTCCGATGAAAGGACCTCCGAAGAAGCCCTTCTGGATGGGAGACCAGCATTGAACCACGATGCCGTTCTGGCGGCAGTACTCAAGAGTCCCGGAAGACCTTGTCACTGCACCGTCAAAATGTGTGTTGACGTTGATGCCTTCGTCGATCATCGGGGTATGGGCCAGGCTCATCTGCATCTGGTCGGCCAAAATCTGATAATCAAGGGAGCTCTGAAGCAGCTCTATCTGAAAGCGGTTCATGTTGGACACTCCGAAGGACAGGACCTTACCGGCCTTGTACAGTTCGGAAAAAGCCTGATTCACCTCATCCGGCTCCATAAGAGGATCCGGGCGGTGCAAAAGAAGGCTGTCCAGATGATCTGTCCCCAGGCGGGAAAGAATTCCGTCTACGGATTTGAGAATATGGGCCTTTGAGAAGTCATACATGCCGTCATGAATGGCACATTTTGACTGGATGAACATGCGGCTTCGGACAGAAGGCTGCTTTGAAAGAACCTTTCCGAATATGCTTTCGCTCTTTCCGCCGCCATAGATGTCGGCATGGTCAAAGAAGTTGATTCCGCTGTCCAAAGCGGTTTTCACAACACGGTCTGCCTCCTCAAAAGAGAGGTCTGCCATCCTCATGCAGCCAAGTCCTATTACAGACGGCTTACTTTTTGTGCCTTCCCATTCCAGATATTTCATGGTCTCCCCCTCTTTCATTTATGCTTTTTTAGGCCAAACAACCTCGAACTCTTCACATACCAGAGTCATGTTTATGCCAAATTTCATGTCTACTTCTTTGAGTTCTTCGGTAAAGAATTCTTCATGGACCTTTCGCCAGTATTTAAGTGACTTGTCACCTTCGCCTTCCTTAAAGGCATGGGATGGTGTCACCTGGTCGAATGTAGATAAATAGACTTTTGTTGTTTTGATAATACAGACAGCTTCGTCCTTAGAATTCAGAATCACACTGAACTCGCCTTGGGCTGGAAGCGGCTCGTTGTCCATTTCGTAGAAGCATAGAGCTGAGCATGTAGCTGTTTTTTCGCCGCTTAATACAAGCTGGGCCAATCCGTCGGGGTTACCGCCGAAGGACCATGCTTCGTATTCACCACTGAGACCTGATTGTCTCCACATTTCTTCTGCTGTCATGACTAAAAGTATTTCCTTTTCAGATGATGCCGGCCGGAATTAGAATGACTAGAAGAAGTGCCACCAGGCTCCACTCGATAATCAGAAAGCGCTTTCTCTTTTCAGGTGCCATGTCGGGAACATAGTTGCTGGCAAGGAAGAACGGAATGTATGTCGTGATAAATACAGGAATTACACCCCACCACTTGTAGACCCAGATGAAGGAATGGTTGCTGGTTCCTGCAAGGAAGGACTCAACCAATGCAAACAGAAGAGCCATCTCAATGGCGACAACAAGCTTGCAGCTTATGCCCTTTCTGCCGTTTTTGGCAAAGTAGCGTTTTGACCTGTCTTGAGGCATCATCTTAAATGATATGATTCCTGCAAGTGAGAACATCATTGAAAGTTCCCAGCAGACACCGACAAGCAGTATGTATGTTGTTGACTGGTTTGACACTGACCAAAGCGGATAGCCGAAGGCATATCCTATTACGGCATTAGCTATCTCATAAAGCCAGTGGACACCGTAAAGTGCCAATCCGGCACAGACGGCCTCTGTGTTTTTCTTGTGGATCTCCGACCAGTAGACATAAAAGACCACCGAAAGGATGAAGATGAAAGTCCAGTTGAAATTAGCTGTACTTCTTACCTGGATGCTGTTTACAAGGCTCATGGCCTCCTGAGAACCGTCTCCCCAAAACTTCAACATATTATGTGACTCCTTTTGAGTTTAGGATATCACAGGAAATGTAAAATACGTATCCGGAAATGGCTCGTTTTCAAGTGTAAAATGCCACCACTCCACGTCAACGGGCAAAAAGCCGTGCTTTGTCATGGCAGAGCGCAGAATTATCCGGTTGTTGTACTGCTTTTCGGTGATTTTTCTGTAATCCGGGTGACTAAGTTCTCCGAAATAATCAAACGGCCCTCCCATGTCCAGTTCCTTTGCACTCTTCATGTCAAAGAGTGTCAGATCCACAGTGCTTCCGCGGCTGTGACCTGAGTGCTCCAGGACGTAGCCTTTTGGAATGATGGCGCTTTTGTCCAGCTCAGGGTAGAAGTATCTCTTCATCCTTGTGTCATTGAGATCTTTTGCCCATCTGACGAAGTGGTCTACAGCTTTCTGGGGTCTGTAGGCATCGAATATTTTCAGTCTGTAGCCAGATTTAAGAAGTTCATCGCTTACATTCTTAAGTGCCGTTGCAGCCTCCCGCGTCAGAAGAGCTAGCGGCATCTCGTAGCCGTCAATGCGGTCTCCGATGAAGTTGAATGTTGAATAGTAGCGGATTTCCAGAATCACATCCGGGATGAAGTCACTGACAAGTACGAAATCAGAAGAATCAGAAGAAAAGTGAATCATAGGAACTCCTTTAGGGCAGAGTGGATTACAGGTGCATAATAACGGGCACCTGTAAAATGGTGTTGTCAAGGGCGGCTTTGCCGTTCATCTTGACCCTTGACAATGCCTTATTTGCTTTTGCCTACAGGTATTCCGGCAAAAGCCGCCTCCGCTGCAAACCCTCCACCGGAGGCTTTGCCTGACGCTCCGGTTCAAATCCACACAGACTGCACAAACGCAATGAGGGCCAGGTTTGAACCTGACCCTCTTGCGTTTCGGGCAGAGTGGATTTGAACCACCGACCCCTTGGTCCCGAACCAAGTGCGCTAGCCCCTGCGCTACTACCCGATTTGACCTCGTTCAATATATGGTTTTTGGTATTTGTTGTCAACAACACTGAAGCGTGTCACATTGACAACATTTTGCATATAATGGTATTTTAACTAGGTGTGTCCCACAGGGACGAATTTTTTAATCAAGAGGTCTTCCATGGCAGATAAGAATGTCCCTTCAGCAGAAAACAAAGATTCTAAGCTGAAGGTTGTGGAATCCAAGCAGAAGAAAGCAAAGAAGGAGCCGATGACCTTCAAAAAGCTCATCACAATCATCATCATCGCAGTTTTGGCACTTCTGATGATCGGTGGAGCCTACTACGTAGTCGTGCTCATCTCACAGTCAAAGGCAGAAAAAGCAAGTGCCTGGGGTTCATATGACGGCGAGGATATCAGAATTGAGAACAACAATGTTTTCTACAATACTCTGACCAATGACTCCAATCTCCAGAATGCATATCTTTCCGGTGACTACAACGCAATGCTTTCCAGCTATTACAGCGCATATCAGGCACAGGTCGTCTTCACGGCACTGGCAAAAGAGGCAAAGCAGGCCGGTATCGTCGCTCCGCAGGAACTGGTTAACAGACTGATTCTCAATACCGGAATCTACAATGACGAAAACGGAAACTTCAGCGAAGACAAATTCAACGCTTCTTCCGAGGCACAGAGGGTTCAGGTCAATAATTTCTATACAAATTATTACCCGTACACCGTCGTAGTCTCCGACCTCCAGTCCGCAATCATTTCGGACAAGGAACTTGAGTTTGTAGTCCAGCTTGCCAAGGACACAAGATCATTTGATTACTTTGTCATCAACTACAACGCATATCCTGATGATCTGGCTGTTTCCTATGCAAAGCAGAACGAGCAGCTCTTCTTAGAGGCTGACATCTCAGTCATCAGCACTGCTTCAGAGGAAAAGATCAAGGCCGCTTTCGAGGCACTGAACTCCGGAAATGCCTGGGACGATGTAGTTACATCCTACTCAGAGGATTCCTATGCAGCTAACAAAGGTTCCGTCGGAAGCGTCAAGATGTACTCAGTCATCTCCAACCTGAGCAATGCCACCGATGTAGACAAGATCACATCTCTTAAGACCGGTGCATACACAGAGCCTCTTCAGGGACCGAACGGATTCATCATCTACAGACTCGACAGCGATGTTAAGAAGCCGGACTACTCCGATGCAGACACACTGTCTTCAATCAAGAGCTACATCAGCAGCAACAACATCGATGACATCACTCCTTATGTCGACCAGGCTGTCGCACTTGCAACAGACAAGGCTCAGAGCGATTTTACAGGCGCAGCAAAGGCTGCCAACGCCACAGTCATCGAGCTTAAGAACGTCAACAACAATATTGCTTCAAGCCAGTTCCTCACAGGCCTGAATTATCAGGACAAGAAGGCCTTCCTTGCCACAGCTGCTTCTGATGAGAACACCGACCGCGAGCTGTTCACTTCCGAAGAAGGATTTGTCACAGCAGCTCTTCCTGTCCAGGGCGTAGATAACACATATGTCATCGCCAAGGTCACAGGAATCGACAAGAACAATGAAAGCGCTTCATATGCCGTCTCTCTGATGTATAACTACTATGCACTGCAGCAGCCGGCAATGGACAGATTCAACAATGTCCTGGCAAGCGACAAGCATGTAGATAACTTCTACAATCAGTTCTTTGCAACACTTTTCTCGTCTGCAACGTAATTGATTCAATGACCATCAAGCCGGGGGAGACTCCGGCTTTTATTTTAAGGGAGAGCAAGCGATGGGCGATACAACATACCAGGAGATAGAAAACCCGCAGGAGCTGCTGGATATAAACGGATGCATCATCCGTGAAGGCTGGGCCCGCCGTCCCCTCTTCCACTATGATAGAAGCCTCATAAGCGTTCCCGTCATCAGGACGAAGGAATGGGAAAGATTCATCATCGCTGATGACAATGCAAAGTGGTTGATTGTAGCCAGCATCAACAACATCGCCTCCAGGATGGGTTACTCCATAACATATGTGGATTATGAAAGCAGAAAGGTTTTCAATGTCATCCACAAACAGAAGGCCAATGACAAAAACAGGCTCTCCCAGTCATCACGAATCGACGATGAGCACAATTATTCATGCCCTGACATGAGATTGGCTCTCATCAGGCGCGCTAACGTCAGAAACGTTATGCTTTGCGCACCCAGATTCGAGGTCTGCGAGGCAGAAAAAGGAATCGATGCAAGGTTTATGCTCAGACAGGATCCGTATGCACAGTCCTTTGTTACGGCCGAGTCAATGAGCAACAGCAGAAAATCCTTCCTTCTTAACGAAATAATCTCGCTCATCCCAGTAAGCGGCATTTTCAGACGAGGTAACGTCACCGAGCAGATAAAGCCGGATACTGTTCATGCGGTCATTGACTGGGGCCGTGGAAGATTCTCCGTAAGACCGATGTTCAAGGCTCTGTTCTCCAACGGAAAAATAGGTCTGAGTATGCTTACCAGAAATTGCTGTGCCGTTGCACTGGATGGAAAGATCCACCTCATTGAGGACGTAAGCACAAAGTTCACAGAGGGCGGATTCAGCGCTAAAAGCAAGGACGGAAGGCTTGAAATCTCACTGAAAGACGGCATACTGCAGCAAAGATCCTCCGCCCTTCAGACATTCGGATGCCTTCAGGGTTCATTGACCCTTGAAAACGGGAGGACAATAACTTTCAGTAATATGCCGGGTGTTTCCTGGAGAGTTTCCAAGCACCCCTCAACCCTCGAGAAACAGACCTCCGGGATAAGGATCAAAACGCTTGATTCTGGTTCGGACCATCTGGATTGAAATACCGCGTTTCTTGGCGATGTCCTTCTGGTTCTTGCCTCTGTAATACTCTGCTCCGATCTCTTCGATATCAAAGCTGTCATAGTGAAGATAATAGTTCTCGTCATTGGTTCTGGAAGAGAACGTCTTGCGGCAGTTCATGCACATATAACGTGGAATGCGACCATGCTGCGCTGATATGTAGTAGCCATGTTTGCGGAACATCTTGGTTCCTTCTGCAACTTCTTCCGGATTGTGAAACTCACAGTTCTTGTTCGGACATCTGACTGATGCGAACTTAGGTTCTTGGGTGTGCTTATAGTTCATCTTTCCTCCTGAAATGAAATCAAGTCCTCCCCACCCAAGGAACTGTGAGTCCAAACTATTACACCAGATTATAGCTTAGCAACACATGTTTTTCGGATTTTGTAAAATACACTAAATATAAAGAACAGTAATACTAGAACAAACTACCAGTTATGAATATTGTTGATGCGTGAAAATTATTTTCAAAATACCAAACGAAATATTTAAATTTCTTTTACTCTATTCATTGTCGTCCATTTCTGATATGCTCATCACGTTATATGCAGAACATACAAGAATTTATTGATTTAGGATTATCCGATACAAGTATAAGAGCCATTCAGGAAAAGGGGTTCGAAAAACCCACAGAAATCCAAAAGAGATGCATTCCCATCCTTCTCAAAGGACACGGGGATCTTATTGGACAGGCACAGACAGGAACCGGAAAGACAGCCGCCTTTGCCCTTCCCCTCATCGAGATGATAGACGGCATGAAAGGCACCAAGCAGTCAGAAAGGCCCAAGGCACTTGTGCTTGTTCCGACCCGCGAGCTGTGCACTCAGGTCTGCACCGAGATCCAGAGCCTCGCCTATGGCAGGACAGTACGGACTGTGGCAATCTACGGCGGAGCCTCATACAACATCCAGCTTCGAAATCTCAAAGACGGCGTAGACATTGTCGTAGGAACACCTGGCAGAGTCCAGGACCACCTCGAAAGAAAGACCCTCTCTCTTGAGGACGTCAGAGTCTGCGTCCTTGACGAGGCCGACGAGATGCTGGACATGGGCTTTATCGAGGACATTGAGAACATCCTTTCCCAGATGCCCGAAGACCGCCAGATGCTCTGCTTCTCCGCAACCATGCCGCAGCCCATCTTAAAGCTTGCATCCACATTCATGCACGACTATGAGCTTGTAAAGGTCCAGACCAACGACATGACAAGCAGCCTAACCAAGCAGATCTTCTACGAAGTCTATGAAAAGGATAAGCTCGAGGCCCTCAGGCGCACCATCGACATGGACCCGAACTTCTACGGCCTTGTGTTCTGCAGGACAAAAATCCAATGTGACGAGATAGGAGAAAAGCTCATCTCAATGGGCTACAACGCCGAGGCCCTTCACGGAGACCTCTCACAGACACAGCGGGAGCTTATCGTCCATAGAATGAGGGAGCACAGAATCAGCATCCTGGTGGCCACCGATGTCGCCGCACGCGGCATTGATATCCCGGAGCTTACACACGTGATCAACTACTGCCTCCCCGAGGATCCTGAAAGCTACATCCACAGAGTCGGAAGAACAGGAAGAGCCGGAAAACAGGGCTTGGCGGTGACTTTCATCAACCCCAGGGAGTTCAGAAAACTCGCCTTCTACAAGAAGATTGCCAAGACCGAGATTGAGAAAAAACGGGTTCCATCTGTTGAGGAAATTATCGAAGCCAAGAAGAAAACCCTTCTTGAAGACCTTAAGAGAATCATTTCCGATGCCGAACAGGGAAAGTGCCCTGAGTCCATGTACTCTCTTGCAAAGCTTCTGGGAGAAAGCCACCATACTACTAATATTATTGCCGCACTTCTCAATGATAAGTATGGTAGAGCCACAGATACTTCCAAGTACGGAATAATAGCTGACCTCTATGACCGTAGCTCTGAAAGCAGAAAAGAGCCCCGTCAGAGACGCGAAAGACCCGAAAGAGCTGAAAGATCTGAAAGACCTGCAAAACACATGCAGAAGAAGGCGCCTTCCAAAAAGGGAAAGAAGAAAGCCAACACCAGCAGATTCAAGACACTTGGAAAATGAAGTCAGGAGTTGTATCCTAATGCCATGGATACAATTTTCACAAAGATAGAGAAAGGGGAAATTCCCAGCACAAAAGTCTATGAGGATGAAGTCTGCTTTGTCATCATGGACATCAATCCTGTCAAAAAAGGTCACTGTCTTGTCATCTCAAGAAAGGTCTATCCCAACGTGGCAAGCTGCCCGGACGATGTTCTGACCCATCTTGTTCTTGTGGCAAAGAAGATTGAGAAGAAGCAGCGGGAAGTTCTTGGAAACCAGGGATCCAACATAATCATCAATAATGACCCGGCTTCAGGACAGGAAGTTCCTCATATCCATGTACACGTGATTCCCCGCTTTGACGGAGACGGAAGAAAGCACTTCCAGGAACACGATAAATATGCTGACGGCGAAATGAAGGCTCTGGGCGACCGCCTGAGAATCAACTGAGGTTAATGCAATGCCCAAGTGTCCCTTCTGCGGAGCAGAACTAAGCAGCGCAGTTTATTCCTCGACCGAATGCCCCTCCTGCTCCAGGGTCCTTCACAGCTGCAGATGCTGCACCTTCTACAGTGCTGAAGCGCACTACGGATGCAGAGAGTCTGTGGATGAGCCTGTCTGGGACAAGGAAAAGAGCAATCACTGCGACTATTTCAGACTGACTGACAAGAGCCTGGGAAATACGGCTGAAGACGAAAAAAGAAAAAAGGCAAGGGAGAACCTTGCCAATCTCTTCAACTTCTAGATTTCATATAATCAGATATGGGTCTCGTCATAGAGCTCTGAAAGAACTCTCTTTATCACCGACTCATCGTTTTTAAGGGTCTTTGAACCTCTTGTTATCTTACAGAGGCTGACTTCCATGTCCTTTGCTATCTTCCTCTGAGGTGTACCCTTATAAAGCTCCTTGAAGATATACCAGCGCTTGGCTATGTCGGTGCGTTCGGCATCGGTGAAAACATCCTCGAAAAGACTTCTCATCTCTCTTTTGTCAGTAGTTCTTGAGAAAATATCGATGATTTCAGAAAGATTGTCTTCCATCTGTGCCTCCGTGTTACTGTATATCGTAACATCGAAAACGCCAACAATCAACATTGTTTAGTTAAAGAAGAGGAGCTGCTATCTTTGAAAACAGAGCCAGAAGCTTCTGACCTGCAGGCCTGTTCTGAAACTCCCTGTAGGTTATCTCCTTGCTGAGTCCGAAGGTATCCTTAAAGTCATCTTTGACAGCCTGAACTGTCTTTCCGCCATAGAAGATGGTTCCGCTCTCAAAGTGAAGGAAGAACGATCTGAAGTCCATGTTCGTGGTTCCGACAAGGGCAATCTCATCATCGCTTACGAACATCTTGGCATGCATGAAGCCCGGAACATATTCGTAGATCTTCACACCGTTGGCCAAAAGGGATCTGTAGTTGGCCCTTGTATGGGCAAAAACTGACTGCTTGTCCGGAATGGACGGTGTGATGATTCTGACATCAACTCCGCTCTTTGAGGCCAGAGCCAGGGCACTTGCCATGGAGCTGTCCAGAATCAGATAAGGTGTGCTTATCCACACATAGCGCTTTGCACTGTTGATGATGCTCATGTAGGCATTCTCGGCCACAGCGAATTCCTCCAACGGACTATCGCCGAAGCTCTGAATCAGGCCGTCTGACGGGGCGCTCTTGGTAGGCATGTACTTGGAAAAGTCGCTGACATGATATTCTTCAGGAGCAGAAAGGGACCACAGCTGAAGGAACATAAAGGTGTAGTTCCACACCCCGTCGCCTTTGATGATAAAGCCGTTGTCCTTCCAGTGTCCGTGGGTGATGATTCTGTTTATGTATTCATCAGAAATATTAAGACCGCCGCCTATTGCCACGTTTCCGTCTATGATGCAGACCTTGCGGTGGTCGCGGTAGTTGAGCTTGGGATTCAGTCTGGGGCGTACAGGGTTGAATGGGACAGCATGGATGCCGTAGCCTCTGAGCTCTTTATAATACTTTTTAGGAATTGAAGTTATGCTTCCCATATCATCATACATCAGAAAGATTTCAACGCCCTGTGACACTTTGCGCTTGAGAATGTCCAAAATGGTGTCCCAGAATACTCCTTTTGCGTAGATGAAGTACTCCATCATGATGAACTTCTCGGCCTTCTCAAGCTCCTCGACCATGTGCGGGAAACACAGATCTCCCAGCGGATAGTATTGAGTGGTGGTGTTTTCAAAAATCTTGCTGTCTGTCAGTGTGCTTACGTATCGTGACAGCTTCGCATTATCCGGAGAAAGAACCTTTTCGGGATCCAGAGCCTTTGGAAAGACATCTATCATGTGAGACGTCCTGAGCTCATGATATTTTTTCATGCGCTTTTCCTGCGCAATGCCCTTTTTCTTGTTTCCGAAGATGAGATACATGCTGCATCCGAAGATCGGAACCACAAGAATCAGCAGAATCCAGGACATCCTGTATTCAGGAACATCATCTCGCGAGAAGATTAAAAGCGATACAAGAACTCCCAAAGCCGAGCTGAAAAGAGTAAGGCCGAAGCGGGACTCAACGTATTTCAGCGTCAGCGCCACCATGCCGATCTGGAGGAAGATAAAGACAAAGGTCCAGAAGAACCGTCCTGTTATGAGCTTTAAAATCCGTCTCATTTATCCTCGTCGGTAAGGTCGGTGTTGGGAACGCGGTCGTCATCGTCATCGACGGAAGTATTCGGAGAACTCTCATCCTCAGTTGTCTCAACAACTCCCATGGAAGCTGCATAGGCCACATCGTCGTCATCAAGGTCCGTATTGGGCTCTCTGTCATCGTCATCCACATCGGTGTTCAGAGTCTCTTCGGGTTCGGCCTTTGAGACTGCCTTTTTCTCCTTTGGAGTAATCACTTCAGCACTGTCTGCGTCAAATTCCACAGCCTTGTCAAAGCCCTCGAAGGTCCTTCCGCAGGAGACCTCGTCAATGTTATCGTCCATGGCCTTGGCAAAAGCTTGTCTGGTTGCAGGGTTCTCGAGCCCGAGAAGAAGCTTTGAGATGTAGTCCTTGCTGAGCATGCAGGTTTTGGAGAATGTCTTGGAGAGGCTCCAGCCCAGACGGTCGATGGCCTCCTCAATGTCGCCGTAGTGGATGCTGACCTGAGCGCCGTGAAGATAGGCCTCGGGGAACTTGGCATTACGGTCATTGATGAGCTCATCATAGAGCTCCTTGGCCTTCTGCCAGTGGCCCACGCGGATATCGTACCATCCGCGGTTGTCCATAAGACCGTTGTTTTCGGTGTTGTTTCTGCGTCCGTCGGAGATGGCCTTCTTGGCTGCCTTGAGGTTTCCGGTTTCCAGGTAGTAGGTTTCCAGGTTGATGGAAAGGTTATCATCCCTGATTCCGCTCTCGCTCAAATCCTCCAGCGTCTTTATGGCCTTGTCCTTTTCTCCCAGACGCCAGTATCCCATGGAGCAGATTATCGCTGCCTTGGGGCCGAACGGACCTGCTTTGGGGCTGGCCATAACGGACTCAAGAATCTGGACACCGCGATCTGCATCTCCGCGCTGGACGTAAAGAGACCCGATCTGGACCTTTCTGTCATTATCGACTCCGGCCTTCAGGGCCTTTTCGAAATAGGGCCAGATCTTCTGTTCATTGTCCTTTCTGTATGCCACGGCAGCCCTGTAGAAGTACAGGTAGCCGCGTCTGATGAAAAGGAATATCAGCAAAAGCGCAACATCGGCTGCAATCTTGATTCTGAAATCTATTTTCAGGAATGTGACACCGACCATCGCGGCTATGAAACACAATACGATAATGGCTCCCTTGTTGAACTTTGTCTGCTGAACGTTAGGCATCTTCGACCCCCTCGGCGATTGAGAATTCGCATCCGCAGTAGCCCTGTCTGTAAAGGCCCATTTCCTTGGCCATCTGACAGCTTTTTGCGAATCCGTCCTTCTTCTTGAAATCTATAGCCTCAAAGCCGTTGAATTTGGAACCGACTTTGAAAATGTTGCTGCTGTTTTTGAATCTGCTCACCGTAAGAGTTGTGGTGAAGCAGTCAATTCCAAGGCGCTTTGCCTCTTCGTATGCCGCCTTCAGGTTGTATTCAAAGCACTTCTGACAGCGCTTTCCGCCCTCGGGCTCATCCTCCAGGCCCTTGATGAAAGCAAGCCAGCTGTCATGGTCATAGTCCTGCCTTATAACCTGAAGACCGCCGTAGTAATCGGCCACCTTGAGAAGATTCTGATAGCGGATCTCGTTTTCCTCTTTCGGCCATATGTTGCTGTTGCCGTAGACCAGAACGGGATCATAGCCCTCATCGAGCAATCTCTGCAGGCTGCTTGTCGAGCACGGACCGCAGCAGCAGTGAACAAGAATCTTCTTACGCATGGCCTAATGATACTTTATTAAAACGAAATAAACTATATCATTGTGTAAAATGCCGGAAAAAGGCATACTCATTCAAGGCGGCCCGTTCGGGTCTGTGAGGGGAAAATGAGTTCAGCGGTTCAGATCAGGTCCAACAGCATCACAGAAGGTGTCATCTGGAAGCAGATTCTGCGCTTTTTCTTCCCCATCCTACTGGGAACTTTATTTCAGACCCTCTACAACACAGCCGATGCCATCATTGTCGGAAACCTCCTTGGCAAGGAGGCTCTTGCGGCCGTCAGCGGAGGAACTGCGGTTGTCATCAACCTCCTCATCGGATTCTTCACAGGCCTTTCCTCGGGCGCCACGGTCATCATCTCCCAGTTCTACGGTGCAAGGAACGAAAAAAAAGTCCATAAATCCA
>ONWV01000010.1 GCA_900321635.1 uncultured Spirochaetaceae bacterium | reverse complement strand
TCCTGGTCGACGCTGCGCTCGGACTCTTCCTCTGTGAAAAGCTCTCTGGCTCTTTTGACGCTGACTTTGCGCTTTCTGTTCCTGGGCCCGCCCTGTGCTGCGTTCTGAAAGATTGATCCCAGGCTATTCATGGCGTTCTGAATGTCATCCATGCTTCCGCCCATCAGCTCTATTCCCACCTTGGGGCGCATCAGCTGGCTTGGAATCTCAACTTCAGTGTTGTCTAAAAGACCTGCTCTGAGCTGGGCGCGGATCTGCTCGCGTGCGCTGATTCTGGCGTTGTCAAACTGAACGTCAGTATTGGCAGTGGAATTGACGTTCGGAATCAGAAGATCAAGAATCCTCTCCTCCACTCTTGATTCCACGGCCTTGGCGTTCTCTGCGGCAAGCTCGCGTCTTACCATTGAGACAGCGCTTCCCATAAGATCACGGACCATTGACTCAACATCACGGCCTACATAACCCACCTCAGTGTACTTTGTGGCCTCGACCTTGATGAACGGAGCATTTGAAAGCCTTGCGATACGGCGGGCGATTTCAGTCTTTCCCACTCCCGTAGGTCCTATCATAATTATGTTCTTGGGATAGACTTCCTCACGGATTTTGTCAGGAAGTCTCTTTCTTCTTGTCCTGTTTCTCAAGGCCACGGCGATTGTGCGTTTTGCCTTCTCCTGGCCTATGACATATTTGTTGAGCTCGGCGACAATCTGAGACGGAACCATCTCATCAAGTGAAATTGTCTTTTTCTTCTCCTCAGGCTGTACAGCCAGCTCCTTATCTTCTTTTACGACTATCTGGTCAGACATCAGCCTATCTCCTCATATGTGAAGTTTGTGTCAGTGTAGATGCATATCGAGCTTGCAATCTCAAGGGACTTCAGGGCAATCTCCTTTGCGCTGAGGTCCTTTGCACAGTCAAGATAGGCTCTTGCTGCCGCAGCTGCGAAGTTTCCACCGCTTCCGATGGCAACAGCATCATACTCGGGCTCAAGAACATCGCCGGTTCCTGTGATGAGGAAAATCTTCTTACCGTCGGTTGCAAGAATCATGGCCTCAAGCTTTCTGAGGGCGCGGTCCATCCTCCACTCCTTTGCAAGTTCCACGGAGGCTCTGGTAAGATCTCCGTTGACCTCCGAAAGCTTCTTCTCAAGAAGCTCACGGAGCGTGATTGCATCCGATGTTCCGCCGGCAAAGCCTACGGCAATCTTATCCTGATATATCTTTCTGACCTTGTGGGCATTGCCCTTCATGATGGTATCACCTGCTGTGACCTGTCCATCGCCTGCTATGCAGACTTTGTTGTCCTTTTTGACCGCTATGATGGTCGTTCCTCTGAAACTCATTTGTCATTCCTCCCGTGCGGATGGCTGTTTCTATACACCTGCTCAAGTCTCTTTCCCGTCACATGGGTGTAAATCTGCGTGGTTCCTATGCTCTCATGACCCAGAAGAACCTGCACCAACCTTATGTCCGAATCATTGTCTATCAGATGCGTCGCGAACGAGTGCCGAAAGACATGAGGGGTAAATTTCTTGGTGAGGCCCAGCCTCAACCTGTACTTGTCAAAAATACTGTGAACAGTGGAAAGCGGCAACTTCTTTCCCTTGTTATTTATCAGAACCGTCCCGTCATCCTCGGTTTTGCACCTTGAAATAACCTCCCGACGCTGAGGAAGATAAAGGTCCAGCATCTCTTTTGCCCTTTTTGTCAGAAAGACATAGCGCTGCTTGTTCCCCTTTCCCGTAACAATGATGCGCCTTGAATCAAAGTCAATGTCGGAAATCTTCATTCCCAGGACCTCGCTGAGTCGGCAGCCTGTTGAATAAAACAGGTTGAACATGGTCACTTCCATGAGCGAGGTATAATCGTCCGTGGGACTGTTTAGAATCATCTCAATTTCTTCTCTTGCAAGGACTGTGGGAATCTTACGGGTGTTCTTTGCCCCCGAAACCCTCTTAAATGGGTCTACTGTAACCACAGAGTTCTCCAGAAGACTTCTGAAGAACATCCTGTTTCCGCTCAGAATCCTGTTTATGCTTGCCGGGCTAAGATCCTGGTCATAGAGATCCGCGACGAATGTACGCGCATCCTCATAGACCATTTCGGTCACGGAAAGATCGTGTGAGACAAGAAAATCATCGAGTCTTTTCAGATCATGGGCATAGGAGACTACGGTTTTTTCACTGTAACCCTGCACATCCTTCAGATATTGAAGAAAAGAGTCTATGTATGCCCTGTTCTGAGTCTGTTTGTCCACAGCCATGACATAATATTAAATGATTTTAGACTTTCAGCCAATGAGCTTCTGCACCACATATGTCCTGTCTCCGAACCTGTGGGATTCATCGGATTCTGTCTCCAACAGTTCTTCGTCACACTCTAGAACATGGAAATTGAAATCAATTCCCTGAATCTGAGTTTCCGAAAGTGAAGAGATGACCTTGGCACCGTCCCGGAACATGGCAGAGGTTCCTGCCTGAACAAAGCGGTCCCCTATGCCCTGACTTCCCACAAAGATCTCTTTTCCCATCTGAAGGGCAAAATCGCATGTGCTGAGAGTTCCCGAATGCCCCGGAGCCTGTACTGCTATGACAAAGCTGCTGTAGGCGGCAATTACCATGTTGCGCGATATGAAATTGCTCTTGTATGGTACCTGTCTTGGTGCAAAGCGGCTCAAGATGCAGCCTCCTGTATCCAGAATGCGGTTTCTGATTCCCATGGTCAGCCCCGGATACTCCACATCATGTCCGCAGGCAAGAACACCTATGCATGGCCCTCCGCCTGCTATAGCCCCGTTCATTCCAGACTGGTCTATACCCTCCGCAAAGCCCGATACCACCTGAACCGAGTTCTCCGTAGCCTCCATTCCCAATCTGAAGGCCTGCTGTATTCCTGCATAGGTTGCATGACGGGTTCCGATGATGGCGGCGCACTCTCCTTTCTTTTGAGGCCTCTGCCCCATGCATAAAAGCATATAAGGCAGATGTGCCTTAAGCGGGTTGAAACACGGAAAAGCAGCATCTTTGTACCAGATGATTGAGTTTTCCGTGCTGCGTGACAGCCAGTGGATGACATCACGTGTCTCACGCACGTACGGTCTGAATCTTGAATCCTCTTTGGCAATCTTCTCCAAAGAAGTCCCCGAGCAGATGAGTCTGTGTCTCTGAGCCAGGGAAAGATGGTCATTAAAGGCTATGGCAAGCCTGCGCTCGATTTCAATGCAGTCAAAATCCATAACGGTTCCTCCTTTTATTTTCAGAACCTAATACAGATTTTTTGCTGATTTTATTTCGGTTTTTTGAGAAAAAACTTATTTTTTTTCTGTGTTTTCATCCGGATGGGATGCTTCGAAGGCCCTAAAGAGGTCATCGGTGTTCACATGGGTGTAGATTTCAGTGGTCCTGATGTCGCTGTGACCCAATAGCTCCTGAACAGATCTCAGATCCGCACCGTTCTGAAGAAGATGGGTTGCAAAGCTGTGTCTTAAGGTGTGGACCTTTGAATCAACGCCTGCCAAAGAGCAGTATTTCTTGAGCCTGTACCAGATTTCAGACCTTGTTATCACCCTCTTTTCCTGGCTTATGAAAAGATAAGGGCTTTTCACACCATCAAGAAGACGGGGCCTTACACTTGAAATATACGTTGCAAGATATGATGCCGCCACATCTCCTACGGGAATCATTCTCTCCTTGTTTCCCTTTCCAAGAACAACTATCTTCTTTTCCAGACTGTAGTACCTGTTAAGCCTGAGATTTGCGCATTCGCTGACTCTGAGCCCGCATGAGTAGATGAGCTCGAACATTGTCCTGTCCCTATAGCCTATATCGGAGCTTGTGTCTATGACATCAAGAATTTTCTGAACCGCGTTGTAATCGATAGTCTGAGGAAGTCTCTTAGGCTCTCTGTTTTTGGGAAGAAGCTCCGTCGGATCATCGATTCGGACATCCGATTCCTGAAGGAAGGAGAAAAACGCCCTAAGCACGGTAATAACGCGTGCCATGGTCTTGGGAGAAAGACCGTCATCTTCTGCCCTGTGAAGAAGATAATCCTTAAGGTCTGTGGTTGTCATGACCGAAAGATCAAGAGAATTATCCTCTACATATGAAAGGAAGCATGCAACCTCCCGCCCATAGACTTCTCTTGTGGCTTTGGATGCATGCTTCTCTATCAGAAGGCTTTCAAGAAACTCGCCTAAAAGCGAATCGTTTTCTTGTGTCACTTGTTCTCCTCATCGTTTCTCTGATAACGGAGAATGGATGGGATTGAATAATCGGTCGGATTGGCATTCGGAGCCTGTCTGCGGCCGAGCTGTGTCTGAAGATCCTGCCATCTGTTGATGGAGATGACCTCTTCCGGCTTCTTGGGCTGCTCTTTTGGAGCATTCTGTGAAGAAGCGGCAGAAGATGCCTGGGAAGAAGCGTTGTTGGCGTTGTTGATGAACTGGTCAAAACGCGGCTGCTTCTTCTCAAACTGAGGCATGTCAACAGTGACGCTCTCTCTTTCAAAGCCTGTGGCAACGACTGTGACCTTGACCTTGTCTCCCAGATCCGGATTGTAGGCCTGACCTGCGATGATAAGGGCATCCTGGTCGCAGTTTTCGGTGATCATCTCAACAACATCCTGATACTCCTGCAGAGTAAGACCGTCGCTTGCTGTGAGGTTGACAAGAACGCTCTTTGCACCGTCGATCTTTGCATTTTCAAGCAGCGGGTTGCTGATGGCCTGTCTTGCCGCATCAACGGCACGGTTTGCACCCTCTCCAAGACCGATACCCATAATTGCATCGCCCTTGCCCTTCATGACAGTTCTTACATCAGCAAAGTCGATGTTGATTTCTCCAGGCTCGGTGATCAGCTCGGAAATACCTTGAACACCCTGTCTCAGGACATCATCGGCCATGAGGAAGGCCTGCTTGATCGGAGTATTGTTCTCAGCTACCTTGAGAAGGTACTGGTTCGGAATCAGAATCAGGGTATCGACGTTCTTTCTCAGCCTGTCTATTCCCTCGTTTGCGAACTGAAGCTTCTTTCTGCCCTCGAATGCAAACGGTGTTGTGACAACAGCGACTGTGAGGATGTTCATACCTTTGGCAATCTCTGCAACAACAGGAGCCGCACCAGTACCTGTTCCACCGCCCATACCGGCTGTGATGAATACCATGTCGGTTCCTTCGAGGATCTCACGGATCTCATCCTTGCTCTCCTCTGCTGCCTTCTGTCCCATCTCAGGAATTCCGCCGGCACCAAGACCTCCGGTAAGTTCCTTTCCGATTGGAATCCTCACCTGGGCATTAGAGCGCTGCAGGGCCTGGACATCAGTGTTCATGGCAACGAAGGTAACCTTCTTCAGGCCACTTTCAATCATCCTGTTTATAGCGTTTCCGCCACCTCCGCCGACACCTATTACCTTGATGTCAGTAGGTGGAGTCTGTTCATCGTGAAGCAAATCCTCTATAATTCCGAAATCCATTTTATCCCTCTTCTAAATCCTGTTCAAATATCAAATTATCGTCTTGAAGAATCCCGCAACCTTTCCAAAGAAACCTTCGGACTTGGATGCACGCTTATCCTTCTTGCCGACCCGACCCGTTGAAGAGCCGGCCTTTCTGGCTTCGGTCTTAAGCAGACCGAGGACTGTTGTATACTTTGGGTTGATGTAGGACCTGTCCAGTCCCGGAAGTGCCTCCGGGAAACCGATTCTTGCCTGCATCCTGAAAATCTCCGAAGCAAGGTCCGTGACACCTGAAAGAAGCGAACCGCCTCCGACAAGTACCACTCCGCCGCCGTATGTGCTTGGAGGAAGCTTTGAATCCAGATCCTTTTTGAGCATCGAGAAGATTTCAGCCATTCTGGGTTCGATTATCTTGCAAAGCTCGCTCTTGGGCATCTGGATTGCCGGAAGACCGCCAACCTGCGGGATTATAATCTTCTCATCTGCCTGCACATTCGGAATGTAGCAGCTTCCGCTTTCAACCTTGACCTGCTCTGCGACCATCTTGGGCTTGTTGAGCATATAAGCGATATCGTTTGTGACGCTACCAGAACCAAGATCCACTCCTCCGACATAGTACGGAGAACCGTTCTGATAGACGATCATGTTTGCCGTAGATCCACCGAGGTTGATGAGAATGGTTCCCATCTCCTTCTCATCGGAGCTGAGGACAACCTCTGCATCGGCAAGCGAGGAAAGAACCAGCCTTGACTGGTTGATTCCGGCCCTCTGAAGGGCTTTTCTTGTGTTAGAGCAGTTGCTGGCAGAACCTGTGACAATCAGAACCTTGCTCTCAAGCCTGTGGCCTGTCATGTCCACGGGATCCTTGATTCCGCTCTTTCCGTCCACGGAGAAGTCCTGAACCAGTGTGTGAAGAATCTCCCTGTCAACGGGAAGCTCAAAGGCTCTAGCGACCTCAAGAGAGTGATAGATGTCGTTTGACGAGATTTCCAGGTCCTTTGTGTTGATTCCCACAACGCCCTGTGACTGTGTTCCGGCAACGGAAGCGCCGCCTACACCGGTGATGACGCTCTGAACCTCTACTCCGGCCTGAAGCTCAGCTTCCTGAATGACCGATGCAATGGTCTTGAGAGTCTGTTCGACATTCACAACAACACCGGAACGGACACCTTCGCTCGGGCGCTCACAGATGCTGTCGACCATCAGCTGGCCGTCTTTATTCAACGAACCAACAACGGCCCTGACCCATGAGGAGCCAATGTCCAATCCCATCATTATCTTCTCAGAAGCCATTCCCGCCTCCTAAGTTCTTTTAACCAAGGTGTTTGCGTAAAGATCATAAACGACCGTCTCGCCACCTGCGGAAAACTGGCTACTGATGATTTCCAGCGCCTCGTCCAGACGCTGCACACTAATAAGCTCCCTTACAAAGAGAGTTGAATTGAGCGATGAAATACCGATAACGAGCCTTCCGAATTCGTTACCGTTATTATTGTCATATTTCATACTTGTTATCAAGTTGTTGTTGGCCAAATGTTCGGCTAAGGAAACCATTGATTTGAAACCCTGGTCACTTCCCCACTTCATTATCATCTGGGCATAGGCCGGATGAAGCTCAACAGATGCAAGCCTGTCAAAAGCTTCCCAAGTGGTCTGCTTCACCTCTTCGAGGATATCATCATGGATGAAGTAATACACCACATCCGGGTTTTCACCCTGGTCCGAAAGTGTGAATGCCTTGAGCGACATGTCGTTGTAATCGATCTGAATGATGAGCTTTCCGGGGTAGTATCGTCTGATTCTGACTTCCTTGACTCCGTCAAAGGCCAGAAGTGTCTTTTTCAGGCTGCGGAGGCTGATTTCAAAGATGTTTCTCCCCTTGAGAGGATTGATGATTCTCTGCATGTCAGTCGAGACAGAAGTCACAGGACCAGACACAGAAACATCGATTTCTTCCACATTGAAGAAATCGATGTTCCTCAGCGCCACATAAATTCCTGCAGCTAAAAGAACTATTATCAATACAAGCAGAACCTTCTCAAGTGTTTTCAAAATCGTATCTCTCCGGGAACATCAGTTCGTCCTGAATTGATTCAATAACTTTTTCGCTCTCATCGTTACTCATTTTAGCACGGGTTATACGATAGATGATACCACTTGAAAACAACATGATTATGACATTGGTTCCGTACGAGAAGAAAGGCATCGGAAGGCCGTCTCCCGGAATGTAACCCAAGGTCCATGCGATGTTCAGCAAAAACTGCCATACGACCATTGTCGTGATGCCCAGAGCAAGGTTGGAGAAAAAGCCGTTCTGACGGCGGATGTTCTTTGCTGCCATGTATCCTACAAATGCATAGAAGGCAAAGAATAAACAGATCATCACAACACCCCAGAACCCAAGCTCCTCACAGATACAGGCAAGAATGTTCTTTCCAGCGATGTCAGAAATAAGGCCAAGTTTGAAAACTCCCCCGCCAAGACCCTTTCCGAACCAGGAACCGCTTGCTATGGCTGATTTTATGGCCATGATGTCGGATGTTCTGGGATTTGTTCCCAAACCAGGTATGAGAAATCTGGCCACAGCCAGAATTCTGTCAGACTTTGAAAGTATGATGCATACGACAGGAACCGCAGCATAAAGAAGAAGCAAAATGACTCCGAAAAGCCCCACTCCGCCTGCTGCGAACATTGTCACGCACATTGCAAGGAACATCAGCGCATAGGAAAAATCACGGTGAAGAAGAATCAACACCATCACTATGACACAGCCTAAAACCGGCACTATCAGCTGACGGATCCTGTCAATGTGGTTTCCACGCCCTGAGAAATACAGCGACATGTACATGACTGCCGAGATGAAAAGAATCGATACGGTATCGGGATTCATCAGAAGGCTCTTTCCCAATGCAGTATCAAGGCCCAAAAGAACGATGCATGTGAAAAACAAAACCGGGGAAAGAACCCTCAGAAAGATTTCAGGAACAACGTTCACCATTATCATAAGGGCAATTCCAATTGCCACATAAATTCCTTGTCTTAAAAGAAAATAATAATGCGGAAGTCCGTTTGAGACTGCAGTCTGGAAGCTTGCCGTATAAACACAGACAAGACCCATGAAGGTCAGAAGAATAACAGCACAGAGAAAGATGAAAGAATTGCGCTGGTTTGTGATCTGCTGCATCCTAGCAGGACGTGAAGATCTGACTTTGATGTCCTCTTTCTGCGCCTCGCCCATGAAATTCCAGTCATCATAGCTTGTTCTGGCCATAGGCTTGTCTCCTATTTGTTGCTTGCGACAAGTGATGCTGTTGCAGAATCTATCTGTGTGAACACAATGTTCCGGACCGTTGACTGCTCGATGAGATACTCAGGCGTCATCTGTTTTGCTATTGCGGCGGTAAGAATCATCTTCTTTTCCTCCTGCGCCTTGAGCATCTGCTCACTCTGAGCAAGCTGCCAGCGAAGCTGCGTGTTTGATGCAGACTGCCAGACCGGAATAAGCAGACAGATGTTGATGAATACGATAGTGAGAATAATAACAGTTCTTTCAGCTCTGACTCGCCTCATTTTTCAACCTACCTCAGTCCCTGTACTTGTTCCTTTTCTTCGCAGGGTCTCTTTCTTTCTCCAGCTTCTCCACCACCCTCAGCTTTGCGCTTCTTGACGGCGGATTCATCTCACATTCCTCTTCTGTCGGCTCGACAGGTTTTTTTGTCAGAATCTCAAGAACATTCTCCCTGTTCTTGAAGAACCACTTAACCGGCCGGTCCTCAAGCGAATGAAAAGTGATGACAGCGATCCTTCCTCCCGGTTTCAGAGCCTTCAGTGCTCCCTCCAGAGCAGGCTCTATTCTGTCCAACTCTCCGTTGACCTCGATTCTCAGTGCCTGGAAAGTCTTTGTGGCAGGATGGATCCTTCTATGTCTGTACTCATTCGGGACAGCGTCCCAGATGATGTCAGCCAGCTCATTCGTGTACTCGATACGTTTTGTCTGCCTTGCTCTGCAGATTGCTGCGGCGATTCTTCTCGAGTACCTTTCCTCGCCGTAGTTGTAGATGAGATTCGCAAGGCTCGTCTCATCGTAATCATTGACCACATCGCAGGCATCAAGATCCGCTTCAGTGTTCAACCTCATGTCCAGCTTCTCCTCACGTTTGAAGCTGAACCCCCTTCCCGACTCCTCGTAGTGAAATACGCTGATTCCGAGGTCGAAAAGAATATAATCAACACCCGGTCCTTCATAGTTTTTCCAGAACTGGTCAAACCAGATGTTTTTTGCCTCGAACCTGTCACCGTAAGGCGCCATCCTGGTTCTGGCCTTCTCCATAATCCTGCTGTCCCTGTCCAGTCCGATGATTTTCAGTCGCGGATACCGCTCCAGGAACAGACTTGTGTGGCCGCCCTCTCCCAAGGTGCAGTCAACCATCAGAGCTTCTTTTTCCCCCGGATTGAGGAAAGAAAGAACCTCATTTGCCATTACCGGACAGTGAACATACTGCATGCTACTTTCCCATTCGCTGCATGCTCAGCTCATTGCCGGCATCTCCGAGCATGTCCTTGTACTGGATGGCCATCTCGTCATACTTTCTGGCGCTGATGATCTCCACCTTGGACATTGATCCCAGAATCACACATTCGCTCTTTGGCTCGAGCCCTGCAAACTCCCTCAGAGCCTGCGGAATACTCAGTCGACCCGTCTTGTCCAGCTCAATCTCCCTTGCAGGAGAAATGACCAGCATGTCGATCATTCTTGAGTTGCGGTTGAAGACGGCAAGAGGCCCGTAGTTGACCTCCCTGTTGAGCGCTTCGAAGTCTTCCTTGGTAAAAAGCCAAAGTGAGTTGTCCATGGATTTGGTGAGCATGAGAGTATACGAGCCCAACTGTTCCCTGATTTTCGGGGGAATCATGAGTCTGCCCTTCTCATCAACGGTATTGCGGTACTCACCGTTCATTTTTACCACTTTCTCCTTAAATTTGGCCAATTTTTGGGAAAACTTACCACTTTCAAGGACAAAATAACCCACTTCTGGGCGTGACCGCAACCCAGAACTTATATAAAAATATCGTATTTTTGCTACTGTTTCACCACTTTTGCTTAACGTCCAAGCTGTTTTAAGTAAACACTTAACATCAAACGCACAAAAAAACCCTCCATTTGCGAAAATGGAAGGTTTTGCTGGGCTTGATAAAGCTGATAAAGCTGATAGGCCTGATAAAGCTGCTAAGCCTGATAAAGCTGCTAGGCCAAAATCAGCTCAGACACTCAGGAATATATCCTCTGTTCTCCATGATTCTGCGCTTCTGGCTGTCCAGAATCTTCTTACACATACGCACGGCGTTGGGAGTGACCTCGACAAGCTCATCATCTTTGATGAAGCGGATGGCCTGCTCGAGAGACATCTTGGTAACAGGAGTCAGTGAAACGGCCTCGTCATGACCGGAGGCTCTGAGGTTGGTAAGCTTCTTGGTTCTGGTCGGATTCAGAAGAAGATCTCCGTCCCTGTTGCGCTCACCTACGACCTCTCCCTCATAGACAGGATCGCCCGGAACAATGAAGAAGCGTCCTCTGTCCTCAAGCTCCCAGATGCCGTAGGCAACGGCCTCGCCCTGGCGGTCACAAACAAGAGAACCTGAGGCTCTGTCAGGGAAATCGCCCTTATAAGGTTCGTAGCCTTCCAGAGAGCTGTTCATGATACCATAACCGCGTGTGTCAGTGAGAAACTCATCGCGATATCCGATGAGACCTCTGGACGGAATATGGAATTCCATCTTCACACGGCCGTTATCTCCGTACTGGATGTTGCTCATCATGGCCTTGCGCTGGGAAAGAGCCTGCATCACTGTTCCCGAATATTCCTCGGGGCAGTCGATGAGAAGGTATTCCATAGGCTCTGTCTTGTGACCCTGGCTGTCTGTTTTGAAAATGATCTTGGGTCTTCCGACGCACAGCTCAAAGCCCTCGCGGCGCATCTGCTCCACGATGATTGCAATCTGGAACTCTCCTCTGCCCTTGACTGTGAATGAATCGTCCTGATTCTTCTCAACCTGGATGGAGACGTTTCTAAGAGCCTCCTTACAGAGTCTGTCCCAGATTTTGGCTGATGTAAGCTGCTTTCCGTCCTTTCCTGCAAGCGGAGAGATGTTCTTGGAAAAGAGCATAGAGACTGTAGGCTCATCAACATGGATTCTTGGAAGTGCCTTGGCATAGTCCTTGGTGCAGATGGTATCACCGATAGAGACATTCTCAATTCCTGAAAGAACGACAATGTCTCCCGGCTCAACATGGTCGGCGGGTGTGAACGTAGGTCCGTTATAGACCTGAAGTCTTGTGACTCTGAGAGGCACATGCTCACCCTGCTCGTTTATGCAGACAAGAGAATCATTTACGGATGCGCTTCCGTTGATGATCTTTCCTACGGCAAGACGGCCCAGGTAGTCATTGTATGAAAGGTCCGAAACCAGCATCTGGAACGGCTCTTCGTCATCATAAGAAGGAGACGGCATGTAATCCACAACAGCATCAAGAAGTGGGAAGATGTTCTTGGCCTCAGGGTCGTTGAGCTTTGTGCTGCAGACTCCGGCACGGCCGTTGGCATAGAAGACAGGAACTTCAAGCATGTCCTCGTCATTGGAAAGCTCCAGAAGAAGGTCGTAAACATCGTTTAAGACCTCTTCAGCTCTGGCATCCTGACGGTCGATCTTGTTGATTACGACTATGACCGAAAGGTTCTTCTCCAGAGCCTTCTCCAGAACAAATCTTGTCTGCGGAAGAGGACCTTCTGCAGCATCGACCAGAAGAATAACTCCGTCAACCATTGAAAGTCCGCGCTCTACCTCTCCACCGAAGTCAGCATGGCCCGGAGTGTCTATGATATTGATCTTAATGCCCTTCCATCTGATGGCGCAGTTCTTTGCGTTGATGGTGATTCCTCTCTCACGCTCAATGGCTCCGCTGTCCATGATGCGGTCTGAAGAATCATCCGATGCAATTCCGCTCTGTCTGAACAGAGCATCAACCAGAGTTGTTTTGCCGTGATCGACGTGGGCAATGATTGCAATATTTCTGATCTTATCGTTGTGCTGAATCATATTATGTCAAAATATCCTTAATACCAAAGAGAAAATACTAGATTATAGGCTTTTTGTTCAATACTATTGCCGCAACTTGCCGCAACTATACTCCGAGATATTTATCCAGAGCCTCGAAAGTCTGTTTCAGATCTGAAAAAAGAAGTGTCGCCGACCTATCCTGAGGCGTGGCCTGAGCATTGACTATCACAACATCTGCGCCGTTTCTTTTGGCTAGCATAGGAAGAGACGCCGCAGGCTGCACAGTAAGCGAAGAACCCAGAACAAGACATAAATCCGACTGTGAGAAATCCGTCCAGGCATGATTCAGTACATCTTCATTGAGGCTTTCCTCATAGAAGATGATATCCGGCTTTATCACACCTCCGCACTTTTTGCAAAGCGGAACCTCGTCCCTGAGGACTATCGGGGCAATCTCATCATAAGTGTAGTGGGCATGACACCTTGTGCAGTGATGATGCTCAGGACTTCCGTGAACCTCATACACATTCACAGACCCTGCTCTCTGATGAAGCATATCAATGTTCTGTGTATAGACGGCTTTGAGAAAACCTTTCTTCTGAAGTTTGGTGATTGTGGTGTGGACGATGTTGGGCTCATAATCCTCAAGTCTGTACCAGACATCCTTGGCCCACTTGTAGAAGATGCCAGGCTCCTTGCGGAAGAACGTCATTGAGATGATTTCCTCGACATCAAGACCCTGCCAAGGGTCGTTGTAGACACCGTGCTTTCCCCTGAAGTCAGGTATTCCGCTCAAAGTCGATACCCCTGCCCCTGTAAAGACAGTCATATGTCTGCTTTTTTCAATCAGTTTCACAAGAGAGTCGAATTTGGCCTGAAATACTTCAGGATTTTCCGCATAGCTGTCATTGAATGCGCTCATCTGTCTGTCTCCCTATGTATGTGTTTCCGTTCAAAAGCAGGAACTTTACATCAACCATGTCACCCACCTTGGGCATATGGGACGGATCTACGTCAAAGGCAACCATCTCAGAGTGCTCGTTGCGTCCGAGCATCTGTTTTGAGTTGTCTCTAGAAACCTGAGTGACCAGGACTTTCTGAACTCCGTGGGCACGTTTGGCCTTGATTCTGGCAGCGTTTTCCAACTGCCAGTCAATAAGACGCTGAAGACGCTGCTGGCGGTCTTTTTCAGGAATCTGACCGTCCATCGTGCAGGCACGCGTGCCCTCTCTGGGATTCCAGTAGTACATGTAGGCCTCGATATAGCCTACCTCAGCCATGGCTGAAAGAGTCTCCTGGAATTCCTCCTCGGTCTCACCTGGAAAGCCCACCATCACATCAACGGCATAGGTCATCTCGGGGATGCGCTTTGAGATTCTGGAAATAAGATCCAGATAATGCTCTCTTGTATAGCGTCTGTTCATCAGATTCAGAATCCTTGAGCTTCCGCTCTGCATGGGAACATGCAGATGCTTTGCAACCCTCTTCTCAGTAGCGATGACCTCTATTAGCTCATCGGAGAAATCCTTTGGATGAGGGCTTTCGAATCTGATCCAGACAATGTTAGTGCAGACATCGCAGATCATCTTCAGAAGCTTCGGGAAGTTTATACCCTCATAGGAATAGGAATTGACGTTCTGCCCAAGAAGGGTTATCTCTCTGACGCCCTTTGAGTCCAGATACTTCACCTCCTGAAGAATCTGCTCAGGACAGCGGGAAATCTCACGGCCGCGCACATAAGGCACTATGCAGTATGTGCAGAAGTTGTTGCAGCCGTTCATAATAGGCACATATGAGGAAAAGTCTCCCTCTTTGTAGTATGCCTTGGTGAATGTGTATTTGTCGCTTTCTGAAGAAGTTTTGTCACCAAGACCTGCGATTTCCAGGATTCTGAGCTTATCGTTGTTTCCCACGACATAGTCAATCTGCGGGGCATCGTTTTTAAGCTCGTCCTTAAGCCTGTCAGCCATGCAGCCTGTCAGAACCAGTGCTGTTGAAAGACCGTTTTTAGCACGCTCTGCCTTGATGTGCTTGAAAGCTCCGAGTCTTCCCCAGATGCGGTTTTCCGCACTTTTACGGACAGAACATGTGTTGATTATATCTAAATCCGCATCCTCAGGCCTGTCTGCACACGTCCATCCGCCGGACACAAGAAGAGACTCTATGGCATTTGATTCGGCTGTGTTCATCTGACAGCCGTATGTCTCAATGAAAAACTTTCCCATCAGACTTCTCCGAAAATTGAGGGATCTGCGCCCTCTCTGTAGCAGGCTGCAAGAAAGGTGTTTTCCATGAGCATGCAGATTGTCATTGGCCCCACTCCGCCCGGAACAGGTGTTATGGCGGACACTTTTTTGCACAAAGCGTCAAAATCCACATCACCCTTTAATGCAAAGCCTGATTTCTTGCTCTCATCAGGAACGCGGTTGATTCCCACATCAATTACCACAGCACCGTCTTTGACCATGTCTTCGGTAATTGCATTGACTCTTCCCACAGCGGCAATAACTATATCTGCCCGCTTAACATATGATGCAAGATCCTTTGTCTTTGAATGACAGACAGTGACCGTTGCGTTTCTGTCTTTCTGCATAAGCAGAGCCGCCATTGGCTTTCCCACAATGTTACTGCGTCCGACAATGCAGACATCCTTTCCTGATGTTTCGATATTGTAATGATCCAGAATCCTTAAAATGCCCTTCGGGGTACATGCCACAAGGCCTTTCTGCCCAAGAAGAAGCTTTCCGATGTTCTGAGGATGAAAACCATCCACATCCTTATCAGGACTTATGGTCTGTGTGACTGCAAGCTCATCAATGTGACTTGGAAGCGGCATCTGAACAAGAATTCCGTCCACCATTGGGTTTTCATTAAGTTCATGCACGCAATCGAGAAGCTGATTCTGGGTTATATCGGATTTGAACTCCACATCCAGATGTGCTATTCCAAGCTCCTCACAGGCCTTCTTCTTGCTTTTCACATAGGTCTGGCTTGCAGGATTATCTCCTACCAGAACAACGGCACGACCTGGTTTTCTTGAGAACTTTTTCTCAAACAAACTGCACTTTAAGGCCGTCTCGGCTTTGATTTTCTCACTAAGATCCTTACCTGAAAGGACAAGCATGGCACCTCCGAATTCCAATCCGATTCAGATTATACATAGTATGGTAACAAAATGCCACATATGTGTGTTTATCAAATGTTGTATTTAAATTTTATCCGTAAATTGGTATCATTAACCGATTACAGATGCTAGAGGTTTACATGAAGCGATTTGTATTGGCAATTCTGGTAGTACTTCTTCTGTGTGCCGTCCCGGTATTCGCAAGGGATTCCTACTACCTCACAGGTGACACGATTTTCTCAATCAGAGCAGGTATCAACTTCCCCACATTCCTGGCATTCTTCCGCGACCCGCAGATGGGCACCAGGTTTTTTGAAGACACCCATCTCTCCATCGGAGGAGACGCCTCACTTGCTTATCAGGGCTTTCTGAACGAGTCCTTCGCACTTGGCGGTCAGATCCAGTATGTCTTCAACTACTCCGTGGGCGGAAAGATTCTCACAACCGTTCCCCTCACCGCAAAGCTGACCTACATGCCGGTCCAGACAGGGTCTTTTGACCTTGGAATCTCACTCAACCTTGGAGGCGCCTTCATCAGATATAACGAGGGCAAGGATTTTGTCCCGTTCGCTTCCGCAACAATCACCCCAAGCTACTATTTCTCAGACAACTGGGGACTTGGAGTTGAGTCAGGCCTTATGGTCACCCTGGAAAACTACGGAAAGAACAATGAGAAGCACAATCAGAGCGCATTTGCCGCATTCATGCCGGTAACGCTCGTACTTTCATACAGACACTGAGGAGGAAGACATGAAAAAAGCAATCATCATAACATTGGCAGTAGTCCTCTTCTCAGCCTTAATGGTCGCCTGTAACATCGATGCGACATTGGGAATCTACTCAGAGGTGGCACAGTCCACACCCAGCTCCGATGTTGTTCTCAGAGATTATCTAGGATATTACAACTCCAAGTACTACTATCTGTCAGACGACGGAGTCTACTCTCTTGAAGTGGGCGTAGCTACAACAAAGCTCCTTGCAAGTGATGAAAACCAGAGGGTCGTAAGCGCTTTCATGGAAGATGAAAACCAGCTCTACGTTCTTGTTGAAAGCAAGGAAAAGGACAAACTCGGTGAGACCGTCATCAAGTATTCAATCGATGCAGGTAAGAACTACTCAGATCTGGCAGCAGAAAACGGAATCAAGGGAATGCTTTCAAACGGCTTCTGCTGGAATGACAGCAGAATCTATTACATGCAGGCCGGAGAGTTGCATGAGTTCAACACCAATACAAGTGTGAAGAACGAAATCCTTTCCGCATTCAGTTCAGATTCTGAAACAGGCGATGAGTATGCATTCTTCTCCGTCAATGAAACAGAATTGGGCGGAACCGCCAACAGATTCTACGTTCTTAAATACGGTGAGAGTGCTCCCGTAAAGAACATCAAGGGAGATTCCACCTACTACTGCGGTTTCCAGAGCATCGGATCCGATTTCTATCTCCTGTACAAGGACACTTCAAAGAACCTTTCATATGTCTACAAACTGGCAGATGACGGTCCCAAGGAGTATGTGAAGCTGAATTTCAACCTGAAGTTCTCAAAGACCCAGAACTCCACTTTCTATGATGCAGGATACGGAAAACTTGTTGTAAAGTGCTCAACCTACTTTGATGAGATCACACTCGGTGATGAACCGAAAGTCGAGTCAGTCAAAAACAGATATGCTTCAAACATCTGTACAGCTGACATCACCAACTTCAAGCTCAGAGAAGGTCAGACCTACATAGTCGGAACAGTCAACAGCATGCTGTACTCCATTGACATGGGAAATCCCGACAACGTGCCTGTTGCAATCAAGTAACATTATTACTGTAAACGAATTAACCGACAGTCGAAAGGCTGTCGGTTTTTTTATCAGAAGAACTGCTCAGGATCAAAGGCAACACCGCCCTGCTCGATTCTGAAGAACAGAACAGGCGGATTGTAGTTTGAAGTTCCGTCTGCAAGAGTTGCTATCGGCTGGCCCTTCTCAACAGTGTCGGCCGTCTCAACAAGAATAAAGCCAAGATAGTTATAGAACGTTGTGTAGCCGCTTGCATGCATGATCTTCAGAAAGCCGGAGCCGTTGTCATTAAAGCCCTTGTCCACAACAGTTCCGCTTTCAGCTGCCACAACAGGGGTTCCTGCCGGAGCCTGAATCAGGATTCCGTCAAGCTGAAGAGAATCGTTGCTGATCGGATTTGCAACCTTGCGGTTGTACATTCCGATGGTGTTTCCCTGCGCAGGACGGATGAATGAGACATCGTTTTCCACAACTGCATCATCAGAGGACTCAAGAGTCTCATTCGGGATAAACAGCTTCTGACCTGCTTCAAGAGAGTCATCGGTAAGGCCGTTCACATCGCCAAGGGCCTTGGCGCTGATTCCAAGCTCATATTTCTGTGTAATGGAAAGAAGAGTGTCCCCTTCCTTGACTGTATACAGAGTTCCGTCACGGTCAGGAATCAGAAGAACGCTTCCAATCCAGATATCCATTGTGCTCTTGATCTGGTTCACGGAGACAATGGTCTGGACACTCAGGCCGAAGGAATCGGCGATTGAAATAAGGGAGTCGCCCTCTTTAATCTTATATTCCTGATATTTGACAATGTCCTTTGAGAACGAAGACTGCTGTGAGATGGAAAGATTCTGAGCAATCAGAGGCTTTTTCATCTCTATGCCCTGCTCCACAACATCTGAATAAGCATCATCGGTCTGGGTTGCGAAAACCGAGGAATTAAGATAATCAACCTCAGGGGCATTGGAACTTGAGCTAAGGGCATTCAGACCCGAATCAATGGAAAGGTCTATTTTTTCCTCAGGCTCTTCCACTGCAGGAGTGCTTTCTGCCAGTGTCGTCTCCACGACAGGCTCCTTCAGAGGCTCGGCAACCACAGTCTTTGTCTCTGTCACAGGAGTCGAAGCAGTCTTTGAGGTTTTCACATTCTGGGACTCAAGAATCTTTACCCAGACCAGAACGGCGATGGCGCAGATAAGAATCGAAAGCAGAATAACAGCCAGAAGAATCTTGGAAGAAGATCCTCTTGAGCTTGAGACATTGTTATCGCTTAAGTCATCGTAATTTCTTGAACGCGCCAAAAAACACCCCTTGTGAAACTTACGGCGTAATTATAATATCAAAAACATGGGTTCTTCAACGAGTAAAGGGAACATTTCAACCTTGCTTCTTGTAATCACATTGCTTGTGATAGCTCTCTGCGTGGCAGTTCTTGCAGAGCTTATGGTCTCAGACAGAGTCCGTGCAGGTAAATATGTGAACCCTTATGTGGCAAGTCAGGTGGTAAGCGGAACAATCTACGACAGAAACGGACGTGCCCTTGCCCTGGATGTTCCCAAGAACAATGTCTATGTGAAAACCGACCTTCAGAATGCCGATACGGCATCACAGATTATCTCACTTCACACGGGAAAGACCCCAGGAGATATCCTTTCTCTCATCAAAAATAGCCAGGAGGAAACTGTTCTTGTTGCAAAGGACATTCCTTCCGATGAGGCCTCTGCCCTTAAGGCCGAGCTTGAAAAGGCATCCATTCCCCAAGACGAAGTTTATGTGAGTAAGATATACTCAAGAACCTACCCTGCCGCATTCCATGCCGCACAGCTTATTCAGGACACCGAGGCCGCCTTTGGCCATGTTCTTTCCCCTATTCCTGAGTTCGGAGAGTCCACAACATATGGAAAGGATGTCTATCTGACAATAGATCTGGACATCCAGTACCTTATGGATCTTGCCCTACAGCAGGTCTATGAAATTCAGAGCCCCGAATACTGCGTGGGCCTTATCACAGACATCATCACAGGCGAAGTACTGGCGGCCACCACATACCCGTTCTACGATCTTAACGACAGCTTGACCATACCTGAGCAGCAGAAAGTAAACAGAGCCCTTGTAAGCTCGGTTTCCCGCTCAGATCTGAGAGTTCTGAGTATCAGACCGGTCTTGAAGGTCACACTTCATGACAGCGATGTTCCTGCTGAAAACTATGTGATGGACAGAAGCCTCACGACAGACCTTGATGCAATAAAAGAACGCGTAGATACCGCTGACGGGAGAACTGCAATCGTTGCATCAGTTCCGCAAAACGAGCCCAAATACATGATATTCATAGGATCGGTCAATCCCAAATACCACCAGAATTCCTATGTAATGGATGCCGCGATAAAATCAATTGAGCAGGGTCTGGCCGCTCAGAGCAAGATCTGACAGAATCTTTTCCTGTCTTATGAGCATGGGCTCTGACATGTCGTTTGTAGTGTGATTATCCCCTGAAAGATGTAAAACTCCGTGAATCAGAAGCCTTCTCAGCTCTTCGTTTTCCGTTACATTGAAGGTCTTTGCGTTGCGCTTTAATACTTCAGGACAGATTACCATATCCCCAAGGACCCTTTTTCTTCTTCCTGCTGTGATGAAAACACTTCCGTCAGAATCCTCGTCCTCTGCGGCAAAGCTCAGAATATCCGTGCTGTCGTCGATGTTTCGGAAATCACGGTTCATCTCGTGCATGGACGGTTCAGAGACAAATGAGACGGAAAAATCGACGTTCTTGAGTCCCACGGCCTCTACGACCTTGTTCAGATAGTCCAAAACAGCCTTTTTAGGTGCAAAAGCCTTGTACTGTGCGTTTTCATAAGAGATGTCGATTGTGTTCACGGTCAGTCCTCGTCAGGATACTCGATTCTGGAGTGGTTTCTGGCAGCAAGTGTCTTGACGAATGTATCGGCAAGAGTCTTGATGTCGTTCATAGTCAGGTTGCTGTTATCAAGCTGTCCGCGCTCGATCTTTCCCAGGAAGATGGAATTGATCAGCTTGGCGTACTTGGATGCGTTAGGCGTGACGGTACGGCTTGCAGCCTCGATGCTGTCTGCCAGCATGACGATTCCGCACTCCTTGAAGTCAGGAATCTCTGCATTGTAGGAATAGTCCGATGCCTTTACCGTCTCTCCCCTGTCGTCATTGGATGCGGCCTGATACTTCAAAGCTTCATTGTAGAAGTAAGCGATAATATCGTTTCCATGGTGGTTGGCGATTATCTTGATAATCTCTGCAGGAAGTCCGACCTCACGGCCCTTGTCTGCACCGACTTTGACATGGCTCTTGATGACTGCAACCGAAAGGCTCGGGCTTATATCATCGTGCTTGTTCACACCGCTTTGGTTCTCAACAAAGTATTCAGGGTGCTCGATCTTTCCGATATCGTGATAGAGGGCGCCGACACGTGCAAGAAGCGGATTTGCTCCTATTGCGCGGGCACCGACCTCGGACAGGTCTGCAACAGCCATACAGTGGCTGTAGGTTCCGGGAGCTGCCTGGGAAAGCCTTGTGAGAATCGGGCTCTGTCCGTAGGCAAGCTCATAGAGTCTGAAGACTGTCGGAAGATTGAAGACCTTTTCTGCAACAGGCAGGAATGAGGAAATCAGAATCTGTGCGATGGTGACATTGATAAGCGTTCCCAAAATGACGGTGAAAATCATCGTGAAAGAAGACTGGTTTATCACCATGAACAAAATGGTAATACCCGAACAAGAGACGGACGAGAAGAACCACTGGTAGATGGCATCGATTCTTCGGTTGAAGAATCTGATGAGAAATACGCTTGAGGATCCGCAGACCAGACAGTAGAAGAATGTCATAATCGATGCGGTGGGCAGCGTGGCCATCACGGCTGAAAGCATTGTCGCGGATACGAAACCTATTCTCTTATAGCCTGTGACCTCCGACATGAACAGCGGCAGGAAGAACACAGGAAGGAACGAATCCTGGAATTCAAGATTGAGTCTTGATGAAATAAGCGTGAAGAAATAAGTGGCGACAAGCGAAACCATGAAGCTGAACACCAAAAGGATATGGAATTCAACAAAATGGAGGTTCTTGTCTCCCAGGAAGAAACCGAAGACGAAAAGCCCCACGGCAATAACAATTGAGTCAAAGACAAGGTTGCCGAGGAACTCAAGGAACGAAAAATTGTTGCTCTGAGTAATCAGCATCTGCAAAAGCTCAACCTGTTCGTTTCTGACAACGCGGTCCGCCTCTATCAGAAGCTGTCCTTTGGTAATGGAGATGACTACAGGGTCAACCGCCTTCTCTGCAGCATCACGACGTTGCTCCGTAAGCGTCTCATCATAGTTGACGTTCGGCTCAATGACCTCAAGAACCATTTCTTCAAGAAGAAGTCCGTCTACAGCCGAATACCCCGAAAGAGCATCGGAAAGAATCGACTGTATGAACTGCCTTACGTTATTCGAAGTAAGAATCACGCTGGCTGAAAGAGAAACACTATGTTCATGGTTTTTCAAGGCGCTTCCGTAAAGGTTGCTCAGAGTGATAGTGTCATAGCCCTCTTCCTTTGCCATGACAATCTCATCTTCGTCGTAGTAACCGATTGAAAGAATGTGGTTTACCAGATCATAGGCAATTGAAAGCAGCGTCAGATCCTTCATCTCGGAGACCCTTTGTGCCAGGCTGGGATTAAGAACCTTTTCAAGAACCTCTTTGTTTCCCTCAATGACGGCGGTTCTGAGACTGTCGGCCTTTGAAATGACAGAATAGGACACGGTGCTGGAATATGAGAAAACAGGAGCAATTGAAAGCCTTGCCTGCTGTTTGGCCTCTTCTGTGGCATCATGGTCAATCAGGTCGATTGATGTCTTGGCATACAGGCTCTTTTCGGCAATCTCGCCTACCTCATATCCTGAGTAGATGGACTTATACTGAACCTGTGTATGCATCTTCAGAAACATGGGAAGCAACACAGAGCCTGCAAGCATTATAAAGAAACAGATGAAGAACGTCAGTTTTCGGTTGCTGTTCTTATCCGTTTTAGTTCTTCTCATATGCGTCTATGATCCTTTGCACTATCCTGGATCTCACCGTATCTCGTGCGGTGAAATTAACGAAGGAGATGCCTTCGATGTCCCTGAGAATCTCCCTGGCCTGGACAAGCCCGCTGGGCGATGTCTTGGGAAGGTCAATCTGAGTGACATCTCCGGTTATTATAGCACAGGAATTTTCACCAATCCTAGTAAGAAACATCTTCATCTGGGCCTGAGTAGTGTTCTGAGCCTCATCAAGGATGATGCATGCATTGTGGATGCTTCTTCCCCTCATGTAAGCCAAAGGAGCAATCTCAATTGCACCTGAGTCCTCAAGACGCCTGATTGTGGCAGGGGCTATCAGAGCCTCCATGCTGTCATAAAGGGGCTTGAGATAAGGGTTGAGCTTCTGTGAAAGATCTCCGGGCAGAAAGCCGAGGCTCTCACCTGCTTCAACAACGGGCCTTGTCAGAATCAGCTTCTGTTTTCTTCCGCTTAAGAGCTCGGCAAGGCTGTATGCAACGGCAAGGTATGTCTTTCCGGTTCCGGCAGGGCCGATTCCGAATGTTATCTGATTATGTTTCATAGACTTGATGTAGTCTTCCTGACGGTTGCTCTTCGGATAGACACTGCGGCTTAAAACAGAGATGAACTCATGCTTGAACAGAGTCTGCTCCTCCCCCTTCTCTCTGGCGTTCTGGGCGGCCTTGTATTCCATCAGAATCTCGAACTCACCGATTTCATTGGTTACCTCTGCAAGCCTGACAAGCCTCTCCATGAGATCGGAAAACAGTCCGGATGCATCCTGAGGAGAAATGCTTTCCTCCGTGCTGCACTCCGCCCTGTCACCTCTGACATAAATGCTGCATCCAAGCAGCTTTTCAAGGTAAGGAATATTCGAGTCGTTGATTCCGCAGATGCATCTCATGGCATCAGGGTTTTCGAATACGAAGCTTGTTCCCATCAAGTCCACTCCTTTGTCTTTGCGTCCCAGGCTCCCTGAGTCCTGAGCTCCGGAATGGCATTCCATTTGACATAGACCGTCACAGACGGAACCCATTCATATATTCCAGTGTATTGTGTTGTCAAACTGCCCTTTGCGTCAATGTATAGATTCCAGTCGCGCATGTAATGGACGAACTGTATCTTGAAGGACGAAAGGTTGAACCCCGTGTTCTTTCTGCCGTTACCGAAGAAGTCAAATGAACGGGCCAGATCTTCCATCATCTTCGAGAAGCTGAACTTTCCGTCCGAATCGTAGTATCTGGAGAACGATTTGTTGGCGCTGTTAACACTCACAGACAGATCCATGAACTCTGCGATTCTGAATGACAGACTCAGGCCTGCAGTGAAATAGGTTCTGTACGGGTTCTGAAAATCATATGTGAAGGAGAAATCAAGACCGGACTGGAATGCGATTCTCTTCTTCCAGAAGCGGATTTCATCCTGTGAAAGCTTCAGCGTAACATTCAGACTGTCCTTGTCATAGTTTTCACCTGTAAAGCGCATTGAGCTTGAAGCCTTAAAGTCCACAAGGCTTGAGTCAAACTCATATGAACCTGAAACAGATAGATTTGAAGCTGCAAACTGTCCTGTGAACGTCGCACTCTCAGAGAATGACAGACCCTTTACAGGATTTAAAGTCGCCTTCTGGACCAGCTTATAGCCGCTCCACGGATCAGATCCGTCTGAAGGAACTTTGGTAAAATCATAGTTGTTGGCAACCGATGCCGTCATAAAGCCGTTCTTATAGGAGACATTGAAATTTGCAGCACCTTTTTCAAAATCTTCGGTATCCGATGGTCTTCTCATTGAGAAATCAGCACTTATGTCCAGACCGTTTCTTGAATATGACACAGAAGGTTTGAGAATCTCAGTAAGCGGCTTAAGCTGTACATAAAAGCCGAATGTGAAAGGTCTTAAGGTCTTTGAGAACGAGACATCGTGGGCAGTGACATCGGTGCTGTCCCACTCGCCCCACCTGTCTGTTATGGTCTCTGAATTGGATTTTGAATAATGAACGTAGATTCTCTGATTCAGATTGTACGAAATACCAAGTCTGGGAACCGAGGCACTGAGGGCTGATGAAAGATAATACTCATTGATTTCAACAGGATTATCGCCCGAGATTCCCGTATGACTGTAGTTGAACTGCGGTTTAAGCGTCTCCTTGACGGTAAACCAGTTTCCGGGAACAGCGGCATCGGCATAAACAGTGCCGTTGATCTTGGTGTACATGTTGTCCTGTAAAAGGGCCTCCTTGTACACGTTGTCCAAAGTCTGGTTATAGGTATAGCCAAGCTTCAGAGAACCTGCTTCGGAGACTGTTGTGCTTTCCAGCTTAAGATCCGGGCCCTTATAAGGCACAACCCCGTCCCCGTTGTCATCCTCTTCCAGATCAGGAACTGCCTGAAGCTCTTCAGAAAGCGATGAAAGCTCCTGCGAAAAACTCTTGGCAAGGTCATTGGAATACCCTGTCTCCCTTGTACTGCTCTTGGACTCCCCCTTCAGATTCATTATCACCCCGTCTGATGAGAAACTAAGATACGGAAGCGAAGCCTCCACTACCTTGGGGTCATAGTAGTACTCACCGCTTTGGTCCTTCTGAAGATCGAGTCTGTAATCAATATCAGCCTTCAGCGAGCTTATGTTGAAATTATAGTTTCCAAGCGATGTCTTGTATGAAGAATCCAAAGCCCATGTGTATGTGCTCTGGCTTGAGTATGTCGATGGGAAATACTGGTCCGTTCCGAAAAGCGAATCCATGGAGAATGCCGTGTTTCTGTTAAGAAAATCCACACGGACTGCCGGGTCGCTTCTAAGCGGCATGGAAGCTTTGACATTAAGATTGTTCAGCTTGTAATCCAGATTGAAATCAAAGCTGTATCTGAAGCGCCTCATATTCTTAATGTCAGTCTGAGGCCTGTATGCCACAACACCCAGAGCTCCCACATTCAGCTTCTTGTCAAAGAACTTGTTCAGAGTATCAAATCCCAGCGAAAGACCAAGGTTCTGATACACATCAGAGAAAAGAGCGAGATAGCTTCCGCTTTCTCTGGCCCATTTTTCCAGACTGCTAAGCTCCTCACCTTCCTTCAGCGCCCTGTAATAGATTCCGTCACGGATCATAGTACCGCCCTCATTGGAATCCAAGAACGATGAAATACCTGAGAAGGCAGACTCCGCACTGCCGGAATCGGATGATGAAGAAGAACTCTTTGAACCCACCTGTCCAAGTCTGGGATACTGACCGTAGACTTCGTATGTTGTATTCAGAAAAGCACCCTTGGTGCTGGACATTCCTATTGAAGGATTGAAAGAAAGCGTAGTTCCCGGATAGAAGAAAATCGGGAAGTAGAAAACAGGAACACGTCCCAGCCTGAAAACTGCCCTGTCTATGAACATGTCGTTTCCCGAAAGCGACAGCTTGTTGGCCGATATGCTCCAGTACGGGTCATCCTTCCATGTGGCTATGGTTCCGTTATTGAAGAACACTCCTGCCGAGTCTCCGTCATAGGAAACCTCTTTTCCGCTCACATAGAATACAATGCCGCTTCCCGATGAATTGGACCTTGTGGTCGAGCTCTGACCGTCAAAGACCACAACATCAAGAGAACCCCAGTCAAGGCTCACTACCTGGCCTCTGAAAGTCCTGTTCTTTCCGTCCTCATCCTCAAGGATAACATCACCCGATGCCTGAAGAATCTTCGATGCCAGGTCAACTGCAACGGTATCCGCACTAAGAATCCTCTTTCCCGTATTCTCCGCCGAAAACGAAATCCTGACCGAGCCCGACATGATAATCACATCGCCTACGGTGTTCATCCTCTCCGCATGATCTATGGAGATCGAGGTCACCGCCTGCACCTTCAGCTCCGGCTCAGGATTTTCGGGATTATCTTCTACCGCTGTTTGCGCCTCAAGACCGAAATACATCAAAATCGTATTTCTAAGCTCTTTTTCATCCTGCGTTACAGTTATGCCATAGGAACGGGCCATCTGGACAAGCTCGGAATAAGTGCACGCCATGATCGAGCGCCTCAGCAGAGAATCATCTGCAAAGACACTTGAAACAAACACGAGAAGGATCACTAGAACTGCCGCTATAGCCTTTCTCATCTGCCCCCGCTACTTACTGAGTATATCCCTAAGAAACTGACCCGTGTAGGAAGACTCGCAAAGCGCAACTTCCTCAGGCGTTCCCTGAGCCACAATCTTACCGCCTCCGTCACCGCCTTCCGGACCCAAATCAATTATGTGGTCCGCAAGTTTAATGACATCAAGGTTGTGCTCTATCATCACCACTGTGTTTCCGGCTTCAACCAGACGGTTTACAACCTCCATCAGCTTCTTGATATCGGCAAAATGAAGGCCTGTGGTAGGCTCATCCAGAACATAGAGGGTCTTTCCGGTTCCCACCTTGCTCAGCTCAAGCGAAAGCTTGACTCTCTGAGCCTCTCCTCCGCTTAAAGTCAGAGCGCTCTGGCCCAGCTTTATATAGCCCAATCCGACGCTTTCTAGCGTCTGGAGCTTTCTCTTGATGGCCGGAACCGCCTGGAAGAACTCCAAAGCTTCCGAAACCGTCATATCCAGGACATCGGCGATATTCTTACCCTTGTATTTGACGGCAAGAGTCTCAACGTTGAACCTCTTTCCGTGACAGACATCACAGGTGACATATACATCAGGAAGGAAGTTCATCTCAATCTTGATGGTTCCGTCCCCGTGACAGTGCTCGCACCTTCCGCCCTGAACGTTGAAGGAGAACCTTCCTCCCCTGTAGCCTCGTGCCTTGCTTTCAGGAAGACTTGCAAAAAGCTCCCTGATAGCACCCCATACCTCAACATAGGTTGCAGGGTTGGACCTTGGGGTCTTTCCTATCGGGCTCTGGTCAATCTGAATAAGCTTGTCCAGATTCTCAGCTCCCTCAATCTTCTTGTATCCGTCAAAACGCTCTGCCTTCTTGTTGAACCTGTCCCTCAGCGCAGGAGTCAGAATCTGATTCAAAAGAGTACTCTTTCCGGAACCCGAAACTCCAGTAAGGACAATAAGCTTTCCCAGAGGGAAATCAAAGTCCACGTTGCAGAGGTTATTCTTAGTAGCACCGATTACCTTCAGATGCCTGCCGTTTCCAGGCCTTCTCATGAAAGGAACAGGAATCTGAATCTTTCCACAGAGGAACTGACCTGTGATGCTGTTGGGATTCTTCTCAATCTCCTCAGGTGTTCCCTGGGCAATTACCTGCCCTCCGTGCACTCCTGCACCGGGTCCCATATCAACAACATAGTCGGCAGCGCGGATGGTAGCCTCATCATGTTCAACCACCAATACGGTGTTCCCAAGCTCCTTGAGATTCTGAAGAGTATCGATAAGCCTCTTGTTATCTCTCTGGTGAAGTCCGATGGAAGGCTCGTCAAGAACGTAGAGGACTCCGCTTAGTGCAGAACCGATCTGGGTTGCGAGCCTTATTCGCTGAGCCTCGCCTCCGCTTAATGATCCGGCGCTTCTATTCATTGTCAGATAGCCGAGTCCCACATTCATCAGGAACGTAAGCCTTGATCTGATTTCCTTCATTATCTGATAGGCAATCTTCTGCTGGGACTCAGTCAGAGAAAGACTTAAGAAGAAATCATAGCTGTCTTTGATGCTCATGGCCGTGGCCTGGTTGATATTCTTTCCGCCCACATAGACACTCAGGGCCTCGGGCTTTAGCCTGTCTCCGTGGCACACGGGGCACTCGACCTCTGTCTGGAAGGAATTGATCCAGGTGCGGATCATGGGGCTTTCGGTCTCCGCATATCGGCGTTTGAGATCGTTGATGACTCCGTGCCAGCGCCTGTTGATGCTCATAGACCCCATCCTGTCCTCATAGTCCATCTTGAAGACCTGACCGGATCCGTACAATACGGCATTGAGCTGGCTTTCGGAGAGTTTGTTGAACGGTGTCTTTGAGGTAAAGCCCTGGCTCTTGGCAAAGGCCAGAAAACCTGCCCTTCCCCATCCGGCGTTCGGATTGAGTGATGCTATGGCTCCCTCGTCAAAGCTTTTGGTTTTGTCGGGGATGATCTTGTCCACATCATATTCTGTCTTGAACCCAAGTCCGTTACACTCAGGACATGCTCCGTAGGGATTGTTGAAACTGAACATCCTGGGCTGGATGTCACCCACCGATATTCCGCAGTGAGGACAGCTGTTTTTCTCAGAGTATATTTCAGAGCTCTCGCTTTTGTCCTGTGCGATGAAGGTCACTTCGACAAGGCCGCCTGTCATCTCTGTGGATTTCTCAATCGAATCAGAAAGCCTGAGGCGGCTCTCTTTTTCAAGAATCAGTCTGTCTATGACTATGCTGATGTTGTGCTTAACCTGCTTGTCCAGATTGAAGGTCTCATCGAGCATGTGCATCTGTCCGTCGATTCTGACTCTCTGATAACCTGCCTTTCTGGCATCCTCAAGGACCTTCTTGTACTCACCCTTTCTTCCCATGGCAACAGGAGCCATGACCATGATTCTGGCGCCTTCTCCGCCACGTCTGAAAATGGCATCGATGATCTGGTCCACGGACATGCGGCTGATGGTGCGTCCGCAGTTCGGACAGTGCACCTCTCCGATTCTTGCCCACAGGAGTCTGTAGTAGTCGTAAATCTCTGTAATGGTTCCGACAGTGGATCTCGGGTTCTTTCCCGTGGTCTTCTGCTCAATTGCTATTGCAGGGCTCAGGCCCTCAATCATCTCCACATCCGGCTTGTCCAGCCGTCCCAGGAACATCCTGGCATAGGAGCTTAAGGATTCGACATAACGTCTCTGTCCTTCGGCAAAGATTGTGTCAAAGGCCAGAGAGCTCTTTCCGCTTCCGGAAAGCCCTGATACCACTATCAGGCTGTTCTTATCGAGATCCAGATTCACATGCTTCAGGTTGTGCTCGTTGGCACCCCTTATTATCAACTTGTCCTTCATCTTCTCATTCGTAATCGGATACTGCCTTCAGAAGTTCTTCTTTTGCATCCGCGGCATCGATTTGCTTGTAAACCTTACCATGCATGTAGAGGTAAACCTTGTTTCCAATGCCTGTTACGGCAATATCAGCACCCTTGGCCTCTCCAGGACCGTTCACCTGACAGCCCATTATCGCCACACAGATATCCTTTCCCGAGGCCAGAAGCTCATGCTCAACCTCTTTCAGAAAGCCCTGGCTGTTGAAGCTGCATCTTCCGCACATCGGACACGAGACGATCTTCATTCCGCCCTTTCTGAGCCCGAGCGTCCTTAAAAGCTCCACTCCAGCCTGAACCTCATCCTCTATCGAGCCCGTGATGGAATACCTGATGGTATTACCTATTCCGTCATTCAGAAGTCTTCCGAGCGTCCATGTGGATCTGACACACGATGTGACAACCCCTCCTGCCTCGGTCACACCCAGATGCAGGGGATAATCGCTCTTGGACGAGAATAGACGTGCCGCCTTATAGCTCAGCTCGCTGTCTGAAGCCTTCAGCGATACAACTGTGTTGTAGAAACCCAGATTCTCGAACCATGAGATGTACTCCAATGCGGTGTCCACCATCAGACTCACCTTGTCCTTTGAGCCGTCATTTCTGGGAAGAGACCCGCTGTTGAGACCGATTCTGATCGCAACGCCCTTATCCAGCGCTTTTCTGACAATCTCCTCAGTCTTCCATCTTTCGCCGATGTTGCCCGGGTTTATGCGGATTTTGGCCACATTGCAGTCCATCGCATCCATGGCGTTCTTCCAGTCAAAGTGAATGTCTGCAACAACAGGCATGGGACAGCGTCTGACAACATCGCAAAGATATTCGTGCTCCGAAATATCAGGGTAAGAGAATCTGATTATGTCACAGCCCATGGCCTTTAAAACGGCCATTCGGGACTCGAACCTCTCCTCCAGACGGGAGAGAGGAATATCATACATGGTCTGCACACTCACAGGAGCATCGGCACCTATGGTCAGAGGCCCTACGTGAACTTCCTTTGTCATGTTTTGACAATACCACCTATGGCCGAAAAGATAAAGAGCATTGGTATATTATTACTTATTATTTTTTAAGTATCAGTCAAGGCCCTTCGCGTTCACATCCCTAAAGCGCTCGAGGGCATCGTTATGACCTGCCAGAACAGCCCTGCAGTCCTTAGAGATGACGGTCTCGGGAAGGATTGTGGCATCTGCGTGCCCGTTTTCCATGAGGGCTATCACGTTCACGCCGTATTTCTTTCGCCAATTGAGTTCAAGTATCGTCTTTCCCTCGAAATCCGGGTTCAAATCCAGACTGATTATAGAAAAGTCCTCAGACAGCGGAAGCATATCCAGATTCGCCCGGCTCATCAGGCTCTGGGCAAGACGCTCACCTGCATCGTTTTCCGGGAAAATCACCTCGGCACCGATCTTCTTGAGAATCCTTCCATGCTCCACGCTTCCGGCTTTGCTGACAACACGAGGAACACCGATGTCAATGCATTCCATCGTGGCCAGGATGCTGGATTCAAGATTTTCGCCTATTCCCACGACGACTGTGGAGCAGTTCCCTATTCCCGCATCCTCAAGGGCTTCCTTGGAGAGGCTACTGATCTGATATACGGACGAGACCACGGTGCTGAGCTCCCTCAGTACCACCGGATTGGAATCAATGGCAATCACAGACTTTCCGGATTCAGCCAAAGCCCTGGCTACGGCGCTTCCGAAAGACCCCACTCCAATGACTCCGTAATTGTCTAGACTCATCTTTGCCATACTCTGCTCCTTAATCTGATTCTTATCTATCAGCCTATGAGGACATGCTCCTCAATATATTCCAGTCTCTCAGGCTTGAGCCTTGTGAAAAGCGTAACTATCGTCAGAGGTCCGAGCCTTCCTATGAACATCACAACCATGATGATAAACCTGCTGCCCATCTGAAGTACAGGGGTAAGCGACCTGGACAGCCCCACGGTCGCCGCAGCACTAACCACCTCAAACAGGATATCCAGCGACGAAAACCGACCCTTTTCAATCATCATGATACCGAACGAGGCCACAATGATCACAATCATGGCCATAACGGTCACAGTCAGTGCCTTTGTAATGCTGTCATGCGGTATGCGTCTTTTAAAGACATTGGGCTTTCTTCCGGACACAACTGTGGCCATTGCAATGAAAATGACAAAAATCGTCGTCGCCTTGACGCCGCCTCCTGTCGAACCTGGATTGGCACCCACGAACATCAGAAAGATCATTACAAGCGTAGAGCTGTCAGTCAGCTTTTCCATACTCATGGTGCTGAATCCCGCCGTTCTTGCCGAAACCGCCAGGAAGAAGGAATCAAGCAAATCCGTTCCCGAAAGGAACATCAGCACGGTTCCCCCTATGACCAGAATGGCTGCCATGGTCAGAACTATCTTGGTATGAAACGAGAACTTCGACCACCTTCTCTGATGGAATATGTCCTTGAGGACAAAAAAGCCCAGCCCTCCCAGAATTATCAGTGCGGCTATGACCAAGTTCACATACACATTGCCCCTGAAGACGGCCATGGAATTAAAATCACCGTTTAAGTCAAAACCTGCATTGTTGAAAGCCGAAACCGAATGAAACAGCCCCATCCCGATAGCTTTCGGAACACTGTCGCTGAGCTTCAGATAAGGGAAGAAAAGAAGAACCGCACCGGAAAGCTCAATTGCAATTGCATATCGCACAACTGACGACACAAGACCCACAATTCCATTTCCCGAGTCCGCATTCAGCGCTTCCTTTGCAAGCGACATGCTTGAAAGTGACAGATTCCTTCCCAAAAGAGTCAGAATCAGCAAGGCAAACGATGCAAAGCCAAGACCTCCGACCTGAATCAATAAAGCCAGAACACAACGGCCGAAAACCGTGAATGTTGAAGCGATATCCACAGTCGTAAGACCCGTCACACACACGGCGGACACCGATACAAACAGGCAATCAAGATAGTTGGCCGTTGCCTCCTCATACCTTGAAACAGGCAGATACAGAAGCACTGACCCAAGAATTATTATTGATAAAAACCCCAGCACAAGCACAGTGGACGGCCTGAGAGGTTTTCTTGCAACTCTGTTCATACCATGACATTACCACCAAATCGTCAAAATATGAAGTAATACGCACCGATTTGTAGTATTGAACGAGTCTTGAACGTGCGACCCAAAAAGAAGTATCCTCTGAGGCATGAGCAGATTCAGGGATTTTCTGAAAAGAAAGGATATTGAATTCTCTGCAAAGAGATACTTCATAGACGCTATGGGTGCCATGGCCCAGGGACTCTTCTGTTCCCTTCTCATCGGCACAATAATCAACACAATCGGAACGCAGCTCGGAATCGGTTTTCTTACAAAACCGGTGGCCGTCATCGGCGGAACCCAGTACACAGTAGGTGGCCTTGCATCAGCCATGAGCGGTCCGGCAATGGCAGTTGCAATCGGTTACGCCCTCCACTGCCCGCCGATGGTTCTGTTCTCTCTGGCTTCAGTAGGATTTGCCTCTAACGCCTTAGGCGGTGCTGGCGGGCCCTTGGCTGTCTTCTTTGTGGCGATTATCGCATCAGAGCTAGGAAAGGCCGTCTCAAAGGAAACCAAGGTAGACATCCTTGTGACTCCTCTGGTTACCGTCCTCTGTGGAATAGCAATCTCAGCCCTTATCGCTCCGCCCATCGGAAAGGCAGCTTTGAAGCTCGGAGCCATTATCATGTGGGCAACTGAGCTCCAGCCGTTTCTCATGGGTATCGTTGTCTCCGTCATGGTTGGTATGTTCCTTACGCTGCCCATCTCATCGGCTGCAATCTGCGCAGCACTTCAGCTTACAGGTCTTGCCGGTGGAGCAGCTGTTGCCGGATGCTGTGCCCAGATGATCGGCTTTGCAGTAAT
>ONWV01000083.1 GCA_900321635.1 uncultured Spirochaetaceae bacterium | reverse complement strand
GGCTTTAAGACACTGCTCATAGATGTCGATCCACAGGGCAATGCATCATCCTGGTTTTTGAAGAAGACTCCCAAGTATGAGCTTGCGGATGTTGTTCAGGGTAGATGCTATATCAATGATGCAATAGTTCCTGTAGAACAGGTTGAGAATCTGTATCTTCTTCCCACCTTCGGTATAGGCGGTGTTCTTAAGAACTACAGTGAGACCAAGCTTTCAGAAGAGCCTTTCGTCCTTCAGGACCTTGTCAATGAGCTTTCAAAGGATTTTGATCACATCATCCTTGATCTGTCTCCTGGCCTGGGACGTCTTGAAAGGTCAGCCATAATCGCAAGTGATGAAGTCATCACACCCATGACGCCCGAGGTTTTCAGCCTTGACGGTCTTGAGATTTTCATTGATGAGCTTAAGAGACTCAAGAAGAATCTCAGAAGTCAGGTCAGACATTCACGCGTTATCATCAATTCCTACGACGAACGTATCAAACAACATAGAGATATACTTAAAGCAGCTCAGGAAGGATCTTTTGAGGTCTTCAGAATTCCCGTGGATCCTGTGTTCAGAAAGGCACAGGAAGCGTCCATGGCTCCGCAGCTTTTCAAAGAGAGGGGCAGGGGTCTTAAGGACAAGACCATGGAGTCGGTTCTGAGTCTTGAAAAGGTAATCTGGGACTGAGATACGTAGGAAGGTGAGTTATGGCTTTAAAGAGAAATCCTGAAGATTCTGTACAGTACGATGAAGACATCACAAAGAAAGCTAAGCAGCTTTTCTCAAGTGACTCCGCATCGAGAAAAAAAGAGAACAAGATCCTCACCACTTTTTCAATTGAGCCTTCCTTCAAGAAAGAGCTTGAGGACCTGTTTGCAGAACTGGGCTTAGGCTGGGCCGGCGGTATCAGATTTGCACTCAAGGAATTCTCTAAAAAGTATAAGAATTGATACAAAATCTATATAATATTATTAGTCTATAAGAACTAAATAAAATTCAACAAAAAAAACGCTAAAATACTACTCAATTGATAGAAAAGTTATATAAAAATTATGTAGAGATTATATCTCTATGTTTTTTGTGAACAGGCTGGCTATTCCGGACCCGGTGTAGATGACTGTTGTAACTACGATACCTGCTACAAGAACACCCAGAAGAATAAATAGTAAGCTCTTCTTCCTATCTAGGCCAAGCACCCAGGCACCCAGTGTTCCCGTCCATGCTCCTGTTATCGGTAAAGGTATTGCTACAAACAACATAAGACCTAGTAAGCCGTACTTACTAACTTTGGAACCTACATTTTTCTGTGCTCTTGCGACGGTTTTCTCGAACAGGTTGTGATAAAAGCTCCATTTATCAAGAATCTTGTGAAGTGTATTGAGAAAAGCAAAACCAATTACAGGAACAAGGGCGTTTGAAAGAACTCCGATGACAAACGACAGCCAAAGAGGGACACCATTGAAGTATGCATAAGGAATGGCGCCTCTTAACTCTGATACAGGGATGAGGCCCAAAAGGATTGTCAGAAGATATGTTCTTGTCATCAGATACTCCTCTGACAATATTACATTGTAAGGGTCTTTCGTAACAAGCAGAAATAAAGGGGCCCGCATCCGTCCTGAACATCCGGAAGGACGATTCTTCCATGGGATAGGGGTTCGGATAATCTTTCCAGTTCCGGATTGATGGTAAGCATATCCACTTCTTCAAACAATCCGCTTCTTTTCTTGCAAAGCCTGTCAATGACAGCCTGGTTTTCCATATCACAGATCGAGCATGTGCTGTATAGAACATAGCCTGAGCCTTTTGCTGCATCCAAAGCGGCGCAGAGCATGGCAAACTGCTGCTTTGAAAGCATCTTGGGCCTGTTGGGGCTCCATTCACTCAAAGCCGATGAATCATTTAACACATGGCGTTCGGAAGAGCAGGGTGCATCAAGGAGGATGCTGTCATAGACTTCCTTTTCATGAAGCGACCATTGAGTGCTGTCATGGCCCGTGACTTTCACAACTGATCTGAGATTCTCAGGAAGGCATGTGTCCAATACATTAATCAGTCTGTTTCTTCTTGCAGCCGATCTGTCGTTGGAAACAAGACGTCCTGTTCCGTTTAACTTGAGAGAAAGGACCAAAGTCTTGCCTCCGGGGGCTGCGCACATATCTAAAACCGAGTTGTTTTCCGAAATAGGAAGAATACTTGCAGCCAAAATTGAAGCTTTATCCAAATAATATGGTTCTGTCAGTCTGTCTGAGAGGGATATCGGTTTGGTCTCTTTAAGCATGGCATCCCTGAGGGAGGGCCATCTTGTGCCGTACAATGAGCTGTAGTATTGTTCGAATTTCTCTGAGCCGGAAACTGTTTCTTTTTTTGACATTTCGCTTTACTGCCTGTAACTATTGCTAGCCTATCTTGATTTGTCTTTTCAGACAACAACTTTTCAAATATACTTTTTCCAGGAGACAAACCGATGGAGTTTGACAACATCCTTCCTGAAGAGGAAGTGACTGACATTGCTGATTTCTTCAAGGTCTTTGGTGATCCCACAAGGCTCAGAATCCTGTTTCTGCTAGATTCAGGAGAGGCTAATGTCAACTCAATCTCCGCAAATCTGGGAATTTCCGCATCGGTTGCCAGTCAGCATCTGAAGCTTCTGCGTGTTGCAAGACTTGTCCGCTGGCGCAAGGACGGAAAGAATGTCATCTATTCTCTTAATGATGAGCATATCTCCAGAATTCTAGCTCTTGGAACCGAACACTATGAAGAGACCATCGGTCCCGAGGCCTGAATGATGAAGCGTATCAAATCTGTTCTGATAATCCTTGCAGTCCTTCTGACTCTCTGTTCTTGTGCAAGTACCAATGCACAGCCTGATCGCTTCAGTCTTTCGGATACTACCAGATCCAAAAGTGAAATCGGAATGCTTGTCGGAAATGTCAATTATGGAGTGGGGTTCTTTTTTCCGTCTGCTTCGGACATCCTGGACATAGCTCTTCTTAAGACTGACTCCGTGACCGGTCTTGTTTCTGAAATATCCCATCAGAGAATCAGAAATCTTCTGAATTTTCCTGTTCAGTTTACATTGAGATATGATAAGGCAGACCTTTCGGAAGGCGAAAGCTGCACACTGATTGTTTCACTTCTTGTAAATGATTCTATAAAAGCTCAAGGAATATCTCTTTTGCAGCGCAGTGACAGCGGGCTTGGAGAAGCTGCTGTAACCCTTGTTTCAGTATGAAAAAAGGTGTGATGCGGGGGGGGGGGTGCTCCTTGCTAAATTATTTTAGTAAATTAAATAAAATAGTATTTTTTCGCATTTCGGCTTGTGAAAAGATTGACGGCTCAAATACAATTTCCTAGAATTGAAAGACAGATTTGTACGTAAATGGATTTGTACGTACAAAGGAGTAGGGGGATGCGAAAAAAGAACGTTACTATCACCGATATAGCTGAGAAGACAGGATATTCAAAGACTACTGTTTCATTTGCTTTCAATTGGCCTAACAGAATATCTTCTGAGGCTGTTGAGAAGATAATGAAATGTGCAAAAGAGCTCGGTTACAAGGGTACCAGTGATATTCTCCAGGATTCGGCAAACAGATATAAGACAGTCTGTGTTCTTCTTCCTGAGGCAGATACTTCTTCAATTCCCGTTTGGGCAAAGCCCATGCTGACTCTTTATCAGCAGTGTGCAAGCCATGGTTTCATGTTCTCTCTAATTGACAGCAGAAGATCCAGTGATATGTTCTTTGCAAAGTACAGCGCAGTTGATGCCTTCATGTTCCTTGACAAGAATGTTGATCCCATGTTCCTTGAAGTAGCCAAAAAGAGGAAGATTCCCGTAGTCGGAATCAATCTTGAGGTAGAAGGTGATACCGAAGATGAAAAGAGGAACAAGAGAATTGCCAATTCCATCAAATGCATAGAAATGGTCTTCAACATCATCAACTTCGGAAGCGAAGGCTATCCTTCTTCGAACAGCGCCTATACGTTC
>ONWV01000037.1 GCA_900321635.1 uncultured Spirochaetaceae bacterium | reverse complement strand
ACTTAAGTAATGCCGCTCTATCCTGGTCGCTGAGCTTGCGACCATCAAAAGTCCTTACGCTTTTTCTATCTTTGATTGATTCTTTTACGGAAAAAGTCACTTTTTGTCCTCTTCACTTTCTTTAAACTGATACTTTTTGAGATCCACCCTGCCGTCAACGACCTCTATGCCCTCGGACTGAAGAAGCTTTGCCTGAGCTCCGGCCCCGCCGAAGGCGAACTCTCCTGAAAGCTCTCCTTTTGAGTTTACGACCCGGAAACAAGGAATCGTAGAAGGATCAGGATTTTTGTGCAGGGCGTTTCCCACAGCTCTGGCCATCTTTCTGTCGCCGGCCAACTGGGCAACCTGGGCGTAGGTTGCCACATGACCGTATGGTATCTTCCTTACGGCCTCGTAAATTCGCTTTGACGGGTTGTCAGCTATGAGCCTGTAGCTATCACGGATCATCATCTTGATGTGTTTTTCAGGAATGCTTCCGTCAAGGATTATGGTATTCCAATGCTCTTTGTTCTGATGATAGCCAGGGATAACCGAGCTGTAGGCGTCTCTCCAGAACCAGGCCTTGTCCGGCTCCACCTTCACATTGAGATTGATGAAACCGCCCCTTTCATATGTCCAAAGAAAGGCTCTGCCGTTTCCTCTAAAGCGCACAAGCTGCCAGTTATTGTCGTGAAACGGTGCATCGAGATAAGTATCCTCAAAGGATAATCCGTATTTCAGAGCCTGCTCTCTTGTCTTCATAATCAGATGATGCTTTTTGCAAATGCGGCGATAGCTTCCATATCCTTCTCATCAGGCTTTCCCTTGTGGATGCCTTTGAACTCGCCCTTGCAATGGAATTCACGGCTGTCTACCGGAATGCCGACCTTCTTGGCCTCGGCGCTGACTTTCTTGATGGTGGAATTCATCATGGCTGCCGAACCGAAGTTGACGATTTTTGCAACCTTGTCTTTATCAAGGCCTTTGATGAATTCACGCACCTCAGGATCGATGGTGAATGCATAATACGAATTTCCCAAAAACAGGATGTCTGTTTTCTCAGTCACAGGAACACTGATCGGAAGGGCCTCTACCCCTACTGCCTTTGCAAGCGCCTCTGCAAGACGTTTGGTGTTTCCGGTCTTTGTGTAATATCTTACTGCTACTTTCATCGTTTTCTCCCCTTTGAATCACAGGTTATATACCATAATGTATTCATCGTCTTTATCAATGGCAATCTGAAATCCGAGTTTTTTATACCAGCAAGCGGCATAATTAGCCTTCTGGCATGAAAGGGAAACCTTCTTAAAGCCCTGGCTCTTCAGAAGACTGAGCATTTTCTTCATCAGAGTCGTTCCTATTCCACTGCCTCTGTATTCTTTGTACAGAGAGACAGCCAGAGACGGTGTCTCATCGTCTACATGACCGTAATCATTCATTATCCTGGTCCAGACCGCACCGATGGCCTTTGTACCCTTCTTTGCCACAATGCATCTGTCAGCTTTCATGCTTCCGAAATCCTTGTAGTACATGGAAATCTCAGGCTTCTCAAGGATGCTTCTGTCGGGAGCCTTCTCTCCTTCAGGAACGAAAATCGCCTCATAGATGAAATCCCTGAGAACCCCGTCTTTATCCTGATTCAGAACGATGTATTCCACCGAAGACTCCTCAAAAACCACGGCTTCATATGGAGAAAGCTTACCCTTTGTACTCACACCTTCGGATCCTGCAATCTGAACAGCCCTTTCAACGAGGTTCGCATCATACAAAGCAGTCTCTGAGGACAGGTTGATGAAAACCGTTACCCTTTCCTCGGCGTTTTCCCTTCTGAAGGCAAAAATCTTCTCATCATCAGGCATTAAATCGATGTAGCTGCCGTTGATCAGGACAGGATGCTTGTTTCTAAGCTTTGAAAGTCCGATATACCAATTGAGTACAGAATCAGGGTCCTTTTTCTCCGATTCCACGTTTACAACCTTGTAATCATCGTGAATGGACATCCAGGGCTTTTTCGTTGAGAAACCTGCGTTCGGGCTGCTGTCCCACTGCATCGGAGTGCGAGCGCTGTCTCTGGAAAAACGATGGACACCTTCTAAGGCTTCTTTTTTACTGTAGCCCTCGCTTAAGGCAAACTCATAATGGCTTTTTGAGTAGCAATCATCATAGTCATCAATCGATGGCCATGATACATTCACAAATCCCAGTTCTCCCCCCTGCATGACAAAAGGCGTTCCGCGCATAGTCAGAAGCAAAGTAGCAAGGGCTTTTGCACCCTGGACACGCGGTGCGCCGTCTGGAAGAAAGTGGCTTACAGAACGTGCGATATCGTGGTTTTCAAGATACATCGGGTACCAGCCATTTGCCAGTTTTTCTATCTGTTTCTGGCTTTGTGAGAACAGACTCTTCCACTGAGGAAGCGACCAAGAGCGTCTTCTGCTCCAGTTTTTTTCATCAGGAAGGTCTATCTGGGTATGTCTGAACTCAAAAACCATGTCAAAGACTCCGTCTTTTCCGACCCACTGAGAAAGCTCTGCGGCAGTTACCCCTTTTGCTTCCCCTACGGTGAACATATCACGGCCTGAAATGACTTTGGTTTTAAACTCATTGAGGTAATCCAGAATTCCATCCTGTTTCACCGTCATATCATGAATTGATACCATGCCGTCCTGAGCATCGGGCTTTGCATCTTTAAACACATCGGGCTTTCTGATGTATAAAACAGCATCCATCCGAAATCCGCCTACTCCCTTGTCTGCCCAGTAATTGGCCACATCGATTACGGCCTGACGGACCTTGGGATTCTTCCAGTTAAGGTCGGGCTGCTCGGACAAGAAGGTGTGAAGATAATATTGGCCTCGCTTTTCATCATACGTCCAGGCAGAACCTCCGAAGATGCTTCGCCAATTGGTAGGCTTATCCGCCCAGATGTACCAGTCGCTCTTATCATTGTCCCTGCTCTGACGGGATTCCTTGAACCAGGCGTTTTCACAGGAGGTATGGTTGAAAACAAGGTCCATCACAATCCGGATGTTTCTTTTTTTGGCCTCGGCAATCAGTTCATCCATGTCTTCCATGGTTCCGTATGCAGGGTCTATGTTGTAATAGTCTGCAACATCATAGCCGTTGTCTGCCTGAGGCGAGACATAGCAAGGAGTAAGCCAGATGGCACCGACTCCCAGATCTTTCAGATAATCAAGTTCTGATGTAATCCCTTTAAGGTCACCGATTCCATCACCGTTTGAGTCCTTGAAGCTTTTTACATAAATCTCGTAAGCTATGGTCTTCTGCCACCAATGCAACTTGTTGTCAGGCAAAGCAACCTCCTTTTCGGTTCAAGCATGGCTACCACTGGAAATATAACACAAATAAAGTATAATGCTATCACATGATGGGAGAAACCTGATGAAGTGGCTTAATAAAATTCGTTCCGATATGTCGATATACCTCACAGCGGGAATCATACTCCTTCTTGTGTTTTTCAGTATTATTGTCAGCATTATCGGAACTCAGGTCTTCATCGGAGCCTTTAAGAAAGAATACTCCACGGTTACGTACCACATGGCTGACTCTGCGGCGGCTTTTGTTAACGGAGACCACATAGATGAATATCTTGCAGGCTATGAGATGCAGGAATACAATCAGACAAAGAAGGACCTCGATTCACTTTGCAAGAACATGAATGTCTCCCTCATCTATGTAATCAAGGTTGATCAGTCTGACTACGGCCGTTTCGTGTCGATATTCAATTCAGTCAACAACCTTGTGGACAACTCCAAATACATTGAATGGGAACTGGGATTTGAAAGAGACACCACAAACAATGAATACAAGGATAAGTACAACAGGCTTTATCACGGCTCACAATATGAGACGGTCTTCCGCTTCAACACAAATGACGGTTCCAGACCCCACATCACCACAATCGTTCCTATCAAAGACATAAATCTTGATGTTGTGGCCCTGCTCTGCGTTCAGAGACCTATCAGAGAATTCGCCGAGGCCACAATGCCATTCATTCTTCTGATTATCTTAGGAGCCCTGGTTTTGGTCATTCCTTCATCTATTCTGGCAGGAAACCTACTGAGAAAGTTCGTCATCCACCCTATCAACAAGGTCTCAGAAGAGGCCACGAGATTTGCAAAAGAGCACAAGATTGAAAAACCGCTTGGGGAAATCGGACACTTCAAGACGATTCAGAATCTTTCAAAGTCCATCGATTCCATGGAATCCGACATGGTAAACTATGTCGATAACCTTACGGCTGTCACAGCAGAGAAGGAGAAGATCAACGCTTCATTGGATATTGCGGCGACAATCCAGCAGGATGCCCTGCCCAAGGTTTTCCCTGACCGCAAGGAGTTTGAAATCTATGGTTCCATGGACCCGGCAAAACAGATCGGAGGAGACTTCTACAACTGCATGCTGGTTGATGATGATCATCTTGCCCTGATAATCGCTGATGTCTCAGACAAAGGCATTCCAGCAGCCCTGTTCATGGAAACCGCAAATACCCTCATGTGTGACAACATCATGATGGGCGGCTCCCCTGCTGATATCGTCACCAGGGTGAATGAGCGAATCTGCGAGCGCAACAGCGCCAACATGTTCGTAACATTGTGGCTTGGAATTCTTCAGATATCCACGGGAGAGCTTGTATGCGTCAACGCAGGCCATGAAGATCCCATCATCTGCAGAAAGGGCAAGGAGTTTGAGATAGTAAAGGAAAAACACGGTCTCTTCATCGGAGGATTCGAGGGAACCAAATACAAAGCTCATAAGAATCAGCTTCACAACGGAGACATTCTCTTCCTCTATACTGACGGACTTCCCGAGGCATCAAACAGCAAGAATAAAATGTTCGGCTTTGAGCGCATTACTGAGACACTTAACAAATACAAGGATAAAACCGCACAGGGCATTGTCGATGGAATCAGAAAGAGTGTCGCTTCCTTTGTCGGTAAGGCTCCTCAGTTCGATGATCTGACCATTTTGTGTATCAGATACAACGGACCGGAGAAAACTACTTCTCAAAAAGCTTAAGAAGCTTCATCTTCCTCGCTCCGGCCTTTCCGCTGTACGGATGCTCTCTGAGAGAAAGATTGAAAACTGTTCTTCCTCTCAGGACTGTGGTCGGATGCGTAAACTCCCTGAAGCCCCACTCTCCGTGATATGCACCCATTCCGGAGTGTCCTGTTCCGTTGAAAGGAACTCCCTTTACCATCATGTGAATGCAGACTTCGTTTATGCATCCTCCTCCGTACTGTTGGGTGGACATAACCTTTTCAGCCCATCTCATATCGGATGTAAATACATAAAGTGAAAGAGGATGTTCTCTGTCTGCGATTGTCTCCATCACAGAGTCGATCTCAGAATCATCGAAAGGAACAACCGGAAGAAGCGGACAGAAAAGCTCATGTATGACAAGAGTCTCATCAAAGCCCACAGGATAGATGATTGTGGGAGAAAAACGCAGGCTGTCTTTATTTCCTGTTCCCCCGAAGATGATTCTGTCATGGTAGTCAGAACAAAGGCGCTCGCACTTTTCAAATACAGACAAGCCTATGAGCTTGGAGTACTCGGGATTCTCCTCAGGCTTTTCCCCTATCTGTCTGATGAACTCTTGTTTAAGATATCCCAAAAACTCGTCGGCCACCTCTCTGGCAACAGCTATCTGGTTGATGTTGATGCAGATCTGGCCGGCATTACAGAGCTTGAAGAAAGCAATCTTTCTTGCTGCATCACGGAGTTTTGCATCCTTTCTGATCACGCACCAGTTACCTGTCTCCCCTCCCAGCTCCAGGGCAACTGAAGTGAGATTGTGCGATGCCTGCTCCAAGACATGCTTTGCAACTTTAGGAGAGCCTGTGTAGAAGATTTTGTCGAACCTCTCTGCAAGGCACAAATCCGCCACATCATGGCCTCCGTCTATGACTGTCACGTAGTTTTCCGGAAAGATATCGGAGATGAGCTTCTGAAGGGCTTTTGTGCTTTCTGCTGACTTGGAGCTGGTCTTTATCACAGCGGTGTTGCCGCCTGAGATGCTTGCGGCAAGAACTCCCAATGTAAGAAGAACAGGAAAATTGAACGGACTTATGATCAGAGAGACCCCGTAGGGCATCTTGTAGACCTTGGTACTTGTGCTTGGAAAGCACAGAAGACCGCTATAGTGCTTTTCAGGTCTGGCCCACTTTCTTAGGCCCTTTATTATCTCGTTAACCTCCACAATCACAGGTCCTATGTCACAGAGGTAAGCTTCGAAAGAACTCTTTCCCAGATCCTGATACAGGGCTTCCTGAAGCATATCCTTGTTATCAAGAACGGCCTTTTTCAGCTTTTTTAGCTGCTCGATTCTCCAGCCTATATCCAAAGTCTCTCCGCTTCGGAAAAACTCTCTCTGGCTCTTAATGATGCTTTGAATTCTTTCTTTTGTATAATCCATGGGTCAAAGTCCTCTCAGAAGGTGAAAACCGTGAAGTTCATTCCAAGGATGTACTGGTATTCACAAGTCTTACAGAGCTTCTTCAAAAGCGTGTAGTTGTCTATCATCATTGTTTTTTTTGCAACGTTTTTATCCAAAGCAATACAGCGTCCGTCATCCATCATGGTAAAGACAGCTCCATGCTCCCTGAAATGGACCATGAGCTGGATAAGAACCTCGTTTTTGTTCTGGGAATTGACGGCATATGCAACCATTTCCTCAACACACAGAGCCACTCTCCACGCGATTCCCTCATCAAATCCGTTTTCAGAGGCATAGCTTCTGATTTCTCTTGAAGCTTCCACAGCATCCTTGGGATCAACTGAAAGATAAAGCGTATGGGTATCTTCCATGGCTTTCTTGACATCTTTTTTAACCCAGTGTCTGTATCGCAGGAAACTGAAAAAAGCAATCAGGAAATTGGTGACTGTGTAGGAGAACCAGATCCAAGGTGATGAAAGGAATTTTGAAAAGGCAAATGCCAGAACCAGAAGAAGTGCATTCCCTGCTATGACCGTTGCCGTAGCGACCTTGGTATCCCCTCTTGTAGATAGATAGAGCCTGAAAATAGTACACACGCCAATGAAGACAAATGAGGTTGCCCTAATTCTCAGAGAGGCAATTCCACCTTTCGGAATGGAAGTAACTCCCTGAATGGAGTACATCAAAGACGGAGAAAGTTCTACGAATAACGTGATGATAAGTGTAAGACCAAAGACAATCTTAAGACCCTGAATCATGAGAAGATTCAGACCAGCCTTGTCATGTGAACCGCATTTGATTCCCAGAAGCGATCTCATTGAGCTTTGTACACCCAATATGAACATCGATGCAATATTGGTAGCAAATACACAGGCTCCTTTGATAACTCCCCCGCTCTCACCGAACATGCTTAAAATGATAATCATCAGGAAATAGTCCTGAAAAGCAGCCATGGCCAGCTGTGTGCTTTCGGGAATACCGCTTTCAAGAATACCCTTTATATCCTTGGAACGGACTTTGGCTCCGTTGAATTTGTAGATATCTGTTTTTTTGGCAAGATATATTACGGTGATTGAGCCTCTGACCAAATTGGCTCCGGCCGTACCGAAACCGGCTCCGGCTATACCCATCTTAAAAGGTCCTATGAAAAGAAGATCCAAGGCAAGGTTAACCACACCCTCAATGATGGTAAGCCACATCAGGACTTTCATTTTACCTATGACCTGAAGCTGGTATGATCCCATGGTGGAGATAAGGCCAATCGGCATGGCAACCATAGTTCCAATCGCATACTGCCATGTCAGGGCATTCATCTCTTTGGACAGCTGGTAAGACCTGATCAGAATGGTGAAAAGCGGAATCTGGATCACCGCAATAAAGGCTGAGGCCAGAATCATCAGGACAAGCATGGCATGCTTGAAATGGTCAAGATTCTGTGTCTCGTTTTTTCCTATGCTCTTTGACAGACAGAGCGCGGAACCGGATGCGACAAGTGAGGAAATAACACCTACAAAGTTAATTGCAGGAAGAAGTATGTTGACGGAAGCCAGTGCCTCTGAACTGATAAAATTACCTACAACTATGCTGTTTACAGACAACAGAAGAAGCGTTGAGAGATTTGTGAAAATCATTATGGGAAGATATTCAAACAGCTTTTCGGCAGTAAGCGTTCCCTTGATTCTGAATTTATCAACTACAGCAGTTTCCATTCCCCTCACTCCTGACTTTTCTTACAGCATCACAAGCAAGCTGTCTGATGCTCTGCCTTTCTATCTGCTCAACAACGATTTTATACCTCTGAGTGTCAACCGCGCAATAATCGAGTATCTCAAGACGCAGCTTTGTGAAGTTCCTGATTCTGGCAAGACTTTCACTGTATGACCGCTTTCTCTGAGAATGGGAATCGCTGTGGATTCTGTAGTAATGAAGAATTTTATCCACATAACCGCACTCTGTCCTGCTGGCCACAGGAAGAAGAAGCTGAAGGTTCTGGCCCTCCGCGGAGACGGGAATCCTTTTATCCGGATAGCATGAAAAAAGCATTTTTGTACGGACCATGTAGCATCCGGCAAAGCAGTATGTCTTATCCAGAAAAAGATCATCGAAGATATTCTTTTTCACCTTGTCAGCATCTTTGGAATACTCTCCCATAGAGCTGAGACTTAATGCATCCACACGAAGCCCGTTGCTTCTCACCATGGACACATCCGGATTCTCAATGAGATATCTAACCCTGGCCTCGATACTCTGCTTTTCCAGAAGGTCGTCCGCATCACACCATGTGAAATACTCCCCCTCTACCAGACTCAGAGCCTTGTTCATGGCCGCAGCCTGACCTGCGTGCGGGATGCTGATGAAGCTGAAAGAGGAAAACCTTTTCTCAAGACGGTCCATGTAGCTTCGGATACAAGCTGCACTTTCATCCGTAGATTCGTCATCCACCAGAATCAGCTGGATATTCTCATAGCTCTGGTTTATGAGGCTTTCCAGGTACGAACCAAGATAAGGCATTGCATTGTAAGCCGGTGTGGCAATGGATACCAAAGGCTGCATTTCTTCTCCGATTTTAAGGCTTTTTTTTCAACGCATATCATGCTACTGTATACCATAATGTCATGGCAACATGTAATAGAGAAAAGGAAGGAAAGCACTTATGAAAATAGGAATTCTCACATTTCACGAGGCAAGTAACTTCGGAGCTCTGCTTCAGTCATATGCCCTGCAGCAGGCTCTTTTGAAGCTTGGCGCAGAGCCTCAGTTCGTGAACATAAGACGAAAGGCCCAAGGTCAGGCTCCGGTTGTTTCTCCGTTTGCAAAGAGAATACAGGACATGAAGGAAAAGAGGGATTCTCTTTTCAGAGCCTTCCAGGAAAAATACCTGAAGCAGTCCCCTCTTTTTGAGATAAATGATGATATAGATTCTGCTTTCGATGCCTTCATCGCAGGAAGCGACCAGGTTTGGAACCTCTCCATTCCCGAAGTCGATGCAAGATACTTTCTGCCGTTTGCAAAGCCTGAAAAACGCTTCAGCTATGCCGCAAGCTTCGGCTCTTCATCTGTTCCCGAGTCATCAAGAGAATGGATCTCAAAGCAGCTGTCCCTTTTCAAAGAAATCACTGTGCGAGAAGAAAACGGAAAGGCCCTGGTCAATGATCTTACCGGAAAAGATGCCAAAGTCTGCGTGGATCCCGTTTTCCTTTTGGACAGAGACCAGTGGAAGGCCATAGCGGATGCAGACAAAGAAGTATCGGAACAGCCCTATCTTCTTCTGTTCCTTCTCCAGTATGACCCGGCATTTGTCCAGATGGCCCAGCAGGCTGCAAAGGATAAGAATCTGGCTTTAAAGGTTGTCACGGCAGGCTTCATGCCTCAGCTTGGCTTTGATGCCTGGACAAACACATCGGTCAACAGATGGGTCTCCCTCATTTCAAATGCAGAGCACGTTTACAGCGACTCATTCCATGCAATGGCCTTCTCACTGATGTTCGGCAGAAAGCTCAACAGAAAGCCTTTGGGAGGAGATCTTGCAAAGCGTAACGGCAGAACCGAGGAGCTTCTGGCTCTTATGGGTCTTGAAACAGATCCGTCAAAGACAATCCAGGCCGATGGCGATTTAGTCATGGAAAAGCTTTCTCAGAGAAGAGCCTCTTCGTTCGATTATCTCAAAGGAATCGTAAATAATGCCAATTGATGTAAGTAATAAAGCAAAATGCTTCGGCTGCGGTGCCTGTACCCATGTTTGCACACAGGGTACCATAAAGATGGTCTCTGATTCGGAGGGCTTTCTGTATCCGCAGATAGATACCGCACTATGCACACAGTGTGAAATGTGCGTTTCCGCCTGCCCTGCCTATGAAAGCCCAAGCGGAGAAAAAGGCCAGGCTTTTGCCCTTAGGTGCAATGACGAGGCCCTTCTTTATCAGAGCACCTCTGGCGGAGCTTTCTCTCTTTTGAGCCGGAAGATTCTTGATGAGGGCGGTCTTGTCTTCGGTGCCGCCTTTGACGATTCATTCAACGTAGTTCACAAAGGCTCAGAAGACATCTCTGATATGCGTAAGTCAAAATATGTCCAAAGTGACATGACAAAAGCATATTCAGAAGTAAAAGAGGCTCTGAATCAGAACAAAAAGGTTCTGTTCTCAGGAACTCCGTGTCAGTGCCACGCTCTTTTGAAGACTGTAGCAGAACACAGAGAGAATCTTGTTACGGTCTCTGTCGTCTGCCGCGGTGTTTCATCCCCTGGTCTTTGGAAGCAGTATGTATCATTTCTTGAAAAAGACGGGAAGCTCAAGGCATTCTGTTTCAGGGATAAGAGATCCAATAACAGCGGTCATACGGTAAGCTACAGCACCGATAAGGGAGAGACGGCCGTCACAATGGACAAGGACCCGTTTTCCATGATGTACCTCAAGTGCCTTACTTTAAGGCCTTCCTGCTACAGCTGCCCGTACACAAAGACAGACCTTCCTTCGGACATAACCATAGGAGACTTCTGGGGAATCGAGAAGATTTATCCCGATTTCAATGATGGAAAGGGAGTATCGCTTGTCATCGCAAGAACAAAGAAAGGAAAAGAACTTCTGAAATCCTGTGAAAATGATGCAAAGATCCTTCCCTGCCCGGCTGATATGGAGATGCAGAGCGCACTTAAGGAAAGTGCCCCCAAGAGCATTCTGAGGATGCTTGTTTTTAAGGAGTTCGCCGCTTCGGGAATCGAATCCGTTCTGAAGAAGTTCGGAGGTCTCAGATAGTACTGTAATCTTTAAAGCTGAGATTCAGATCACCGTCTGAGTTTATTCCCCTGATTTTTGCAGTATTGCTGTACTGCCAGATTCCGAAATCATAGGGATAATAAGGCTTGAAACGGTATTCGGCTATCCACTTCTCTATGCCCTCAAGACGCTCAAGATCCAAAAGTTTCTGCATATGTGTAATGGAGTTACAATACACCATAGGAGTATAGCCTTCATCAGACAGAACCTTGCAGAACTTAAGGGCACTTGAGGTTCTGAATGAAGTATCCACACCAAAGTGGCGGTACTTGGGAAGAAGAACCTCGTAGTCAACAGCCACAGGCCAGGTAATTGTCTTCCCTTTGAGTCTGGAAAGAAGATGATCAATCTCCTCGTCCAGCTCATTTTCATTTATAGAGCTGGGAACATAGTAGGCTCCTGTCATAAGGCCAGCTTCCGTTGCACCCTTGTAATACTCGTCAAAGCGAGTGTCATCATACAGGCCATCGTTTCCGATTAAGTGCCTTCCTCCAGCTCTGATAATGACAAACTCAATTCCGTCCTCTTTGACGGCCTTCCAGTCCACTTCTCCGACATAATGCGATACATCGATGCCGGTAATGGCCTTGCGACCGTCCTCAAAAGTAAAGGAATATCTGCCTGTTTTGGGGTCTGTTACTATGTTGTGGACATCAAACGGGCACTTTTTCACTTCTTCATGGCCATCCGCTGTCTCAGGATTCTGGCGTAGTTTGCCATCTCGTTTCCTCTGTGAAGGCGTCCTGTGTTGCTTGTGTGGATTCTTCTTAAAAGTGTCACATAGTCAATCTCAACGGCCTTCATCCCGGTTGCCCTGAATCTGATGACCCAGTCCACGGTCTCTCCGCTCTGAAGGCTCTCGTTGAAATATCCTATACGGTCAAAGATCTCACGCTTTAAGAGGCTGCAACCAGGAAGCGTTCCTCCGTAGGGCTCGGCCTTGAGCCTGAGCCCTTCTTTGTCCTTGTCTTCCAGCTCAGGAGAGAAGAACTCGGTTGCCTTGGAGAAACAGGCATACAAGGATGGGTCTTTCTCAAACTGTGAGAAAAACTGCTTTAAAGAGCCCTTGTTCAGAATATCATCGGCATCAAGAAGAAGGATAAAGTCCCCTTTTGCAATCTTCAGACCGGTATTGCGCGCAGAGGCGGCGCCCTTGTGGTCCTGAATCAGGACCTGGGCTCCGAGGCTCTTTGCAATCTCGACTGTCTTATCATCAGAGCCGTCATCAATGACGATAATCTGAGAATCCTGCGGAAAGCCTTCCTGGTTTCTGACTGAATCAACAGCCTCTTTAAGATACTTTTCCGCTCTGTATGCCGGAATGATTACTGATAGTTTCATCTATGGCTCCTGTAAATCACCAAACAGAGAGTCTTTCCTCTTTTGGTCTGTACATCGCAGTTCCATCCTTGACCTGAGGATATGTGTCATAGAACTCATCGAACATCTGGATGACGAAATTAGCCCTGATGTAGTCAGCAGGATGCTCATCCCTGTTGTATTTTGCCTCAACGGTCTCAAGATCCGGATAGAATGAATACCACATCAGAGCATAAGTCTTGAAGAACAGATCATAATCAAAGTTCGGATAATCCTTTGCAATATCAAGAGAAAGGACTATTCCTCCGATATCAGCGACCATCTCGTCCAGAACTTTATAACCATCGATTGCAATAGCATCAGTGACGTAAATCTGGCTCATTGCATCGGCTATGAGACCTGCCTTGGAAGCAAAGTTCTTAGCATCCTCTTCCGTCCACCAGTTCTCATAGTCTCCGACTTCATTGTACTTAGCTCCGTCAGTGTCAAATCCGTGTGTTATCTCGTGTCCGATTGTGGCTCCGATTGAAGCAAGGACCGTCTCGATGCTGTTGTCAAAGTACAGAGTATCGTTGAGAACTCCAGCAAGGATGTTGATTGAGTTCTCAGTAGAAACGTAGTAAGCATTTGCTTCTGTAGTCTTTCTGTTTGTGAATACCCAGTTACCTCTATCTATCTCTTTTCCAAGGAATGAGTTCTTATAATTTCTATAGAAGTCGTCACAGCACAGAACCGCATCAAGCAGGAACTGGTCATGGTCCTGGACTATTTCAAGAAGATCGCTGTAATCAAGCCACTTGTCAGGATAGACTACGACATAGACCATGTTTTTGATCTTCTCAAGAGCTTTCTTCTTGGTAGCGGCAGAAAGCCAAGATTCGTTTTCAAGTCTCTTCTCCATGGCTTCGATATATCTTTCGGTAAGCTCTATCATCTTGTCTCTCAGTCCCTTGGGAAACTCAAACTCAAGGTATACCTGATCAACAGCACCTGAAAGATAATTTGTTATGAAATCGTAGCTTACATCATCGATGTTGATTGTCTCACCCTCTTCAAGACCGATATAATCCACGAATGTATCAGTGTCTACGAATTGTATTGCATAGCCGGTCATAGAAGAGACATAAATGGCCTTGAGGATGTCCAAATTGTCATCCATATACATCTGCTCCATCGCATAGAACATTCCCGCGTTCTTGACTGTGTAGCAAACAGGATATTCATCTGAATAGAAACCCAGACCGATGAGAAGATCATAAAGCGGAGTACAGAAATCCCTGATCTCATCCAGTGTCATGATCAGAACATCTTCTTCATTTCCTGTGGTTTCCATGAAAGAGGCATCCATAGAAGTCGCCTTAAGCTCAAAATCCTCAATCAGATTCACCATCTGCACTGCAAAGTCCGCATCATAATCAGCAAGTTTAAGCAGATAAACAAGATATTCTTTCACATCCTGCACGTCTTCTTCTGTGTAATCCTTGGTCAGTTTGGAAGAGATTGGAAGATTGTAATCAATTGTCACACCATATCTGCTTGAATCGTTGGCGGCTTTGTCCACATAAATTGTTGCAAAGGGATTTCCGAATATAAGACCTTTTCTGACTTCCTCGGAAAGCTCATTGATGTTGCTGCAATTTGTCACCATGTCCCTATAGTAGACAATGGGTCCGTTTCCATCGGAATTTCGCTTGTCAAAATCAGCAAACAACTTGTAGTAGGCACGAATCAGCTCAAGCTCATCGGAGGTCTTTGAGGTGTCGTAAATCAGAGCCTTTATCTTTGCTTCCTGAATATCGTCAGACTGGTCGTAGAGGTTGTCGGAAGTCTTTCCCTCTTCCTTTGCTTTCAGATATCGGTCATAGTTCTCATGAAGTTCATAATGCTCCTGAAGAGCTGGCTTTTCAGAAGGCCAGTTGTCGTAGATATTTGAATTCACCCACGGCTTTCCCTGAAGATTATTCGAAGTCTTTGACGACTGACACGAAATCAAAAGCAGCAGTGTCACAAGGACAACTGCTACTGAAACTAGGGTTTTCTTAATCATTTCTCTTCCCTTTTTATTTATTGAGAATCTCTATCTTGTTATGGAGAATCAGGCCCTGCATCTTGAAGATGATTTCTTCAAGCTCGTCACGCTTTACGGCAGCCAGGGCATCAACACACTCTTCCTGTGTAGCCTTTCCTTCCTTGAAGAGGCTCTCTTTCTTCTCCAGAACCTTCTTGTCACTTTCGTATTTAATCTTGAACAACTCAACGTTCTTGAGATGGGCATCAATCTGAGTCTGAAGATCAGCGCACTTCTTTGAATACTCTGTTCCTGCATTGATCCACTCAGTCTGAGCCTGGGTCACAGCATATTCAAGCTGCTCGATCTCAATCATCTCCCTTACGAGAGCCTTGTTTGTAAGATCTCTCAGAACTCTCTGATAATCTGCTGTGTTGTTGCCGTAGATCTTTTTCAGTCTCTCAATCTCATACTCAGGAATAACCTGCGGAGTATTTGACCAGGTTCCGCTTACTGTAATTGACGGATCATTCCATTTCTTCGCACCCTTTTCAGTAGGATCGAAGTTATAGCCTGCATTAAGAGAGACATCCACGCTGAGATTCTTGGTTGAATAGCCTGCCGAAAGATCCCATTTGAGCTTTGTTGTCTCATACTTGATTTCCTTGGCAAAGCTTACCTCGGGCTCAAGACTGGATCTGAGAGTCAGAGTACTGCTCTTTCCGACCTTCTCATCAACCTTCTGAATAGCTGTTCTGTATTCGATGTATTTGCTGAGTACGTCAGTATTTCCCTCTTCTCTGATGTTGAAGGTAAGATCGTAGTCTTCACATGAATCAGGAATCTCAAACTCAGTTCCATACTTATCATTGAAGGAACTGACACCCTTCATATAGCTTTCAACCGTGAGATTGAGATCTTTCAGAATCACTTCAACCTCTCCCTCACGCTTTATGGCATCGGGAGATTCTTCCTTCAGAACACCTGTCGCAATATCATTGCGGAACTTGTTGTCTGCAGCACTCCACTGAACGCTCAGGTCCTGCATCTTGACGGACTCTTTCACAAGGGCGATACAGTCATCAAGAAAACCATTTTGGAACTCCAAAATGGATGTCTCATAGGTATTGGTCCTGACCTTGTCTGAAAGGCCCTTGCTGTAATCAGTGGCATCCCAACTCTTTATGTCAAAAGTCTTTGAGACTCCACCGCGCAGTGAAACGCTGAAGGGTTCGGCCTTAAAGTCATTTTCTGACTTAAAGCCGATGTTTCCCACATTCAAGCGGCTTTCAAATGAAAGCTTGTTGTCTGTCTCAGGTGAAGAATAAGAGACTTCCAATGAGGGCAGAGAATACTCTACCCCACTGAAATCATTAACGGCCGTAGCACCGGCATTGTTCAGTCCAATGCTCCAGCTCGGGCCCCTGACAACACCCATAGCAGCATCGAGGAACTCGTTGTAACGAGTCGTCCTCAGCGAGAACATCTGCGCACTTGTGTCAGTGGCACTCTTGTACAGATCCTCAACGCTTTTGGCCCCGATGCTGAGACAGATGCATAAAATAACAATCAAAAGAACAGTTTTCTTCATGATTAATTCTTTACTTTAAGAGAAAATGAATAACCTTTGTAGTCAGTGTCAGTACCGCTGACAATATTTATTTTATCATCT
>ONWV01000007.1 GCA_900321635.1 uncultured Spirochaetaceae bacterium | reverse complement strand
TTTGACTATCTTGATAAGATCAGAAACGCAGGTTCCGTGTTTTTGGGACGCAACTGCCCGGAAGCTCTGGGAGACTATCTTGCAGGACCTAACCACACGCTTCCGACAAGCGGAACGGCAAGGTTTTCATCCCCGCTTTCTGTGGATGATTTTGTCAAAAAGTATCAGTTCACATACTACACACGCAAGGCTCTTGATGCCGTGGCGGACGATATAGCTCTGTTTGCAAGACGTGAGGGTCTTGAGGCCCACGCAAGAAGCGCTCTTGCCAGAAAAGCTTTCAATGAGGAGTAAATCTTATGAGCAGATTCTTTTCTTCAAAGTATTCAAACCTTGAAGCCTATGTTCCGGGCGAGCAGCCTTCGGACATGGACCGCTATGTAAAGCTCAACACCAACGAAAGCCCGTTTCCACCGTCACCTAAGGCCCTAAGATATGCAGCGGAAAAAACAAGGGTTCTGAATCTTTACAGTGACCCTCAGTCCCAGGTTCTGACTCAGGCAATTGCAAGAACCTATGATGTGGAGCCTGACATGGTCTTGGCTACAAACGGCTCGGATGAGGCTCTGAACTTTGCTTTCATGGCATATACGGACAAGGAAAACCCGGCTCTGTTTGCAGACATAACATATGGTTTTTATCCTGTGTTTGCAGAGTTGAACGCAAGCCCCTATGAGACAATTCCTCTGAGGGAGGATTTCTCGCTTTGCGTGGATGACTACATAGGGAAAAGGGGCACCGTGTTCATCGCCAATCCCAACGCTCCCACGGGAGTTGCCCTTCCTGTCAGCGAAATCGAGCGCCTTGTGAAATCAGACGAAAACCGAATCGTCGTTATAGATGAGGCCTATGTTGACTTCGGAGCCCAGAGCTGCGTCTCACTTACAAAGAAGTACAAAAACCTCATAGTCTGTCAGACGTTCTCCAAATCCAGAAGCTTCGCAGGCGGAAGACTCGGGTATGCAATAGCTTCCAAAGAGATTATTGCGGATCTGAACACAATCAAGTACTCGACCAATCCGTACAATATCAATTCGATGACAAGCGCCATGGGAATAGGAATTCTTTCCGACGAGGCATATACAAAGGAAAACTGCAACGCCATAATCGAAAACAGAAAGTACACAGTGGATGCTCTGAAGAATATGGGATTCAAGGTGCTTCCTTCCTGTGCAAATTTCATCTTCATCTCATCGGATAAGATTGACGGCACAAAGCTTTACACACGGCTGAAAGAGAAGGGCGTTCTGGTCAGACATTTTACCAAAGACCGCATCTCAAACTGGTGCCGCGTCTCAATCGGCTCCAGAAAAAGCATGGAGATTTTCATCACAAAAGTTAAGGAGATTCTGGCCGAGGCCGGAAGCAAGGAGGCAATATGAGAAGTTGTGAGATTACACGAAAGACAGCGGAAACCGACATCAGGCTTTCCCTCAACCTTGACGGGTCAGGCAAGGCGGAAATCGCAAGTGGCGTGGGCTTTCTTGATCACATGCTGACGCTTTTTGCCCGCCATGGCAAATTCGACCTCTGCGTTACATGCAAGGGCGACACATACGTGGACGATCATCACAGCGTCGAAGATATCGGTATCGCCCTTGGACAGGCCTTCAAGCAGGCTCTGGCCGAAAAGCGCGGAATCTTCCGTTACGGTGACATCACCCTCCCGATGGACGAGGCCCTTGTGCTTGCCTCTGTTGATATCTCTGGGCGCGCGATGCTCTGCTGTGACCTTCAGTTTCTGACCGAGAAGATCGGTGATTTTGACACGGAGCTTGTGGAGGAGTTCTTCCAGGCATTCTGCTCAAACGCTTCTGTGACCCTTCACATAAGACAGCTTGCAGGAAAGAACTCGCACCACATTGCCGAGGCCACATTCAAGGCAGTCTCCAGAGCTCTTAGAAAGGCTGTTGCCATAGACCCCGAGGCAAAGGATGAGATTCCGTCAACCAAGGGGGTTCTCTGATGACGGCAATCATCGACTACGGCGTGGGAAACCTTTTCTCGTTGAAAAGTTCTCTCTCTGCCGTCGGAGAGGAGGCTGTGGTCACCTCAAAAGTGGAAGACCTCAACAAGGCAGACAGACTGATTCTTCCGGGAGTCGGGGCCTTCCGTGATGCAAGGGCAGCCCTTTCTTCAAGCGGCCTTGTGCCCTGCATTATGGAAAATGCAGCAAAGGGAAAACCGCTTTTGGGAATTTGCCTTGGTATGCAGCTTCTGTTTGAAAAGGATTATGAAGACGGCATCTATGAAGGTCTTGGCCTGATACCAGGTGAGGTCAGGTCCATTTCGCAAGCCATAGAGCCGGGTCTCAAGATTCCGCACATAGGATGGAACGCCCTGTCTTTCAGAAACAGGACTCAGCTGTTTAAGTACATAAAGGAAAACGACCATGTCTACTTTGTGCATTCATACCATGCTACAGGGTGTGAGCCGTATACGACATCAGTAACCGATTACGGCGGAATCCTTACTGCAAGCGTCCAGCGCGGAAATGTCTACGGCACTCAGTTCCATCCGGAAAAGAGTGCGACTGTAGGTCTTTCTATTCTCAAGGCCTTTGTGGAGATATTCTGATATGGTGATTTTTCCTGCAATCGATATTCTGGGCTCCCGTGCCGTGAGGCTTTTAAAGGGTGATTACAACCAAGTCACCGTATACAGCGAAAAGCCCTGGGAAGTTGCTCAGGACTTTGTGGACAAGGGATGCACGGCAATTCACCTTGTGGACCTGGACGGAGCAAGAGAGGGCTCTGCGGTGAACATGGGTACGATTGAGAAGATAGCCTCAATTTGCGGCCTTTATTCGGAAATCGGCGGCGGCATCAGGAACATGGCCACCATCGAGCGCTATCTTGATGCAGGGATTTCCCGTGTCATTCTGGGAACTGCCGCCATAAACGACCCGGATCTTCTGAAATCCTCCGTAAAGAGATTCGGAGACAGGATCGCAGTAGGTGTGGATATGAAAGACGGCCTTGTTGCTATCAAGGGCTGGCTTGAGAAGACTGAAAAAGACGGCCTGGACTTTCTGAAAGAACTTCAGGACCTGGGCGTCAGGGGAGCGATAGTGACGGACATCTCCAAGGACGGAGCCATGAAGGGAACGAACCTGGAACTTTATAGAAAAATAGCCTCAGAAGTGAGGATGGACATCACCGCATCAGGTGGGGTTTCGACTCTTGAGGATGTGAAGGCCCTGAAAGAGATAGGACTTTACGGTGCCATAATCGGAAAAGCCTACTACAGCGGGGCAATCAGACTTGAGGATGCTCTGGAGGTGGCAAGATGATTACAAAAAGAATCATTCCATGCCTTGATGTCAAAGACGGACGTGTTGTGAAAGGCGTGAACTTTACAGGCCTTTCGGATGTGTCGTCGCCTGTTGACCTTGCAGACTACTACTCCAAAGTAGGAGCCGACGAGCTTGTGTTCTACGATATTACCGCATCTTCCGACGGAAGAAAGCTCTTTACCGACATTCTCAGAAAAACAGCCTCAAAGGTTTTTATTCCGCTGACGGTAGGAGGCGGCATCAACACCCTTGATGACTTTGACAGAGTCCTCAAGTGCGGAGCCGACAAGGTCAGCGTGAACTCCGGAGCCATCAGGAATCCCTCTCTTGTAAAAGAGGCCGCCCTGCGTTACGGAAGCCAGTGTGTAGTCATCTCCGCCGATGTGAAGCGTGTAGACGGAGTCTTTAGAGTCTTTGCCAAAGGCGGACGGGAGAACACAGGTCTTGAGGCAGTGTCCTGGATAAAGCGCTGCGTAGAAAACGGAGCAGGTGAAGTTGTTCTCAACAGCATCGATACCGACGGGGTGAAGAAGGGCTTTGACATCGAGATGCTTAAAGCCGTCTCCGATGCAGTCACCGTTCCTGTCATAGCAAGCGGCGGAGCCGGATGCATAGAGGATTTTGTGACACTCTTTAAGACCCTGCCCAAGGTTGATGCGGGACTTGCGGCATCGATTTTCCACTTCGGGGAAGTGAAGATTCCAGAGCTTAAAAAGGCCCTTGCGGAAAACGGCATTCCAATGAGACTGACAGAGGAGAAGTTATGACTTGCATAGATGACCTTAAATTTGATTCAAACGGCCTGATTCCGGCAATCATTGTGGACCATAGCACAAAGCAGGTTCTGACTCTTGCTTACATGAACAGGGAGTCTTTGCAGATTTCCATGGAAAAACGCCTCACATGTTTCTGGTCAAGATCACGCAGAAAGCTCTGGCTCAAAGGCGAGACCAGCGGAAACTTCCAGCACATAGTGTCAATTACAAGTGACTGCGATGATGATGCTCTTCTAATTGAAGTCAATCCCGACGGCCCTGCCTGCCACACGGGAAGCTTCTCATGCTTCACACACGAGCTTTCTCTTTGAAAAGAACGAATTTCTCAAGAGGAAACAGCACAACTGTATAGACGATACCTGCGGCAGTGACTGCCAAAGTAGGTGCAAGCTTCACCAATAGCGGCCTATTTGTGCTTATGAACAGGTTGTTCAGAATGCCCTGAAGCCATGTGGCTGCGAAAATCAGAATCACAAGAACCACAAAGTAAACTGCAAAACTCCACTTGGGGGCATCTGCCTTGAAGGTGGTCTTCTTGTTCTGGATGTACTGATATGTGTTGGCAACAAGATTTGAGATGAAAAAGGGCAGGACATAGCCCCAGTTGCTGTTTCCCTGTCCCATCACTGTCTCATTGAAGATTCCCGAAAGGAATGCAGGAAGCGCAGCCTTCCAGTCTTTCATCAGATAGTAGAGAACATTGACGACAACCAGCTGTAGTATCGCCCCGATTCCACCGACAATGAGGAATTTGACAAGCTGCCAAAGGCTTCCGTTCTTCTTGCTGTCTCTTACTTTGTTATCCTGCGTCATTTCACGGGGATTATGTCACAATCTGGATGTTGATGGAAGGCCTCGATGACCCCGATGACCTCGAGCGCCCCGTTGACCCCGAAAGCACAAAAAAAGAACGCCTGAACTCTGTCCAGGCGTCTCACACTAAAAGGAGGTATATTGAAAAAAACTGTTGCTCTGCCTTCTTTATAGCAAGTACCGTGCCAAGTGGCCTGGAAAGCCAAAGAAAAAGCGGAAAAATAGAAAAAATAGGCGAATTTTATCGTTTTGCTCATAATTTCAGCCGTTTTCTTCCGGAAAGCGCTATTTGAAGAGCTCGGTTAATTGTATACAACTGTGAAAAAAATACCAACGGTGTGAAATATTTTCTCACTAATATATTACTTTGCACCCTCCGATTGTGCTAACATTTTCATTGCATGCGGAGGACGCGATGAAAAAGAAAGTCGAGGATTACATAATCACAATTCCTGATTTCCCGGAGCCGGGAATCATGTTCAGGGACATAACCGGAATTCTGGAGAGTGCCGATGGTCTCAAACTTGCCATTGACGAAATGGTCAAACTTCTCAAAGGCGTTGAGTTCGATGCCATAGCGGGAGCCGAGTCCAGAGGTTTCATGCTGGGTATGCCGCTTTCATATCTTCTGAACAAACCGTTCATTCCCATCAGGAAAGCCGGAAAGCTTCCAAGGGAGACTGTTTCTGAATCCTATGATCTTGAATACGGCAAAGCTACGATTGAGATTCATAGATCAAGTGTCAAACCGGGAGACAGAATCGTTCTTCTGGATGACCTGATTGCAACAGGCGGAACAATGAAGGCTTCCATCAACCTCATTGAGAGGCTCGGAGGAAAAGTTGTCAAAGTTCTGGCTCTGATGGAGCTGAAAGGACTGAAGGGACGTGAAGTCCTGAAGGGTTATGATGTAGCTTCAGTAGTGGCCTACGACGGCAAATAAAAAGCCTAAAAAACAGAAGGGGCGCCAAACTTCACGTTGGCGCCTCTTTTTGTTATATTAGAGCAGGACCTTCGGTCCTTTGGAGCTGAATATGACAGTAGTTAAGAAACAGAAGACACCGATCACACTTCTTTGCGGCTATCTCGGAGCCGGAAAGACAACGCTTTTGAACAGAGTCCTGAACAACCAGCAGGGTTACAGGGTTGCTGTCATAGTGAACGACATCGGTGAGATCAACGTGGATGCCTCCCTCATTGAAAAGGGTGGAAACATCACGGATACAAGTGACATTGTGCCTCTTACAAACGGATGCATCTGCTGCACATTAAAGAGTCAGATGGCTACGAACATCGAGAAGATGATCAAGACCGGAAAGTACGACTACATCCTGATCGAGGCCTCAGGCGTCTGCGAGCCGATGCCCATTGCCCAGGAGCTTGAACTGATCAAGAACGGAAAACTGGACAATGTTGTAGGCGTTGTTGATGCTGCAAGACTTGTGGATGAGTTTGCATCAGGAGACAGCCTCCTGAAGAAGGATGAGATTGAGGAAGAGGACATTGAGAGTCTTCTGATTCAGCAGATAGAGTTCTGCTCAACGCTTATCATCAACAAGATCGACCTTGTCTCCGAGGCGGATCTTGCAAAAGTCAGAAAGGTCATTCAGGCACTTCATCCCGGAGTAAAGGTCATTGAGACAAGCCACGGCGATGTTCCCGTAAAGGATATCCTTGCAACCGATTCGTTTGATTTTGACGAGGTCTACGCCTCCGCAGGCTGGTGCAAGGCCCTTGAGGAAGGCGAGCTGGGCGGCGACGAGGATGATGATGACGATGATGACGACCACGACGACCACGAGCATCACCACCACGAGCATCATGAGCACCATCATGACCATGAGGATCATGATGAACACGACCATCACGAGCATCACCACCATGAGCACAGGCACGAAGGCGAGAGTGAGGACGAGTATGGAATTGGTACCTTCATCTATTACAGAAGGACTCCGTTTGACAGAAACCGACTCAGAGCCTATGTGAAGAACTGGCCTAAGGACATCATCAGATGCAAGGGTCTTGCCTGGTTCGGTGATGAGTATGACATGGCCTATGTCTTTGAGACATCAGGACGTCAGCTTCTCTGCGGTCCTTACGGAAAGTGGATTGCATCCGCACCCGCTGCACAGAGACGCCAGATTCTGGCAAGCAATCCGCAGATTAGAGCCGACTGGGACGACAGTGTCGGAGACAGAATGGTCAGACTCTGCATCATCGGAAAGAATCTGAACAGAAAGGCTATTGCAGCTGATCTTGACAAGCTTCTTTGCAAAGAGGATGAGATAGAAAAGTAAAACTCAGATCAGATCTTTGATTTCAAAGAGACTGTCGATCAAAAAGTCTTTTGGAACACCTGCTTCCAGAAGACTTTTTTTTGACCTTGTGCCGCAGGTGAGGATTCTGTAGTTCATGCCGGCCTGGCTTGCAGTCTTGAAATCAACGTCGCTGTCTCCGATATAAAGGGCAGCTCTCTTATCAACGCCAACCTTTGAAAGAAAGGCATCGATGGCCTGTGATGAAGGCTTTGGCTCATATTTTCCATGCATGCCCACAATCATAGAGAATTTTATGTCCTTGAAGCAGATGCCCAGAATCGTCTCAGTCAGATCCTGCTCCTTGTTGGAGTAGATACAGACAGGAAGACCCTTTTTATTAAGATCAGTCAAAAGCTCAACGGCTCCGGGGTAGGGTTTTGTATGAAGGACGGGAACCTCCCTGTAAAAGTCGATGAGTTTTTCCGTAAGGGCATCAAGGTCTGCATTCTTGAGCCCTATCTCTTCTATGGCAGCCTTGACTGCATTTTTCAGTCCGCGGCCTACGAATCTGTCTATCTGGCTGTCAGTAAATGAGCAGTCAAGAGTCTTTTCAAGTGCAAGTCCTATGTCCTTGGTGGTATCCAGAAGGGTGCCGTCAAGGTCTATTACAAAAGCCTTAAAGCTCCGAGATGCCTTTGTTTCCATACACTTTCTCCCAGTCCTTGTTGAAGTTTCTCACAGCAAGGTCGATCGAGGGGTTTGCAAGGGCTGTGTCCAGAAGCTCAGGAGGAACTGTGACTGCCTCGGCTCCGTCGGCAAAGACGTTGGTGACCTGCATGATGTTCTTGAATGAGGCTCCGACAATCTTGCAGTCAAGGCCGGATGCGGCTATTGCGGAAGCAGTAGTTCTGAAGACTGCATCGGCATCGATATCCAGATTCAGCATCCTGTTGTAATAAAGTGCAAGGTATTTTGCACCGGCCATTGCGGCAAGCTCGCCCTGGATTGTGGTGTATATTGCGGTGGCGGTGACATTGAAGCCGTCACGGGCCATGATTCCTATTGCCTTGAGACCCTCTTTGGAGACAGGAGTCTTGATGTAGACATCCTCATCCACATGCCTTCTGATGGCCTCTGCTTCTTTAAGGATTCCCTCGCAGTCGGTTCTGGTGACCTGGACATGCAGGGTTCTTTCCTTTCCGAGAATCTCACGGATTTCTTTGATAAGAGCGAAGAAATCACTTCTGTTTTCCTTGGAGATGATGGAAGGATTTGTGGTGAGTCCGCTGATGGGATAGGTGCTGACCGCATCGCGGATTGATTTCAGATTAGCCGTATCAAGTAAAAGTTCCATGGCGATGATTGTACATCAAAACAGTTTGTTTGCATACAAGCAGATGTGTTATCATTAGCCCAAGGAGAACCGGATATGGAATACACAAGCGCTAATCTTGTTCTGAAGGAGATTCCGTACAAGGATTTTCCGTCCTATGACGCAGAGGACATCGCCGCAAGATTCAGGACTGTCATCGAAGAGGAAGGTCCTGTGGTGGATGATTTTCTTGAGCTTAAGGTTCTGAAGTCCTATTCGATTTTCCAGCGCGGAAGCCAGATAGCTCCTTTTCTGAGAAAAGTTCTTCTTTCTGTCGGAGCTGTGACTACGAATCAGATAGATTGTGACGGGGCTGTCCACCTTGTGCTGTGGCCCGAGCGTTTCAGGGGCCTTGAGGAAAGACTTCAGAATCTTGAATCCGGTCTTTATGACACCTGGCGGCCGTCGGGAAAGAAAGACCTTATGCCGGAAGGAACCTTCCGCTCAATTGCAGATTTCCCGCAGATCGAGGTTTTCAATGCCATGAAAGAAAACCTTGCAGACGGTTCGACGTTGAAGAAAGATGAGCTTTTCACCCATACGAACCACAGCCTAGGCTTTCTTGTTAAGGGCCGCCAGATAAGGGAAACTCTGGAAAAGGTTCTAAAAGACGGGATTTCCAACGGTACTTTCGTCTACAACCGCAGGGCCGGGACAGTCAGACTCAAGCAGTAATTAGTATAAGTATACTTGACTTAATCTTCTCGCTTGCTTAACTTCACAGTAAAGACAATCAGTTGAGGTGGCAGATGGAACAGTATGATGTGACGGGAATGAGCTGCGCGGCATGCTCGGCAAGAGTCGAGAAAGCTGTAAGCGGTGTTCCGGGTGTCACTTCCTGCTCCGTAAGTCTTCTGACCAATTCAATGGGTGTAGAAGGCACTGCCGATTCCAAGGCCATCATCAAGGCTGTGGAGGATGCCGGTTACGGTGCCTCTGTCAAAGGCTCTTCAAGAACAGCGGACCACAGAGCCGAAGAAAAACAGCTTGAGGACCGCGAGACTCCCCGACTTAAGAAAAGACTCATTGCCTCGTTAGGTTTTCTGGCAGTTCTTATGTACTTCTCAATGGGCCACAGTATGTGGGGATTCCCTGTTCCTTCCTTCTTTGAGAACAATCCCATTGCAATTGCAATACTTCAGATGATTCTTGCCGCTATTGTCATGGTGATCAACCAGAGATTCTTCATCAGCGGTTTCAAGGCAGTTCTTCACAAGGCCCCCAACATGGACACTCTTGTTGCCATGGGATCTGCAGCCGCATTCATCTGGAGCACCGTTGTTCTTTTCAGGATGACAGTATCACCGATGGCCTCACACCTTCTTCATGAGCTATATTTCGAGTCCGCTGCGATGATTCTGGCACTCATTACCGTAGGAAAGATGCTGGAAGCCCGCTCAAAGGGAAAGACGACGGATGCTCTGAAGGCACTGATGAAGCTTGCTCCAAAGACTGCCACCGTTATCCGTGACGGAAAGGAGACCGTTGTCCCAGTGGAGCAGGTCAGACAGGGTGATATCTTTGTTGTCAGACCCGGAGAGAGCATCCCTGTGGACGGAGTCGTAATTGACGGTTCAAGTGCCGTTGACGAGGCTGCCCTGACAGGCGAGAGCATTCCCGTGGATAAGAACACAGGCGACCAGGTCAGCTCTGCCACAATCAACAGAAGCGGATTTCTGAAGTGTCAGGCAACGCGCATCGGAGAGGATACAACTTTATCTCAAATTATAAAGATGGTAAGCGATGCTGCGGCCACCAAGGCCCCGATTGCAAAGATTGCCGACAAGGTCTCCGGTGTATTTGTTCCGACTGTCATTGCCATTGCCGCAATCACAACATTGGTGTGGGTCATTTTGGGAAGACAGTTCGGCTATGCCCTTGCAAGGGGAATATCCGTTTTAGTCATAAGCTGCCCCTGTGCTCTGGGCCTTGCCACTCCGGTGGCCATAATGGTCGGAAACGGGATGGGTGCCAAAAACGGAATACTGTTTAAGACATCCGCCTCTCTTGAGCAGACAGGCCGTGTGGAAATTGTGGCTCTGGATAAGACCGGAACCATCACCACAGGAGAGCCCGTTGTCACAGATATAGTCCCGACGGATGGAGTTGATAAAAAGACTCTTCTGAGTCTTGCCGCCTCTCTTGAAGATAAGAGTGAGCACCCACTTGCCAGGGCTATTATGGCCGAATCTGAAAAAGAAGGAATCAAAGTTTCGGATGCAAAGTCGTTCGAGGCTCTTTCCGGAAACGGCGTTAAGGCTCTGCTTGATGATAAGGTTGCCCTTGGCGGAAGCCTCAGATTCATTTCTTCTGAGCTTAACCTTCCTGCGTCCGAGGCCGAGGCTTCTGATAAGCTTGCAACAGACGGAAAGACCCCGCTTCTTTTTGCAATAGACGGGAAGGTGCTGGGAATAATCGCCGTTGCCGATACGATTAAGAGCGACAGCAGAAAGGCCATAGAAGAGCTTAAGGGCATGGGAATCCGTACAGTCATGCTTACAGGTGACAATGAGCGTACGGCCCGTGCCATAGGAAAACAAGCCGATGTGGACTCTGTCATAGCAGGTGTTCTTCCTGCAGACAAGGCCAATGTCGTTTCCGAGCTCTCCCGTCAGGGTAAGGTCGCCATGGTCGGAGACGGAATCAACGATGCACCAGCGCTTACCAAGGCTGATATCGGTATTGCAATCGGAGCAGGATCCGATGTCGCAATTGACGCTGCGGATGTTGTTCTGATGAAAAGCAGTCTCATGGATGTGAGCGCTGCAATCAGACTCAGCCGTGCAACTTTGAGAAATATACACCAGAATCTTTTCTGGGCTTTTTTCTACAACAGTATAGGAATTCCGCTTGCTGCAGGATGTTTTGTTGCTCTGGGACTTACCTTGAATCCGATGTTCGGAGCTGCGGCGATGAGCCTTTCAAGCTTCTGTGTGGTTTCCAACGCATTGAGGCTGAATCTCTTCCGAATTCACGATTCCCGGCATGACAAGCGGAGAAACACAAAGGGAAATACAAAGAAGGAGAACAACATGTCTGATTCAACGAAGAAGATGGACATTCAGGGCATGATGTGCCCGCATTGCGAGGCAAGGGTGAAAAAAGCCCTTGAGAGTATAGACGGTGTGAAAAACGCCGATGTCAGCCACGAAAAGGCATGTGCCGTTGTGACTCTCAGCGCGCAGGTTTCAGACCAGGCACTTACAAAGGCCGTTACGGATGCAGGTTATGAAGTGAAGGGAATCAGCTGATGCTTAAGCTGAAGGACCTGACACTTACATCTGTCATAGAAGCTTCGGCATCAGCTTTTCCTCATCTTACAGCTGTTCAGACCTGGAGGGTTCCTGAAAGCAAAATGTCCTTTCCTGTGCTTCTTAAGAAGTCCAGGCAGATTGCTCTTTTTTTGCTTAAGAAGGGAATCGGAAAAGGTGACAAGGTGGCTATTCTTGGAGAAAGCTGTCCGAACTGGGGCTTGTCCTATCTTGCTGCAAACAGAATAGGAGCTGTTGCGGTTCCGATTCTGCCCAATTTCAGCAGGGATGAGGTTCAGAGCATTCTTTTGCACAGCGAAGCCAAAATTGTGATAGTCAACTCAAAGCACGCTGCAAAGGTCACGGGACTGGATATCGGTGTCATCAGGATGGATGACATGTTCTTTGTTCCCCAATCGTCCCTTGAAGAATTTGACGGAACGAACTTCAAGCGCCTTGGCGCCTCTGATACCTGCACAGATGAAATTGACAATGATGCCATAAAACTACTGGAAGGCTATAGGCCCTGCGAAGAGGATCTTGCCTCGATAATCTACACAAGCGGGACAACAGGCACCCCCAAAGCCGTAATGCTCACAAACAGGAACATCGTCTACAACGCCTATGAGTGTTCGACACCGTTCATCAAAATCCATCCGGGTTGGACAGCCTTGTCCATTCTGCCGATGAGCCATGTCTACGAGTTCACAATCGGCTTTGTTCTTCTGATTCTCAACGGGGTTCAGATTGTCTATCTGGGAAAGGCTCCTAGCACCGACTCTCTCATGCCGGCCTTCAAGGAGCTTCAGCCCGAGGTCATGCTTTCAGTGCCTCTTCTGATTGAGAAGATCTACAGAAGAGCCCTTCTTCCGAAGCTGAAGGAAGGAACAAAGCTTGGCAAGTTCGCACGCAACAAATTCACCGCCCCCTTTGTCTACTCCATCATCGGGAAGAAAGTGAAAACCATATTCGGCGGAAGAATGCGGTTCTTCGGGGTAGGAGGAGCTGCCTTTGACTCCGAGGCCGAGGCCTTCTTCCACAGAATCCATTTCCCGTATGCATTGGGTTACGGTCTTACCGAGACATCGCCTTTCATCGCAGGATGCGGGCCTAAGGACCAGGTCGTGGGAACACTCGGCCCTGTTCTCAAGAGCCTTGATGTGAAACTTGACCCCAAAAGCGGCGAAATCCTTGTGAAAGGGCCTTCCGTCATGAAAGGCTATTTCAAGAACGATGAGCTGACAAAGGAATCCTTCACCGAGGACGGATACTTCAGAACCGGAGATATAGGTGAGTTCCGAAAGGGAAGACTTGCCATCTGCGGCAGGTGCAAGACCATGATACTAGGCCCTAGCGGTGAGAACATCTACCCCGAGAACATCGAGTTCCTGATCAACGCGGAGGAAGATGTTGTTGAAAGCCTTGTCATTCCCGAGGCAGGAGGTCTTACCGCGATGATAAGGCTGGACCTCAAGGCTCTGAAGAGAAAAGGAATAGTTGCAACTGACCAGATACAGGTGTATATCAACAGTATCAGAAAGCGAGTGAACGAAAAGCTTGCGTCATTCAGCAGAATCGGGAAGGTGGAGATTCAGGAAGAGCCGTTTGAGAGAACTCCAACCGACAAGATAAAGCGTTTTCTGTACCAGAACCGGAGGAAGAATGAAGATAGTCGTCATTGACGGACAGGGCGGAAAAATAGGAAAGACCATAATAGAGCAGCTCAAGGCAGCTGACAGCACCAGCGAGGTCATTGCGATAGGCACCAACGCCCTTGCAACCGCAGCGATGCTCAAAGCAGGTGCCGATAACGGCGCCACGGGAGAGAACCCCGTTGTGATTGCCTCAAGGACAGCAGATGTCATTGTCGGACCCATAGGAATCATCGCAGCGGATTCAATGCTCGGCGAGATAACGCCCAAGATGGCCGAGGCCATAGGGCAGAGCAATGCCAAGAAAGTTCTGATTCCGGTCAGTAAGTGTTTTGAAGTTGCAGGAGTACAGGACATGCCTCTCTCACAGTATGTGACAGAGGCGGTCCATATCATCTTGTGCTGACGTTAGCCTTCTTTTGGGCCTTGTTCTCATACATGAGCTTATCAGCTCTTCTTAGTGTGTCTGCAACAGAAGAGTCATTCTTGTAATCGTAGGATGCGACTCCGACCGAGACGCTGACCATCTTCCAAGGATTGCCTTCCGTCTTTTTGATCTCTTCCTGAGTCTTGGCAAACACTTTCAGAAGTCTTTCTCTGTTCTCATAGTCCTCGCCATGGAGGATTGCGACAAACTCATCACCACCGACTCTGAAGACGGGGCTGTACTTGAAAATGCTTCCGATGAGGCGGCTTGATGTAATCAGATACACATCACCCTTGTCGTGGCCGTATTTGTCATTGATGACCTTGAGGTTGTCACAGTCAAAGACCGCAATGGCGAAAATCGGCTTGTCCCCACGGTCAATTTCCGACTGAAGTTCGGCTATGTAGCTGTCAAAGGCACTCTTGCTCTTCACTGAAGTGAGGGCGTCGGTGCTTGCAAGCTCATGCATCTCGGCAGCCTTTGCCTCGGCTATGACAAGGTCACTGATTGTTCCCTTAAGGCGCTCGACCATTTCGTTGAGATTGTTGGTCATATCACCGATTTCATCGTTTCTGTAGACTGCTGCCTTATGATCCAAGCTGCCGCCTGCGATGTCCTTCATATCATTGACCAGAAGCTCAATCGGATGAGTGATGGACTTGCTGACCTTGTTTGCAAAGAATAGTCCTACAAGAACCAGAACAACCGAAACCAGAAGGAAGACAAGCATTGCAAAGACAAAAGAGCGGTCCAGAGTCTGAACTTTTTCAAGCAGAACCGTTCTGGGGACCTTTGCACAGAGTGTCCAGTCCACCGTCTCAATCGGTGCGCATGCATAGAATGCATCGGATGTCTCAATGATTCTGGTCTTGCCTGATGTCATTTTTTCCAGAGAACTTTCGTCGATATCGATGTAGTTCTCAAGAAGGACCTTGTCCTGAAGATCAAGGCTTATGACGGATCTGTCGTTTTCGAATGCGAATGAGAAGCTTCCGGTTCCAAGGTCCATGGAAATCATCTCATTGTAGACACCTGTGATGTCAAAGTCGGCTGCCAGGACTCCCTGGAAGACACCGTTCTGGTCCCTGATGGGAGTGGCGATTGTGATTGTAAGACCGCGTCCCATGGCATCGACATACAGGCTTGTGAAGAAGATGTCGTCTTCCTGCATGCCCTTTGTGTACCACTCGGACTGGAAATAGTCATAAATCAGGAAGTCCGGCTTGGGAACAGCTGAGAGGGTGGACCATCTGTCATAGGAGACCAGAAGGCCTGTCGTGGTTCCCAGGTAAATTGTTGAGATCTGCTCCTCGTTGTCCTTGGCCATGGGTTCCAGAATTGCTTCCAGATGGCTGAAGAAGTAGATTTCATCCATGTAGTCTTCTATTTTAACATTGTCGTGGGCAAAGGCGGATGTCATTGCATAGACGCCTTCTCCCGTTTCCATTCTCGGAGTGTCAAAGTACTTGCCGCTTGCAACCAGCTTGTCATAATCCCTGTACATGTTCTGTGTGTAGTCACGGATGACTTCCATGTACTTTCTGTATGCTGCAAGCTTGGCATCAGTGTTGGATGCCTTATTCAGAACCTCATGGCGCAGGTTGCTGCTCAATTCCTCGGAGAGTCTTCTTTCTCCTACCTGTCTCATCTTGTTCATTGCACCCATGCTTGTGACGACAGCCACAACAAGTATGGCAAGTGTAATCACAAGAACAGCCAGAAGGACTCGCTTTCGGATGGGTATTCTTTTTTCGTTCTGAGCATCAGTATTTTTCATTCCAATCCCTCGGTTCTAAAATACACACAATTTATACTTATATTACATTTTTCAAAAATTTACAAAAGGAATGTTTTCGTTGACTAGAAAGAATGATTAATATAGCCTTTTTCGTATGCTAAAACGGACTGGTTTTCACATTCTGAGCATTCTTGTCATATTACTCTGCGCTGTTCTTCTTGCTTCCTGCAGGAAAGAGGATAAGATTGAGGTCCGTTCCAAAACCCTGTATTCCTATTTTGACACGGTGACATTCATCTACAGCTACGCAAATGACTCAGAGGAAACCTTTTCCGCCAATGCAAAGATCATAGAGGATATCTTACGCGACTATCACAAGATGCTGGACATCTATAACCAGTATGACGGGATGAACAACCTGTGCACCGTCAACATGAATGCAGGAAAAGACCCGATCAAGGTGGACAGGCGTCTGATTGATGTTCTTCTTTTTTCAAAGAAACTGTGTGAAATCACAGAGGGTAAGATGGACATCATGATGGGGTCGGTTCTGTCTCTGTGGCACGATGCCCGTCTTTCCGATCCCCAATATCTTCCCTCCGATGAGGCCTTGGCCGAGGCCTCACTGCACATGGGATTCGGCCTTCTTGAGATAGATGAGGATAATCTGACGGTGAGAATCACGGATCCTGAGGCCTCGATCGATGTAGGAGCCATAGGAAAAGGCTATGCCACCGAGGCTGCGGCAAAGGCGCTGGAAGAAAGGGGAGTTTCGGGCTATGTGATAAACAGCGGCGGCAATCTCAGGTGTATCGGAAACAAAGCGGACGGAAGCAAGTGGGTCGCCGGAATCAAGGACCCGTCGAATCCTGACCTTCTTTCTGCCAAATTGCAGATTTCAGACTGTGCATGCGTAACCAGCGGTGGCTATGAGCGCTACCTCCAGGTTGACGGCAAAAGATATTCGCATCTGATAGACAAGGCTACCCTCCGTCCAGCATCTTTTCACGGATCCGTTTCAGTCATAACGCATGACAGCGCTCTTGCCGATGCCCTTGCCACAGGCCTTTTCTGCATGAGTTACGAGGACGGACTTGCTCTTGTCCGGTCCTTGGATGATGTTCAGTGCATCTGGATTGAAAATGACGGCACAGTGAGGCGTAGTGATGAAATCTGACAAGAAGACTAGGCTCAGGGACATTATTCTCATTGCATCTCTTGCAGTCTTGGGTCTTGTTCTGCTTGTTGTCATGAGGCCTTCCTCAGAGAGCGGCAGCACTGCCGTGGTCCAGGTGGACGGAGTTGTCATTGCACGTTATCCGCTTTCGGAAGACGGAATCCATGTTCTGAACGGCGGTCTTAACACAATTGAGATAAAAGACGGAAAAGTCCGTATGATGGAAGCTCACTGTCCGAACCATGAGTGTGTTCACCAGGGCTGGATAAGCAGGGGCCATCAGAGCATCGTCTGTCTTCCGAACAAGCTGGTTGTCACAATAGAAGGTGACAACAGCGTTGTGGATTTCACACTGTAGGGGGCACGATGCAGAGCAGAAAGATTTCACAGATCGGAGTACTTACAGCCCTTGCGATGGTGCTTTCATATGTAGAGAGCCTGTTTCCTGCCTTCATTGCGGTTCCGGGAATAAAGATAGGACTTGCGAACATCGCAGTCATCTTTGCCTTGTACAGGCTGGGATTCAGGGAGGCCTTGGGAATTTCGGTTGTCAGGGTAGTCCTTTCATCTCTTCTTTTCGGTTCTGTCCTGTCTTTGTCCTATTCAATTGCAGGAGCCTTGATTTCCCTTGTCGTGATGTATCTTTTAAAGCGCATACGGCTTTTCGGAATCGTTGCGGTAAGTGTTGCCGGAGGAGTTTCACATAATCTTGGACAGATAGGCATGGCATGTCTTATACTTCAAACTGGAGCGATTGTTTACTACGTTCCCGTACTGATTCTGAGTGGAGTTGCTTCAGGCGTAGTCATAGGACTTGTTTCATCAACAGTTCTTTCACGCCTTGGAGAGGAGGATGCAGATGAGTGATGAGAAGAATACTGAGCTGAAAACCGAGTTGAAAGAGAAGAAGACTTTGTTCTCACCGATTTTCTTTGAAGTCGGAACAGGAATGGGAACCATAGAGAAGGGAATCCATTGGGTTACCTCGATTATCATGATTCTTCTTTCAGTCGTCCTGATCTGCGGTGTTCTGGTTTCGTTCGTCGGTATTCCCAAACACTTTGCAGCGATAGTTGCAGGAAAGCCGGATGCGCTTTTGGGACTTCTGGAATTCGCAGCCGGAGCGATAATCGGAATTGAGCTGGTTTACGTCATCATCGCCCAGAACCTTGAATCAGTCATTGAAATTCTCATGATAGCCCTTACCCGTGAACTTCTTATCAGGTACTGGGAGTTGTGGGAGATTGTTATGGGAATAATCGGAATAGCAATCCTGTTTGCAGTAAAGAAGTTCCTTTTGGAAAAGAATGACAAGATCCCGAACCTTGATTGAGGTCAAAGCCGCATCATACAGCTACAAAAACACAAAGGTACTCTCTGATGTGAATCTTACGGTCAATGAGGGGCAGTTTGCCGCTGTCATCGGTCCGAACGGTTCAGGTAAGTCCACGCTTTCAAAGCTGCTGAATGCGCTCTTAATTCCGTCAGAAGGCTCTGTCATAGTAGACGGACACAGCACGGCAGACAGCTCCTTTGTGTATGAAATCCGAAAGACAGTAGGCCTTGTCCTTCAGAATCCCGACAATCAGATAATAGGCGATACCGTGGAGGATGATGTGGCCTTCTCTTTGGAGAACATGGGCCTTCTTCCTTCCTGGATGGATCAGATCATAACGGATGTCCTGTCACGTACGGGTCTTTCGGACTTGAGATTCAGAAACCCCAGAGAGCTTTCAGGCGGACAGAAGCAGCTTCTTGCCATAGCATCGGTCCTGGCCATGAAACCCAAGTGCATAGTTCTTGACGAGGCTCTTTCCATGCTGGATAAGGATGGCAGGTGCACTGTACTGTCTCTTCTTCACAGATTGAACAAAACCTCAGGCCTTAGCGTCATTCTCATCACTCAGGATGTTCAGGATGCTCTTGAGGCCGATGTCATCTTCAGCCTGGAAGGCGGAAAAGTCACGCAATTCTCAGCTTTGGATTTTCCTTCTCCTTTTGTCGCTGACCTTGTCTCTGAACTCAGAAAGAGGAATCTGAGCATACCTAGTGAAGTTGTTTCAGACGATAGCCTGATAAGATATCTAACATGTGGAGGAAAATGCGGTGCTTAGGGATGTGACTCTCGGCCGCTTTTATGATAACGACTCCTTCTTGTGTCGTCTTGATCCAAGGACAAAGCTCTTGGGTCTGATAATTGCTATTATCGGCATCTTCCTGTGTTCAAGCATAGTCTCATGCTCGTTTACACTGGCCTGCGTGATTGCTCTTATGTATCTGTCGGAAGTGCCTCTCAGGCACATATTCCGCGGCATGAGACCTTTTTTCATTCTGCTTGCAGTTGTGGCAGCCATGAACATATTTCTTGTTCCCGATGGAGTCTTCCGCTCTGTTTTAATCTGTCTCAGAGTCATTGAGGTGGTTCTTGTTTCCAACCTCCTTTGTCTGAGCACAAGACCCAGATCAGTTGCAAGCGGGGTTCAGACATCGCTTGGGTGGATGAAAAGATTCAAGGTCCCGGTCAATGATATTGCAACAATTGTCTCTGTAGCCCTGACCTTTGTGCCTCTTCTTGCAGATGAGGCAAAGAGAATCCGGGATGCGCAGATTTCACGCGGAGCCGATTTCTCAAAGGGCTCTTTATTCAGAAGGGCTAAGGCATCGCTTGCCATCATTGTTCCGGTCTTTGTCTCTGCAATTCAGCGTTCTGAGGATCTTGCCGTTGCGATGGACTGCAGGCTGTACGGATGCACTGAGCCTACAAAGCTCCATCCGCTTTCATATTCCTATGAGGATGCGGCAGCTTATATCTGCATCTTCACTTATCTTTGCATTGTGATTCTGATGAAGGTGGGCAGGCTATGATTTCTTTCAAGAATGTTTCGTTCTGCTATCCCTCCTACGGCCAGGAGCCTAAAAAAGCCCTCGCCGATGTCTCATTTACAATACCAGACGGCACTTTTGTGGGGATTGCCGGAAATATGGGCAGCGGAAAGACTACGCTTTGCTCCTTGATGAGCGGTCTTCTGAAGCCGACATCCGGTCAGATTGAAAGAACCGGAAGTGTTTCCTTTGCCATGCAGTTTCCTGAGAACCAGCTTTTTGAAGGCACCGTCATTAAGGATGTCATGTTCGGACCTCTGAACCGCGGCCTGTCTGAGAAAGAAGCCCGCATGATAAGCGAAAAATGTCTTGCTTCTTTGGGACTCGGCGAGTCTTTCTTTGACAGAAACCCGCTTCGCCTTTCAGGTGGGGAAAAGCGGAGGGTCGCCCTGGCAGGTATTCTTTCCATGGATGCTGACACTATAATCCTAGATGAGCCGTGCGCAGGCCTTGATCCGAAATGGCGCGACAGGCTCTATGGGATTCTTCAAGACCTCAACAGAAAGGGAAAGACGGTGATAATAGTGAGCCACAATACCGATGACATTGCCCGCTACTGTAGGACAATGCTTTATCTGAAGTCATCGGAACTTGCGGACATCGGGAATGTCGGGGATGTGATTTGCCGCCATGAGGAACTTGAGAATTCCTCCATGGCTTTTGCAAGGCGACTTTCAGAGGCCGGCATGGAAATTGACTATAAGAAGGCCGTGACAACAGAAGACCTTGCCTCTCTTATTGCAGATCGGCAGTCTTCTCTTTGAACATCTTCTTTCTGCATCCGAAATAGTAGATTGCGACAAATAAAAACGCAAAGAACCATCCCACAGGGTATCCCCAGATGACATAGACGATGTCTGATTTTATGTTCATGACAACAGCAAGATAAATCTGTCTGACTCCGACCATTCCGGCCAGTGTCAGGAATGTGGACAGCCTGTTTCTCTTGTGGGCCCTAAGAACTCCTATCATTATGTGACGCATTGCAATCAGAAAGTACAACGGCATCATTATGTGGTTCATCAGAACCGCAGTGTCTATGACTTCCTGATTTCTGTTGAAGAGCCGTGCGATGAAGGATGCGGACGGATACATGATGATTCCCAGGACAACTGTCGTAGCAAGAGAAAGAATGAGGCTGTCTTTGATTCCCTCACGTATTCTCGCTCTGTTTCCGGCTCCGAGGTTCTGACCTGCGAATGTGGTGACCGCGGTTCCGTATGCATTGGTGGGAAGCGAAACGAACTTGTCGATTCTCTGACCGATTCCGATTCCTGCCACGGCTGCGGTGCTGAAGCGGTTGATGTATCTCCAGACAAACAGATTTGAAAACGAGATTATCGATCCCTGTATTCCTGCAGCCACGCCTACGTCCATGGCTTCGCGGATTATCGGCATGCCTGATTCAAGAGTCTGTCTTATGGCTATACATTTGAAACCCATTTTCTTGTGAAGAACAAAATAGCTGCATCCGACTGAAATAAACTGGGCAATTACTGTGGCCAGGGCTACGCCTGCAATTCCCATGTTCAGCACAGTGCAGAACACAATATCCATGATTATGTTCAGGCTGCAAGAGATTATGAGAATTCCGAACGGGGTTCTCATGTCTCCCATACCCCTCAGGATTCCTGCGCTGTTGTTGTAGACAATTGAAAACAGAAGCCCGCAGATATAGATTCTCAGATAAGTCAGGGCAAATGGGGAAATCTCTTCATTGACATTTGAGATTCTCACAAGCAGCGGAGAAAGAACCAGACCGATGATTGAAAGACCTATTCCTATCAGGATGGAGAAAGAGTAGGTGTAGTTTACACAGTCTGTAAGACGCTTTCTGTCTCCGCTTCCGAAGGCCTTTGACACCACAACTGTGCTTCCGACCGATATTCCGTTGCAGAAACCCACCAGAAGATTCGTCAAAGTAGTGCAGACGCTGACTGCGGCCAGAGCATGCTCTCCTACGAAGTTTCCCAGAATCACTGAGTCTGTGCTTTGATAAAGGTTCTGAAGAAGCTCCCCGAGCATGATGGGAATTGCAAACAGCACCAGGCTCTTGTAGATATTTCCCCGTGTGAAGTCAAGGTTTTCCCTTATTCGTGATTTCATTCAATGTCCATCCCGCGTGACATTCTACACATTAGACTTTTCATCATCAACAATCACATGTATTCTTTAACAAATGTTTGACCAATATCCGCATTTTGACATGACCAAGAAGATTCAGAGGATGCATCTGAGGCCGCTCATCTGGCTTTTGTGCGCTCCAGCTCTGATTTCACACAGAAACAGACTTGAGAAGATAAACATGGACGGAATCAAACCGCCTTATCTTCTTCTTTGCAATCACAACGCATTCATGGATTTCAAAGTCGCCACAAAGGCCTCCTTTCCCCACAGGGTGAACTATGTCGTTGCAATCGACGGTTATCTCAAGCGCGAGTGGCTTCTGCGGTTCATCGGATGCATCTGCAAGAGAAAATTCACTCGTGATGTCACATTGGTCAAACAGATTAAGGAAGTAACCTCGCGCGGCGACATTGCTGCAATTTATCCCGAGGCCCGCTATTCCCTTTGCGGAACCACAGCTGTTCTTCCCCAGTCTCTGGGAAAGCTTGCCAAGTTCCTTAAGGTCCCCGTTGTCACACTGATCTGCCACGGTCATCACATCAACTCTCCGTTCTGGAACCTCCATGACCGCAAGGTCAAAGGAACACAGGCTACCATGAAGTGCCTTTTTTCTGCAGATGAGCTTGAAAAGGCCGATTCGGACGAGGTAATCAGAAGAATCCGTCAGGAATTCGAGTACGATGACTACCGCTGGCAGGAAGAAAACAACATTCTCATAAAGTACAAGGGCAGGGCTGAAGGTCTTCACAAGATCCTTTATCAGTGCCCGCACTGCAAAACCGAATATGAGATGACTTCAAGCGGAAGCACACTTGAGTGCAAAAGCTGCGGCAAGAAGTGGACTTTGGAAGAGACGGGAAAACTATGTGCGACAGAGGGTGAAACAGAGTTCTCCCGCATACCGGACTGGTATGAATGGGAGCGCTCCAACGTCCGTAAAGAGGTCGAGAACGGCATCTATCACTTTGAATGTGATACACACGTGGATATCCTCCCCAAAGACAGATACATTCCCATCGGCAAGGCTCATCTTATCCATGATATGAACGGTTTTACTCTGAAGGGAAATCATGACGGAGAAGACTACGAAGTAAAATGGCCGGCATCCGATCTGTATTCATGCCACATTGAATATGATTACCTTGGAAAATACGGAGACTGCGTTGACCTCAACACGATAAAGGATACCTTCTACATCTATCCCGAGGACTGCAAATTCTCCGTCACCAAGTTTGCTTTGGCAACCGAGGAGCTTTATCAGCATTTCAACGACGGCCGGGTCGGCTGATCAGTTCCAGCTTTGAATTTCTGAAAAGACCTTCTCCCCGGTTTCAACAGCCTTCTGCATCAGAATCATTGTATATGCATCCTGAAGGGCATTCTCAAGCGGATAGGGCGATAATCCTCCGTGCCCGTACAAGGCAGTTCTTTCCAGCATGGTGGCCATGGCCGTCTCGTCCTGGGCAAGAGAGCAGAGCCCGAACTGTGGTCTGTAGAGACTCTTTCCCTCAAAACTGATGTCTGTTACTTCGTCAATTAACCTCAGATTCGGATTGTCATAGTCAGTTCTGACCTGTCTTGTGGAAACAACCATATCCGATGTCACGCTTTTGTTTTCAGCATCCAAGTAGTGGACAGTATTGTCGATGATCTCGCCTCTGACTCCCTGGAGTCTCAACGTGTTTCTTCTTATCGGCGAGCGGTACTGCTCTCCGTCAAAGTCATAAAGGACGACTTTGCCGCTTTGAAATTCAATTGTAGCGACAGTGCGCTTTTTCATTGAAACGCGTCCGTCAGTGAATCTATCATACCTTGTCAGCGTCTCTGTTGTGGGAAATTCATATGTCTTGGCGCTGATGGAAAACTGCTCCGACTGATGGATGCCCAAAAGAGCTCTCATCAGGCTGGCTCCGTGGTATTCATGCGCAAGCGAGCAGTTCAGGCAGCTTTTCTCTCCGAGTATTCCGCTTTCTGTGATACTCAGAAGAGCTCTGTAGATAGGGTACAGATGGTACTGCTCGTTTACGACAAGCTTTGCACCATTGGTATGAAGTTCCCAAAGCCTCTGAAGCATGGGAAGCTCCAGAGCTGCCGGGGTCTCCGACAGGACGCAGAATCCTTTCTCAAGCCAGTGTATGGAAACTTCTGCAATGGAAGCCTTGTTGACTGCAACAACAACGACATCCGGCTTCATGGCCTCACACTCATCTTCCGATGTGGTTGTATGGATGTTGTTTTCACAGGCCATTCTCTGTGCCTTTTCTTCTGTTCTGCATAGCATGGCGCAAAGTTCAAAGCGATCCGGCAGTGCCTTTGCGATTCTGACATAATAAAGCGATCTCCAACCGGAGCCGACGATGATGAATCTGGTTTTTCCCATACATTCAAAGATAACAGAGCATGTGCGTCTGTCAACTGAATTGACACGGTTCCCCGTTTTGTTTATATTTCCACTGTTGCTATGCAACTGCCCAGATGGCGGAATTGGTAGACGCGCTTGGTTCAGGTCCAAGTTCTCGCAAGGGTGTGTGGGTTCGAGTCCCGTTCTGGGCAACAAAAAAGACTGGTCTTCGTGGCCAGTCTTTTTTTGTTGATATGAAAGGCGGGACTCGAAACGAGGAGAAACGCAGGTGCATTGCGTTTCGACGAAGGCGGGCGCCGTAGGGCGCGAGTCCCGTTCTGGGCATGGGCGCCGTAGGGCGCGAGTCCCGTTCTTTTCTATTGACCATGGCAGAAAAAGTTGCTTTTTTTATTGATGGTTTTATTTGTACCATAGCCTAAAGGACAAGGCTCCTGATTGCCGCTGGCTTAACCTTCGTAAACTATGCAAGTATTATATTGATAAAGAAAAGGAGATAATAGTTGGTATCTACTATTTCTCTGCAATTGCATAAGTGATAGTTGAAAGAATAGAGGTTAAAGGATTGTGAAAACAAAAGAAGATGAGCTGAAACAACATTCCGATCTTCCCCGGCGCATAATTGGTATGAAAAATAAATTTGTCTCTGTGTACATCATTATTGGAATCTGGGTGGTTGTTTTCCTACTAGCTAGAATAATGCCTTTGAATACTTATTTTTCTAACAAAGGCATGGACTATATGAATGGGGAATATTATCGATATCTGCCAGCTGAATTCTGCCATATTAATTTATTTCATTTGCTAGTTAATTGTTTAGGATTATATTACATAACGATTTATTTAAATGATATCGTGAATGAAATTGTTATGATTATAATTGGGATTGTTGGTGGATTTGTCGCGGATTTTGTATTTTCAATCGTGATACATGCGTCAGAGGAGAGCATGGGTGGATCTGCCTTTGTTTTTCCGATTATCGGAATAATTCTTTTTCTTAAGTTATTCGATAAGAATATGCCTCCATTTAAGCTTGGTACATATTATGGAAATTGGACTGTAGGGTATGCGGTAATAGGAAATATTGTAAACGGCAAAATGGAAATTGCTGATTATACTACGATATTGCTACATGCTGCAGGTTTTGTTGCAGGATTTCTCTTAGCTATTCCATGCAAGAAAGTATTACGTAAAGATAATTGAAAGGTTTTATATCCGCATTTTACTTATTTTCTTTTTTTCTGTATTATAAGGATATATTGAATTGGGGGATTAAGCATATGGAAAGAAAAAAGGCCTTTGTAACAGGCGGTGAACGAGGAATCGGAAGCGGCATCGTGAAGGCTCGTGCAAAAGAGGCCAATGGCTGGAGTTAAAAACTAGGAGAGCAAAAATGTACAAATTCAATGAAACCGAGATGTTTTACGATGTGGATCCGAACTTCGGCTGGTCAGATTCGCCTGAAACAAAATGACCGACAAGCAGATTCGGCTGGGACGACCTGTCCTTGAAGCAGGAAAAGACTCTGTGAGGCTTACGGTCGACCTTCAGATGGACGGCCAGAATAAACTCTATTTCGAGGTTGCCAAAGACAAGGCGGACTATCTTGCAACAGACAGGCTGGATGCCTTTGTCATAATGGTGCTGAGGCACGCTCTTCTGACAGGTTCCGATATCTATTGCGACGCCCCTGTCACAAGCGATCTGCTTTACATGCTCAATGAATCGCTTATCCCCACTTTGGCACGCAAAATCGACCGCTTTAGTGACATCAAAGTCCATGCAGAGCCGTGTGCCCCTTTTGGCGGAACAGAGGTTATCACAGGTTACTCGGGTGGAGTCGACAGTCTCTACACACTTTCAAGACATCACGGAAAAACGACCGCAAACGATGAGAAGGCCAATCTGAAACTTGACGGCGTGGCCTGTTTTGATGCCGGGGTCTACGAGGAGTTCGGAGAAGCCAGAACACGGATGTATGAAACGGCCTTAAGTCAGACGCAGAAAATCGCATCGGAACTTGGCCTTGGGTGCATCGGAGTCAGATGCAACATCCAGGATATTGTGGACGAGCACTATCTGAGCGTCGGAAGCTACCGCCTCATTGCCTGTGCCATGGTAATCTCAAGACGCGTGGGAACGTTCCTTCTTTCAGGTGCATATGAGTTTTCCTCATTCAGTATCGACGTAGACAGCTCCTTCTACTACGAGCTTCTTCTGGCCGATATCCTTACTACAAAAGCCTTCCGTGTCTACATCTCAGGCGGGGTTCAGAAGAGAATCGAAAAGATTGCGTATCTTGCAAAACAGGGCCCCGAAATCCGCCGACTTCTTCATGTATGTGTGCACGATCCTCTTCCGGGTTCGCAAAACTGCGGAGTATGCTCGAAATGCATCCGCACTGAACTTGCAATGGAAGGGCTCGGAGTCCTGGACCTCTTTTCTGAGGCCTTCCCGCTTGATGTTTACAGACAGCACCATGACGAGATCGTTGCGAAGGCCAATATGGCCTCACGCAACCAGCACATGGCCGAGGCCATAGGTGCCATGAAGGATAGGGGATTTGTGAACTCCGAAAGTATCGAGCGCAAGATTCGGGGTGGCAAGGCCGCTTCAGCTGTCATAAATGCCCACAAGGAAGAACTTCTGAAGAAGATAAAGGAAAAGGGCCTTATATGAACGACGAACGCATCATAAGAATCAAGAGTCTGTGTAAGGCAGAAGTCTGTGAGAACGGACAAAGCTATGCCCGCCTTACTGCGCGGATAGCTAAAGAAAACAACGGCATATCGGAAGGGGAGATTTCCCTCTGGTTTCAGACAGATGAGCAGAACGGAAAGTATCTGACAGACGACAGATCTGATGCCTTTGTCGTAAGTCTCATGTATACCGCCGTGAGTACCGGATATGAGATTCACAGCGATGTGCCTGTCAGCTCCCGTCTTATGTACCAGCTCAATGAATACCTGCTGCCTTCTTTGGCCGAAATGCTGGAGAAAAAGGCCATATGTGTCCATGCCCCGGAAGCAAAGGAAAAGGTCAGCTGTGAAAACGCCGTGGGAACCGGATACTCAGGTGGAGTAGACGGATTCTATACCATCTATGCACATACCGGAGATCGCCTTAAAAACGCACCTTACAGACCTGCTCTGACTCACCTTACAGTGATAAACGCCGGGGTTTTTGAGGGAGAAAATCACCGTAAGGCCTTTGAAAAATCTCTTTCACTGGCCCGCAGCCTTGCCAAAGAGCTTGGCCTGAAAGCCATAGGCATTGACACCAATTTGCATCTGGTTCTGGATGAACATTATCTGAGTGTCTATTCAATTCGCCTTTGTTCCGCAGCCCTTGCGCTTCAGAAGCTTTACGGGACATACCTTTTGTCTTCCGGCCATTCTCAGGACAGCTTCAAGATGGACAGAATCAACATTTCATTCGGAGATCTTCTGACATGCCAGATGCTGTCTACCGAAAGTCTTCGCTTCATAGGATACGGCGGAGGAATACGAAGAGTTGATAAAATCCGCGCTCTTGTGAATTATCCTGTCTGTTACAGCCGTCTGCATTCATGTTTTGTGACTGCGCCCGATGAAAAGAACTGCGGTCACTGCAAGAAGTGCAGGATGGACATTCTTAATCTCTGGGCGTTGGGAGCTTTGGATAAGTTCTCAGGTGTCTATGATCTTGAACAGGCAGAGAAGGAAAGAGCTGCAGATATCGCATTTTTGCTGGCAAACATTGATGAGCCTATGTATCAGGATACGCTGGATCTGATAAAGGAAGCAGGGCTGGAGATTCCCCAGCGAAGCAGAATCCTTGCTCAGCAGTTCAAGCGAAGCATGGATATCCTGAAGAAAAAGGGCCTTTAATAGCAAAACGGACAAAAAGAAAGCCTTCCGTCGCAATCTGCGGCAGAAGGCTTTTGTGTGTATTGGAAAACCTATTACTGAAGGACGAATCCACCGTTCGGTGAGATGACCTGACCGGTGACATAAGGAGCCTTGAGGATGTACTCCATAGCACCTGCGATATCGGAAACATCTCCGATGAATCCCTCAGGAATTGTTGCTGCAAGAGCATTGAGCTCGTCCTGGTTAACACCGCGGAGCATGTCGGTCATGATCATGCCCGGTGCGATTGCATTGACTCTGACTCCGCGTGAAGCGAACTCAAGAGCAAGAGCTCTGGTAAGACCGATGATACCGGACTTTGATGCGCAGTAGTCAGCCTGGTTGATGACTCCGGTAAGTCCGCCGACAGAAGATGTGTTGACGATGCAGCACTGGTTCTTCTTGTCGCTGTGGTTGATCATGTGAGGAAGAACAAGGTGTGTCATGTGCAGGAAGCTCATGAGGTTTGTGTTGATGACGTTCTCATATGCTTCTCTTGTGATGTCGATCCAGTTGCAGTTGTTTGTGATACCTGCGTTGTTGATAAGGACATCGATGTTCGGGCCAAATGCCTTGACTGTCTCGTTGACCAGAGTCTCGCAGTCCTCGTACTTGCTGACGTCAGCCTTGACGACGAGAGTCTTGACTCCGTATGTCTTCTGAAGGTCAGCAGCAATCTGCTCTGTTCCTGCCTTGGAAGATGCGCTTCTGTAGTTGATGACGACGTTGTAGCCCATCTCTCCGAGCTTCTTTGTCATTGCAGCACCGATTCCACGTGAACCGCCGGTGATAATAGCTGTCTTTGCCATTTTATTTCTCCTTGGTTATTGTTACTTCGAAACAGAGCAAACCTCTGTTTAATATGAATAATATAACATTAACTAAAAAGAATAAAGTAGTAGAGGCAAAAAATATAACTAATTGGAATATTAAGGAGCGTACTCCCTGCAGAGTCTGATAAGATACTGCTCTTCCTCTGAAAGCCAGATGTCCTTTCTATAGGTAATATAGAAGTTTTTTTCCACCTTGAGGTCTATCGGAATCTGAATCAACTTGCCGGAAGCCAGTTCCTTTCTGACCTGGATTTCAAAGAGAATGGCAACGCCCTCGCCACGGGCAGATAGCTCCTTGACGTTGGAGGGCGATGAGCTTGTCCAGATCGGGTTCAGGACAATGTTCTTCTCCATGGCGATCTTGTCTATGAGGGTTCTGGTAGCCCTCTCTTTTTCCAGGAGAATGAGGTTTTCCTTGGCAAGGTCCTCGATCGAGAGAGTGCTGGCGCGGGAGTTCAGGTTGTAGTTCGGTGCGCAGACTGCGATGAGTGAATTGCGGCAGAAGACCTCGTAATGGAGCCTTTCGTCGGATGAGGAATGCTGGATCAGGGCCAGGTTGCACTCGCCGCGGATGACCATCTCCTGGATGGTCTTGGAGGAGCTGTCACGAAGGTACAGCTTGCAGCGTGGATAGCGTTCGTGAAAGACCTTGTCCACATCGGCTACCATGGAAAAACCGATTCCTGAGGTGCATCCCAGCGTGATGGTCTTTGTTTCCTGGTTGTGGGTGGCATTGCCTTCCAGCATGGAGAAAGCCTGGACTACCTTGCGGCTGTCTTCAAGAAACTGCTTGCCCGCAGCGGTGAGGTAGAAACGGCGGTTCTTGCGTATGAAGAAGACGGTCTCATAGTAGCGTTCCATCTCGGAGATGATCTTGCTGACACCGGGCTGGGTCATGTTGAGTCTCTTGGCTGCATCCGTCATTGTTCCTTCTTCGCAGACAGCGATGAAAACCTGCAGGTTATGAAGAGTCATGGTTTCCTCCTGAGTTGATTCTATCATATCAAAAAAGATATGCAACTGAATGTTCGTAAAATAACATTCAGCCACAATTTAGGCGAAAAAGCATAATTTTTTGTCTAAGAAAGCCCTGAAATATAAAAAATAATTATGAAAAACGTGTAATGACTTGCTTTTAATCCCCATGAGTCTGAAAATGAAACCGAAGTGGGCTTTGCCTGCATACACTATAGTTGGAGGAATCACATGGGTGAAATTATCCCGCGCTGGGAATGGCGCACATTCGGAAAGGAATTCGGAGTCGGAGAAGAGAGAATCAAGGCACATGAGCTGGCTCTGTTCAAGAAGAGTTCTGAGAAATACATCCTCTCAAGGAAGAGCAATGAGAACTGCAAAATCCGTGATGACCTGATGGACATCAAGTCACTCAAGCAGGTAAATGAAGATAAGCTGGAGCAGTGGTATCCCACAATGAAGCTCACATTCCCTCTCAAGAAAGAGGACATTGCAAACCTGTTCAAGAACTTCTTCAAGGTTGAAGTCCCCAAGTTCGAGAGAGACGAGTACACATATGACCAGTATCTCGATGAGCTGGTAGGCAAGTGCCCGGATCTTGAGATCGTCAACGTCTACAAAGAGAGATCAATCTACACAATCAAGGACACAACAGTCGAGATTGCAGAGACAACATTCAACGGCAAGGCCAACAGAACAATCTGTGTCGAGCACATTGATCCGAAACTTGTCATGCAGGTCGTCAAGGAGCTCGGAGTTGAGAAGTATCCCAACATCAACTACCTCAAGGCCATGAAGGAAGCAGTCGGAATGGAGGCTTGGGTAAAATGAGCAGAAAAGCCATCATTGATGTAGGTTCGAACTCAATCAAATTCTTTGTCGGAGAACTTGCAGCAGATAAGACCATCAAGACAGTCCTTGATACAAACGACATCGCCCGTCTGGGTGAGGGTCTTGATGCAACAGGACTGATCAGCCCTGAGGCTATGGAAAGAAACGTCGCCTCCGTGGCCGCATTCGCAAAGCAGGCCAAGGAGCTCGGAGCCGACCAGATCGTCAGCGTCGGAACAATGGCTCTCAGAAAGGCCGGCAACTCAGCCGAGTTCGTCGAGAAGGTCAAGAAGGCCTGCGGTGTTGAGGTTCAGATCATCCCAGGAGAGGAAGAGGCAAGACTCAGCTATCTGGCTATTCTTTCAGGTCTTCCACTTGAGAAGGATGCGGACCTTGTCGTCTTTGATACAGGCGGAGGAAGCACCGAGTTCATCTTTGGTAAGGGCACAAAGCTTGTAAAGAGATTCTCAGTCAACCTCGGAGCAGTCAGACTTACAGAGAACTATCTCAAGTCCGATCCTGTAACAGCAGATGAGGTCAAGGCCACAATCGCTCAGATCAACAAGGAGTTCGAGGAAGCCGGAGTAAACGGTAAGCCGAAGCAGCTTGTCGGAATGGGCGGAACAGTCACCAGCATGGGTGCTGTAAAGCACAAGATGGTCAAATATGATCCGGCAGTCATCCAGGGTTCACGCCTCACAAAGGCTGATATCGATGAGCAGATTGCTGAGTATTCAAAGAGAACAATCGAGCAGAGAAAGGAGCTTCCCGGACTGCAGCCAAAGAGAGCTGATGTCATTCTGGCAGGCGCCTGCATCCTCAAGGTCATCACTGACAGACTCGGATGTGACGGACTGACAATCTCTGACAGAGGTCTCAGACACGGTCTTGCGTTTGACCTTTTCCAGAAGTAAAATTGTACTATCTACTATAAGGAGAAATACATGAAGAAAGCTTTATTGATTCTTGCAGTCCTAATTGTCGCAATGACAACAGTTTTTGCAAACGGCGGATCTGAGGCTGCATCATCTGCAGCAGCTGCATGGGAGCCCAAGCAGCCTATCACAATCATGAACCATGTTGCTGTCGGCGGAGCTATGGACCTTTACTCAAGAAAGTGGGTTGAGATCGCTGCCAAGTACACACCGGCCACATTCGTCGTTGATAACAACGCCGGAGCAGGCGGACTTACAGCAGGTGAGTGGGTTCTGAACCAGGAAGCAGACGGCTACACAGTCTTTGCTCTTGCTCCTACCTACCTTGATGCTGTCATCCAGGCAGAGCTTGACTGCAAAGAGTATGTCGACGGATTCCAGTATGTCTACAACCTCATGGCTGACCCGTACTGTGTTCTTGTTCCTTCCTCATCTCAGTTCAACACCTTCCAGGAGCTGATTGACTGGTCAAAGAAGGGCAACCTGATCACTCTGTCAGAGCCTAACTACGGTGCAAAGTACATTGACGCTGTCCAGGTCTTCGGATCGATCCCCGGAATCACCTACAAGGCAATCTCCTACGAGAGTGCAAAGAACAACTTCGCTGCTCTTCTCGGCGGACAGACAGTTGCTTCAGTCGGTAACCCCGGTGATACAAAGAAGTATGATGTCAAGGCTCTTGTCGTCGGTAACCCGACCAAGGTTCCCGGACTTGAGAATGTTCCTAACTACAAAGAGCTCGGAATGGATCCTGCTTTGGACAACATCTCCATGTGGAGAGGTTATGCAGTCAAGGCCGGAACACCTGCCGGCATGATCAAGTGGTTCCAGGACCTCTGCGACAAGGTTGCAGCTGACCAGGAGTGGATCGACTACATGACACAGAACAAGCTTACAGTCCTTACCGATAAGACTGAGGCTTTCACAAAGACAGTCGAGAACGAAGTCGTCAGCACAATCGAGGTTCTCAAGAGTGTTGACCAGATCAGCTCAGACTACAAGAGATGATTGAGTAATCATTTAAACCGACAAGTACCCGGAGAAGCCTCCGGGTACTTTTTGAAATGACTTTTTAAGAGAATAAAACTATGGCTAATTTTTCCAAATGGCTGACCAATCTCAGCTACTGGTGGATTCTGGCGGGGTTTCTGGCCGTTATGATCGGTCTTTACTTCCTCTTCGGAATCTGGCCGAGAACCAAAAGGGTACGTGTTCAGCTTCTGTGTCTCTGCGGCATGGATTATGTTACCCTGCTGTTCTATCTTCTGACTTTCAATCTCAGAGTCAGTAAGCTTGCTGCCGAAGCAGGTGCAACTCCCAGAACAATGCCAAGGCTTTGGGCACTTCTGATGGCTTTGGCTTCAATCGGTGCTTTTTTCGCTATCATCAATCCTGAAAACAAACCCGATGAGAAGTTCAACAGATGGGTATTTGCCCTTCTGGTCGGAGTAGGCTCCATCTTCAGCGTCATACTGTTCCAGTACATCGGATATTATCTTTCCAGCGCAATCTTCATCCTTGTTGTGATGATCGCCATGGGAGAAAGAAATAAACTCCAGCTGATTCTTGTTCCTATCATCTGGTGTCTTTTCACATATTTCGTATTCTACAAGATGCTGTTCATCAAGCTGCCGTTCGGCTCGCTGTTCAGCTGGCTGATTAAGTAAGGAGGCCGTACATGTCAGAGATTTTCAGAAACCTTGGACTCGGCTTCGGTACTATAGCCAATGTCCAGTCATTGATCTTCATCTTCATCGGAATGATAGTCGGAATCCTCGGAGGAGCAATCCCAGGTATTTCTCCTTCAATGGCGGTTGCCCTTCTTCTTCCGATCACCTATTCACTTTCCCCTGTCGTGGCCATGGTCATGCTGATGGGAATCTATATCGGAGCCAACTACGGAGGATCAATCACCGCAGTTGCAATCAACACTCCGGGAACTCCGTCTGCCACAGTCACAGCATTTGACGGATATCCTCTTCTTAAGAAGGGCAGAGCCGGAGAAGCTATGGGAATCTCCCTTTGGGCATCCGTTTTCGGAGGCATCATCGGAGCCATCATCCTCATCTTCTTCTCTGTTCCTCTTTCAAAGGCAGCTCTTAAGTTCTGGCCGTCCGAGTACTTTGCTTTGTGTATCATGGGACTTACCACTGTCGCAACTCTCGGAGGAAAACACTGGCAGAAGGCTCTGGTGACATGTCTGTTCGGACTTCTTCTCAACACAATGGGTCTGGATCCGACATTCGGAATCAAGCGTTTCACATTCGGCGTCACAAAGCTGTTCGACGGCTTTGAGATGGTCCCTGTTCTCATCGGACTCTTTGCTCTTGGTGAGGTTCTGAACAACCTCGAGCACTTTGATGCAAAGAAGAAGATCGAGCGCGAGAAGATTGACTACAAGCTTCCTAAGCCAAGCTACTACTGGAAGCTCAAAGGACCTATCGCAAGAGCGGGTCTTGTCGGATGTCTTATCGGTATCTTCCCGGGAGCAGGCGGAACAATCGCTTCATTCCTTGCATATGACGTTGAAAAGCGTGTCAGCAAGAACCCGGCAGAGTTCGGACAGGGAGCTCCTGCAGGAGTCGCTGCAGCCGAGGCATCCAACTCAGGTTCAGTCGGCGGAGCAATGGTTCCTCTTCTCACACTGGGTATTCCCGGATCTTCAACAGCAGCAGTTCTTCTTTCAGCCTTGATGATTCACAACCTGAATCCGGGACCGAAGCTCTTTACCGAGCAGCCGGCTCTGGTCTACGGACTGTTTGCATCAATGTTCATCGCCAACGTGTTCATGCTCTTAGTCGGAACCTTCGGCGCAAAGCTCTGGGTGAGAGTCGGTTATATCAAGAAGACCATCCTCTATCCTCTGATTTTCGCCTTTGCCATTTTGGGAAGCTACGCCATCAAGAAGTCGATGTTCGATGTAGGAACATGTCTTGTCTTTGGTCTTATCGGATGGATGTTCAAGAAGTTCGACTATCCGTCATCACCGCTTGTACTTGGTCTTGTTCTGGGAAAACTCATCGAGACAAACTATGTGCAGACTCTGATGGTCACAGGTCCTGTCGGATTCATCCAGAGACCGCTTACAGTTATTCTGTTTGTAATCTCAATAGCAGCTCTGGCATATCCTATCATCATTGCAAAAGTCCATGCGAAGAAGGATGCCAAAAAGGCAGCAGAACCTCCAACAGACGACGAAGACTGATAATTAAGTCTTATGACCCGGCGGAAACCCGCCGGGTTTTTTGTACTCCACGATACGTAGGTTGTCTGAGCTTTGTGTGTCTGATAGTCTTTGGCCTCAGTGAGGTGAATTATGGATAACTACATTACAGGAGCTCTTATAAAGAAGCTTCGTGAAAGCAAGAAGATGACTCAGCAGGAACTTGCGGATAAAGTCTGTGTCAGTGATAAGGCTATAAGCAAATGGGAAACAGGAAGAGGCTTTCCTGATATGGGACTGATTGAGCCTTTGGCAAAAGCTTTGGGGATTTCGGTCATAGAACTTCTGGCCGGAGTTGATGTCAAAAACAGAAACAGATCCTTTGATATGAACAAGTGCAGATTCTACGTCTGTCCCATTTGTGGCAATGTCATTCAGACAACAGGGGAGGCTGTAATCAGCTGCTGCGGCGTAACACTGCCGCCTCAGGAAGCAGAAGAGCCCGATGATGAGCACAGAATCAACTTTGAAATTGTCGAGGACGAGTACTACGTCACAGTGGACCATCCGATGGAAAAGACTCACTACATCTCGTTTCTTTGCGCCGTATCGGATTATGGTATCCAGTTTGCAAAGCTATATCCCGAGCAGGATGCGGCTACAAGATTTAAGATGAGCAGAGTGGAGCGTATCTATGCATACTGCAACAGACACGGCTTGTTCTCTCTTGATCTTAAGTCATTGAGAAAAAAGAAATCAGTCTGAATTATCAGAAAGTCACAACGTGGATGTAGATTGTTGACTTATACTCACCCTTTGTCAGAGCCTGGGTGTTTCCACCGAGTGTGTAGACACCCTGGTTTGTCCAGCCTGTTGCAGTAACGGGAACGCCGTTCTGAAGAATCTGACCGGTAAGTGCAATTCCAATGGAACCGATGTCAATCCAGCTTGCATACCAGGTGCTACCTGACTTCTGAAGAGTTGTAGTAGCATCGATTTCAAGATGGTTGGCAGGCAGAGCATAGTTTGCATTGTCTGTCTTGGGTGTGAATGTATCGGTACCGTCAAAGACCACAGTCTTATTATCCGATCCAGGAGCATGTCCCTTGCCTTCTGTGGTTTCGGAAGTCATTGCAGCCTTAAAGAGAAGAATAGGGGCAGTTGCATCGTACTCATGTCTCAGAACAAATGGGCCGCCTGATACCTTTGCATCATTGGAGCTTGAGAGGAACATTCTGATTTTTCTTGCATCTGTCTTTGAGCTTGTCACTGCAGATGTGTTCAGAGAGTAGTCTGCAATTGTAGTGAAGTCTGTGCCCAGTGACGGATTTGCATTGACCTTGTCAAGAAGTCCGTCGGCACCGTCAAGTCTGAGTATTTCTGCAACTCTTGTGATTGTGAAGGAAGCAGTGATGCTTGTCTTTTCAAACTCGGACGGTTTGTAGAAACCTTCAAGATGAATAGGGAAGCTTATGCTCTTTGTTATTTCCTCTTCAGCTGTCTGATAACCTGTAACAGTATTGATCGTTACGGTTACATCTGTGGTGTAGCTTCTGTCAGATGCAGTTATGAAATAATCGTTTCCTCTGAATCTTGTGGTGTCATCTACAGTATCAACTTCCGGGTCCATTACAAGAACAAGATCCCACCAGATGCCCTTGTACTTCAGGACATCTGCGGCATTGATGACGATGGATGTCGTCTCCGGGTTCTCGGAAACATCTGCCTGATAACCGAGTCTAAGGCATCCCAGGTCAACTTCGGTACCATTGGGGAATCTTCCTCGTGCAAATACGTCTATTCCATACGGTCTTCTGTAGTCACTTGCGGGAAGCTTGTAGAACCAACCGTTGTCAACGCTGATGGTAAAAACAATATCACCCATCTCCGTATCATACTTGTTGGTATCTGATAATCCTACGACACCAAGCTCCTGACTCTGGTAATAAAACCCTGTCTTTCTCAGGTTGGCCGAGTTTGTAATTGATGAATAGGTCGAGTTCTCTACATGTGAGAGGAACTTGTTGGAGGCAAGATCGACGCTGAAGCTTGCGTCATATAATCTGATATAAGAGGTAAGGTCTGCTGCAAAGAGAACGAGAGTAGAGAGAAGCAGCAATGTAA
>ONWV01000073.1 GCA_900321635.1 uncultured Spirochaetaceae bacterium | reverse complement strand
GACCTTGTACCCACCATGTCAGATGTCCTTGCCCAGGACGGAGTCCTGACAAGCGTCCGTACCGACGGAATCGAGGCCTATCAGGAAGGTCTGGACTACTGTCTTTCTCTTGTCATGAACCAGTTCGACGAATCCAAGAACCGTGAAGGCGAAATCACAAAACGCGATCTTTCAAACAAGATCGACTCAATCGCCACCTCTCTTGAGACCGTCTCAAAGAACGTGGACAAGCTTGAAAAGCTCATACGCGACAACCTCACAGAGCGCCTTAACGAGATGCTCGGTGACCAGAAGTACGATGAAAACCGCATCCTCACCGAAGTTGCCGTGATGCTCAACCGCTACACGATCAACGAGGAAGTAGTTCGCCTGGGTGCCCACATCTCGGAGTTCAGAAAGCTCCTTTCAAGCTCAGAGCCTGTTGGAAAGCGCATGGACTTCCTGTCTCAGGAGATGAACAGGGAAATCAACACCATCGGATCCAAGAGCCAGATGGTTGAGGTGAATTTTGAGGTTGTCAATATGAAGGACTCGTTGGAAAATATTAGAGAGCAAATCCGAAATATTGAATAAGGCAGATGCTTCGCGGTCATTCCGTCGTCGCTTCGCTTGGGCCGTGCACATAGCACTGTCCCGCGCTAGCTTCTAGGACTGACACACGAATCGTAAATACCGTTTCCTAGGAGGTTTCCATATGAGAATTGCAGTATCCGGCAAAAGCGGCTGCGGCAACACCACAGTATCAACCTTGCTTGCCCAGAAGCTGGGCTACCCGATGATCAACTTCACCTTCCGCCAGATGGCCAAGGAAAGAAACATGGACTTCTGGGATTTCTGCGCCCTTGCCAACAGGGACGACAGCATAGACAAGGAGCTGGACAGCCGCCAGGTCCAGATGGCCATGGCCGAAGAAAACTGCATTCTTGGCTCCCGCCTTGCAATCTGGATGCTCAAAGATGCCGATTTCAAGGTCTACCTTGTGGCCTCTGACGAAGAAAGGGCACGTCGCATCGTAAAGCGCGAAGGCGGAACTCTTGCCGAGCGCCTTGCTGAGACAAGAAAGCGCGACAGTCACGACTCCGAGCGCTACGGCCGCATCTACGGAATCGACAATAACGACACAAGCCAGGCCGACCTTGTCATAGACACAGAAGGCAAGACCCCCGAAGAGATCGTGGACATAATCCTGAACGCTTTACAGAAAAACTGAAAGCTGATATATTCTCATTGCATCTCAATTTGAAGGAGAATCACCTTGAGCATTCCACTTGATAAGCTTATCGATAAAGACGTCAACGTATACGAGATGACCTGTGTGGCCATCAAGGAAGCCGCTATCGTGGCATCCAACAAGGAGGCCGAGGAGGAGCTTGAGAACAACCACGACAAGGTTGTCTCATCCGTTCTTTCCAAGGTGCTCAACGACGAGATAGAGTACACTCCAGTAGAGACGTGAGTTCAGAGAAGATTACAGGCCATAAAGCCATTTTTCTCTTCGGTCCGACAGCAGTGGGCAAGACCCGACTGCTGTCTGATTTTTTTTCACCTTTTGCAGAAGTTGTGAACGCTGATTCTGTTCAGGTCTACAGAGGCCTGGACGTGGGTTCTGCAAAAGCTGAGAAAGAAATCACAGACAAAATCCCGCACCATCTGATAGACATCTTAGATCCGTGGGAAAGCTACAATGTGGCTGATTTCATTCACCTTGCTGACATTGCCTGCAGCGGAATCTGGCAGCGCGGCAAAATCCCTGTGATCTCAGGCGGCACCGCCTTTTACTTCAAACATTTTCTATATGGCCTTTCGGAGGCTCCGCAGTCAGACCCTGAAATCAGAAAAACCGTGGCTTTGTACATCAGAGACCAGGGCCTTTCAAAGGCATATGACTATCTCAAGATTGTGGACCCAGTTTCAGCAGACCGCATAAACCCCAACGACAGCTACAGAATCTCAAGGGCAATAGAAGTCTACCGCACCTGTGGAAAGCCCCTTTCTAGCTTTGCTCTTCCAACAACACCCAGAAATGACATGAAAGTCCTTTCCATCGGTCTTTTCAGAGAAAAGGAAGAACTGAAAGAAAGAATCAGGCAGCGGGTGGACATAATGTTCTCCCAGGGCCTTGTCGATGAAATAAAAAAACTTCTTAAGATGGGAGCAAATCCTTCCTGGCAGAGCATGCAGGGCATAGGGTACAGGGAGTTTATGGACAAGGTCTATGAAAATGACTCAAAGAAATCCATTCACAATCTGGACAACCTGTCAGAATCCAATCTGGAAGAGATCAGGCAGAGCATAGTCACAAACTCCGTGCATTATGCAAAGCGTCAGATGACATTCTTCAAGAGCTTCTCCGATGTCCGATGTCCACTGGATAAACCCGGATGACTGCTCACAGCTTGAGTCCTTGCTTGAGGCTTTTCTTCTGGAGCTGCCTTTGAAATAATCTTATGAATACCAAAAAAATTCCAAAAAAAATCGATTTTTTGGTAATTTGCCATAAAACAGACGAAAAATGGCATTTTTTTGGTAAGATTTCACCACAACAGTGGGCGCATAGGCTCAAAACTCAATTGCTGTAGTTGATATGGTGGGTGGCGACAAGCTCCAGACCAAGCTGCTCGATCTTTGAGACCTCGCGCCAGGAGCCGCGGCTTGTGAAGGTGAACTCGTTGGTCTGGTAGTACTCGTAGACATCCATGCCGTCCTCGACAATCAGGTTGTTGGCATCATCCACGTAGTTGGAGGAGCTCCACAGGTGCACGATGACGCGGTAGACATCGTCGGAGACCTTGGTAATCTGAAGGTCGGAGACTCCGTAGACGATGGAGCTTCTGGGAAGGTCGCCCATGCCGTCAGCAATCCATTTTCTGGGGTCGACGATAAGCGAGGCGCCGTCATAGGTCTTTTGCATGGTGCTTGTGACATAGAGGCTGGAGACCTCCACGAAGTCAGGCCCGTCGTAGCCGTTTTTCAACGGCTCGAGGAGGTCTGTGGCATTGAGGTTTGTCAGGGCGTCGTAGTAGTACTCTATGATCTGAACCTCGTTAAGGTCCTTTGTCACAGGGGGCTTTACCGCACGCCAGACGTAGAAGCCGACAATCGAAAGAACAAGGGCCACTCCCAGGGCGATGAAGAACGTCTTTACGCCTTTTTTTCTGATGAAGATGCGGATTTTGGCGCGCTTTTCGAGCTTTTGCCTATAGGTATCAAGGTCGGGATTTGGACCGACATTGATATTGTCAATTCCCACCTGAAGAAGGCCGTCGATTATGTTTCTGAAAAAAGAAAACGGCTTTCTGATAGAGAACTGGAACTTTCTGTCATCCGAAAGGGATCTGTCCACCATGTCAAAGATCTCTTTGAGTTTTGCATCACACGGCGGAAACAGAAGTGAAAGGGGAACTGCCTTAAACGAGTTTTCCCTTACGGCCTCGGCCTCAAACGGGGCAATGCCTGAAAGAGTGTAGTAGAGAAGCTGGAAAAGGAAATTGGCTTTTCCAAAGCCCTCGACGCAGTTGTGGGCATACCAGAGGTTCTTGTCAAAGCGGCGAAGCTCGTCGGCCTCGAAGCGGTCCAAGGCATCGCCCATCTGGTCGGAAAGAAGAAGGATATCGCCGTTTTCAAAAAAGAGGATGTTTGAAAGCGGGATGCTGTCGAGGTTCCAAAAGAGGCGGTTACCGGCTTCCTCAAGGGCATGGGAAAGGTCCCGAAGAAGGTTCAGTGAGCGGCTTCTGAGTGATGTTGCAAGATGAGAGGCGTCAACAGGAATGCCCTGGAACATATCAGTTGGCATGAACACAAGGCAGCAGCGGTCGCCTATCATCTGAAGGCTCTGCCAGGGAATTTCGGTCAAAGTGGCGCTGTGATAGAGAAGGGCGCTGTGTTTGTTAGAAGGCGCATCAAAGCCTTTCAAAAGGCCTTCGCCCCTGGCAAGTGTGATGCACAGTCTGTTTTCGTCATAGAAAATCTCATGTCCTGTATCCATCATTTAGCGCCTCCTTCCACATCATGCCACAGCAACTTTCTATATTATTACTAATGAAAACCAGGGCTTTCGGAAAGTCTTTTTTTATCACAGCTGCAATCTTTTTCAAAACTTCGCTTCTTCCTGATGCCAGAAGATAACACACGGGAGCTTTCTCAAAAAAGAGAGAAAGATAGGGGGCGGCTATCTCAAGGCTCTGCTCCTCCGAGCAGATATCATCCGAAAAACAGACGTATGGACGAAGCATGTCCGGCACTTTCAAACAAATCTCCCAGTCCGAGCCCTCTAAGAATCCGTCACAGGGGGCGTAGACCATAGCAGGGTCTTCATAAGAGACAGGGCCTTTATGAAGCGGAGCGAGCACGAACACGTAAGAAGGCACTAGACCTTTGAGTGTTGAAAAGGCCTTGTCCAGAACAGAACGGCACCTATCCCATGTGGCATGGGGAATCTCGATTGCGGGTGCAGAGGCCGATGGCGCAGAATACGATGGCTCAGAAGCCTCACACTCAAAAGAATTACTATCAAGGGCATCATAATAGGGCATCAGTTCGGCCTTTGCGTCCTTTGGATACATGATGCCTTCGGTTGCAGTTCTCATCTCTCCTCCTTGGGAAGAAGGCGGGCAATCCTCTGGGGCTCGGGCTTGATGGTCAGGTTCTTTTCCTGTGTGGGAAGAACAAGGCCTGTTTTTCCGTCTTTGGCACGCCTGAGGTATTTGACCTGGGTGTAATAAAGATCGACGCTGGAGCTGTTTCTGGCCTTGGAGTATAAGACTGCGATGTTCGCAGCATCCAGAAGGACCTCAAGCGGGATGGTCTTGTCGCGTCGGAACTTGATAAAGACATAGCCTCCCGGAAAGTCTCTGGTATGAAGCCACATATCGTTGCCTTTGACATAGTGACGAAGCAGCTCATCGTTTTCTTTTGCATTGCGCCCCGCAATTATCTGAAAGCCTCCGCTTGTGGTTCTGATTCCGGGGCCTTCCTGGACCTGGATTACAGGTGCAGTCTTGTCCAGAATTGCCTTAAGGCGCCTGATGTTGGCACTTTCGTCTCCTGTGTCCTCCAGAGCTTTTTCAAAGCGGGCACGGGAGTTGTCATATTCTTCTTCAAGGCGTTTTTTCTCTTCCTGAGCGTTCGCGACAGCGCCTTTTGCCTTCTGGTAGCGGTCATAGAGGGCCTGGACATTTGCTCCTGGTGTGAGGCTCTTATCCAAGGCGATTGTCAGAGTCTTTCCGCCCTGTGCCCAGTCTGTGACTGTGACGCTGTCTTCGCCCCGTTTGATCAGGTGCGAGTTTGCAGAAAGAAGGTCAGCCTCGTAGCGAAGATTATCATAGCCTTGGTTTGCCTCGATTGTGCGGCTGAGGCTGCTGATGGACGAAGCAAGGCGCGAAAGCTCGTGCTCCATGCGGCCCTGAACCTGCTTTAGAAGCTGGTTGTAAAGGTCATCGGACTCGGCCTGGGCGCAGGTGCGCTCGATATAGGAGCTGAAGGAGGGCCCTGACCACGGGCGGACCTCAAAGACCTTCTCGGATGATGTGCGCTCTTCAATCTTCAGGACCTCGGAGCTCATCTCGTCGCGGCCGGGACGCCTGAGAAGAAGATCCAGAATCACGTTTTTGTCGTCGGTTACTATGATGTTGGCACCTGGGCCGCTGTAGAAGCGGAAATAGATGCGCATCTTTCTTTCGTGATTGTCCAGATCCCAGACCACTGCCCTGTCAAAAGGAAGCTGGGTGCAGGAAGTGATGACAGAACCTTCCAGGTTCTTTCTTGCAAACTGCTCAAAGCGCTGAAGTTTCTTGGTTTTGGCGGCCTTGGCCCCTGGCGAGAGTATGTGGAGCCTGCTTTGGGGCGTTCCTATTTCCGTGTAAAAGAGAAAGCGCCCGCGATCTCTGTCATAAAGCTCCCAGGTTACGGAGTGAAATGAGCTCTGCGTTACAGCCTGGATTTTGGCACCATCTAGGTGGGACTCGGACAAAATCAGTTCGATTTCCTTGTAGTTTAAAGACATAGCGCTTCCTTGATGCTTCCTGCGAGATAAAACGATCCTGCGCAGAGCACAGGCTCGTCTTCCTTGGTATGTTCAAGACAATAAGATAGGGCGTCCTTTGCATCTTCCAAAAGGACCACGGTCTGAGACGGACCTTTGATGGAAAGAAGAAGTTCATAAAGGGCCTTGGGATTGCTCTGCTTGTAGGTTCCTGGCCTTGAGACCACAACAGTATCAAAGGCCCCCAGAACCTGATGTGCCATATCAACATGGTTTTTGCCCGTCACAGCTCCGAAGATACAGATTCCGCTTCTTCCGGGGTACATCTTTCTGAAGGTTTCAAGTAGAAAGCCCATGCTGTTTTTTGTGTGCGCTCCGTCAAGATATAGTGGGCGCTTCCAGGAAACTTTCTCCATGCGCCCTGGAATCTTGTTCTCTGTCATTGCCTTTTCTGTGGCCGATGGAACATACAGACCCAGGGTGCGGATGACAAGCAGCGCCAGGGCGCAGTTCTGAGCCTGAACAAGACCTGCCATGGATAGATGAAAATCCCAGCTGTAGCCGTCCTTGAATGCTATGTGGTTTTCAGTAATCTCAGTGATGTAGTCTCCCAGGTAGTGGAAAGAAGAACCCACACTGGAGGCTTCGTTCTTGAACACTGAAAGGGCTTCGGGCACCTGAAGGGCGCTGAAAGAGGGGACACCAGGTTTAATGATCTTGGACTTTTCAATTGCAATCTTTTCAATTGTGGGCCCGAGGATATCGGTATGCTCAAGCTCAATCGGAGTCAGTACCGACGCCTGGGGTTTGAGGATGTTTGTCGCATCAAGGCGTCCGCCGAGGCCTGTTTCGACCACAGCCCAGGTGCAGTTTTCTTCCTTAAAGAGCATAAAGGCGTAGGCGGTGTACAGCTCGAACGTTGTGGGCTGGTTTTCGCCCATTTCATCGCAGAAATGAAAGCCCTCAAGAGCAGACACAAGCTTTTCGGCAACCGAAAGCAGAACGGAAGTTTCTACAAAGGCCCCGTCCACGGTAAAGCGCTCGCGGTAGTCGGAAACATGAGGCGACATGTAAAGGCCTGTCTTAAAGCCTGCGGCCCTGAGAGAGGCTGCAATATAGCTTGCAGTGGAGCCTTTGCCCTTGCTTCCTGCCACATGGATTGTCTTGTAGCTGGACTGCGGATCGCCGAGCGTCTTCATGATCGCCTGCATCCTGTCCAGGCGGTAGGTTCTGGTTGTAAAGTTGTCTGTCTTCTTCTCCAGATTGGTGAAGCTTTCCATGTACTTCATCACCTGGTCAAAACTCTCAAATTTCATTGCCCAAATTCTACTCCAACGAGGTATTATTGTCCACTTCAATGGGAGTCGCGGAGGAAACGGGTTTTGGATTTTGACAATAATTGAAAAAATGTCAAAAATAATTCACAAAGGCCCGTCAAACTATTGCTCTATGCGCATTTGTCTGTTATTCTTCTGTCTGATGGTGCGAAGTGACCACGTCTAGTTATTTATTACTATCTGGTGACAGTCGGCAGGCTGTCGGGCCTAAAAGCGCCGTCAGAGGATTAAAATGAGAAAAAGCAGTCTCGATCCTATGCCCTGGAGGTATCTGGATCAGTACCGTGGTAAATACTTTGATTCAGAGTGGCCGTCACTGGCTCAGATGTTCGACATCAACGCCGACCGCTTTCCCGACAACAGATGCTTTGAGGCCTTTTCGCCCGAGCACGAGATTTTCACCTACAAACAGGCCAAGGAGCAGTTTAATAAGGTCTCGCGCTGGCTCTATGCCCAGGGTGTCAGAAAGGGCGACCGCGTAGCCGTCACAGGCAAAAACAGTCCCGAATGGGCCATCGCCTACATGGGAATCATCTACATGGGCGCCATCGTCGTTCCTGTGGATGCCTCGCTGACCAACGCCGAAATCGAGCACCTTGTCGACTATGTGGAGATCAAGGGCATCTTCCTTGACGGCGACAGATTCGATGCAATCGGAGCCGACGGCAAGTACGGCTTCAAGGTCAGCCTTGAAAAGAGAAACCACGAGGACGATTTCATCCTCAATCTCCCCGATGTGGGACCTCAGCCTGTGACCGAGCCCGTAAGCCAGGACCTTGCGGCCTTCCTCTTTACCTCAGGAACTACAGGAACCCCCAAGGCCGTCATGCTGATCCGTCCCACTGATGTGTTCTATGCAATCTTGCCGATTCACCATGCCTATACGATGCTTGCCGTGTTCATCGAGTCCATGGCAAACGGAAGCAACACTGTCTTCGGAAAGCGCCTTGTGGTCACATCTCTCTTAAAGGAGATGAAAGAGGGCCACGTGAACATGCTTCTGGCAGTTCCCATGCTCTACAACAAGATCTTCAGCGCCATAATGAAGGGCATTGAGAAAAAGGGTAAGCTTGTCAGCGCCCTTGTGAAAACCATGATGGCCTTCTGCGGCTTCATCAAGCAGACAACAGGCCTGAACCCTGGCCGCGTGGTCTTCAGGGGAATCAGGGACAAGGTTTCTCTTGCCGACAACAGAATCTGCATCTCAGGAGCAGGCCCGCTTCCGGCCGAAACCTTCAAGGGCTTCAACCAGCTGGGAGTTGATTTCATCCAGGGCTACGGCCTTACCGAGACAAGCCCGATCGTGACTCTGAACCCCGCCTATTCCTATCAGTACGCCAGTATCGGAAAGCCTTTCCCAGGTGTCGAGATCGACTTCATCAACAAAGACAGTCAGGGCAACGGTGAAATCGTCACCCGCGGAAAGCACGTCATGAAAGGTTACTACAAAAACCCCGAAGCCACAGCCGAGACCATCGACAAAGACGGCTGGCTCAGAACTGGCGATGTGGGTTACATGGACAAAGACGGCTTCATCTACTTGACAGGGCGCGCCAAGAACATAATAGTCACAGAGGGTGGAAAGAACGTCTTCCCCGAGGAAATCGAGGACCACTTCCAGCTCTACTACGACATTGACCAGATCTGCGTCGTAGGCTACATGGCCGACGAGAAGCTCAAGATGGAGGGCGTTGCCTGCCTGATTCATCCTTCCGACTCTGCCAAAAAGGAGTTCCCCGACGCAGGTGCCATGCAAATACACATGGAGCAGATAGTGGAGGCCGTGAACAAGGAGCTTCTTCCCTACAAGCGAATCCGCAGGGTCTTCATCGTCGATGAGCCTCTGGAGATGACCAGCACCAAGAAAATCAAGCGCTTTGCAGTTGCTGCAAAGTACAAGGAAATGATAAATGCCAAAATCGACTGAAATGACCAGCAAGCGCCGCGCCGAGCTCAGAAGCCAGGCCCAGACTCTTTCCTCAATAGTCATGGTCGGCCACGACGGTATCACCGACGGAGTAGTCAGCGCCCTTGACAGTGCCCTGACAGACCACGAGCTTGTGAAAGTCCGCTTCCAGGACTTCAAGGAGCAGACAAAGGACCTGTCCGCTTCACTTGCTGAAAAGACAGAAAGCACTCTTGTCGCCACAACAGGTTTTACCGCCGTCTTCTATCGAAGAAACCCCGAGATCAAACCCCTGGTGTGAAACATTTTCACATCAGGTGCAATTGTTTTACAATCATTTACCACAAAACCTCATTTTCAGTGCCCCAAATGCGCTTGGCATGCTATTTGCTACTATGAAGGCATAGCAACAGTTTTTTTCATACCTCCTCTAGTTAGTGACGACGCCTGGGAAAGCTCCCGGGCGTCTTGCTTTATGGGCGCCTGAGCTTGCTGGGTTCTGCTCCGACAACAACCTTTAACATTTCGAGGGCGTCTGGGGTTTCTGGGCTTTCTGAGCTTGACGGTGCGTCTGGGCTTTCTGGTGCGTCTGCGGCTAATCGAGCCCTCTGTTCAAGGCCCCGGTTGGTCCGGTCATTTCAGTGTCTGTAATAAAAACTGAGATTTCCTTCGGTTTTATTACTATTTCAAAGGTTGAAAGTCATAAAATTGAATCCGAAGTCTGTTTTTATAACTGGCGAACATTCAAGAGTCCTTCAAAATATAATAAATCCAGGACTTTTGGCCGAAATAATACTTTTT
>ONWV01000038.1 GCA_900321635.1 uncultured Spirochaetaceae bacterium | reverse complement strand
CCGAGTGGTCGAAGGTGCACGATTGGAAGTCGTGTAAGGTCAAAAGCCTTCGGGGGTTCGAATCCCCCTCTCTCCGTTTGGGGACAGATTCTGCGCTGCCAGCACCACCCAACCCCGCCAGGACCGGGAGGTAGCAACGGTAAGTGGCTCGTTGGAGAGACGCAGGCGATTTGTCCCCTTTTTTTATGCAAAAAAGCCCGGAAAGCATCATGCCTCCGGGCTTATTTGTCAGATTTGCCTGACGCTCAAAGAACGTGGACAGACTCTGCGTCGAATACCAGATGGCACTTGTCTCCGACGTTGTAGATCTTCTTGTTCTTCGGGTTCTTTTCCTCAAGCTTGACCAAGGTGTTTCCGACCTTGACATGGTAGTTCTGATAGGAACCCATGAAGCAGGAAAGAACGACTGTACAGGGAAGACCGCCTTCATCCGCAAGGGTTGCGGCCTCGGGTCTGAGAACCACGGTGTAGTTCTCCCCTTCCTTCATCTTGTCGCTGTACTCGACACGGGTCTTGTAGCCCTCGACCTCCAGAACGGCATACTTTCCGTCTTTTCCGACCATAGGTCCGCGGAGGAAGTTGGCCTCACCGATGAAGTCTGCGACAAACTCATCAACAGGATGATAGTAGATCTCCTGAGGTGTTCCCATCTGGGCAACAACACCCTTGTTCATGATGATGATCTTATCGGAGATTGCCATGGCCTCGCTCTGGTCGTGGGTGACGTAGATGGCCGTGATTCCGACTTCCTGCTGGATGCGGCGGATTTCGGTTCTCATCTGGACACGGAGCTTGGCATCGAGGTTTGAAAGCGGCTCATCGAAAAGCAGAACCGACGGCTCAATGACAAGAGCTCTTGCCAGGGCGACACGCTGCTGCTGTCCTCCTGAAAGCTGGTTTGTCATTCTTGACTCCATGCCCTCCAGCTCGACAAGCTTCAGAATCTTTGTGACCTTCTCTTTGATGACGTCCTTGGGCATCTTGCGGAGCTTCAGACCGTATGCGACGTTGTCGAAGATGTTGTAGTGCGGAAGCAGTGCATAGCTCTGGAAGACCATTGCCGTATCACGCTTGTTCGGTGTCAGCTCGTTGATAGCCTCGTCTCCGAGATAGATTTCTCCCTCATCCGGGCTCTCAAAGCCCGCAATCATTCTCAGCGTGGTTGTCTTTCCGCAGCCTGACGGGCCCAGAAGTGTTACGAATGTACCGGGCTCGATTTCCAGTGATGTGTCCTTGACGGCATAGAATTCCTTACCTGTCTTAGGATCTTTGTATATCTTTGAAATGTGATCAAGGCGAACGCCTTTCTTTTCCTTGGCCATGATTAGTCTTCCTCCTTGATGACTCGGCTTGTACCGAAGTGCTTAATGATGGTGTTCATAATCAGAACAGCACCGTAGGTGATGATGATAAGGATTGTTGCAAACGCACAGGCAAGTCCGTAGGCACCCTTTTCTGCGAACTCGTTGATCTGGACGGTGATGAGCAGGTAGCTCGGTGTGACCAGAAGAATGATTGCAGAAATAGCCGTGATGCTTCTGACGAATGCCGTGACAAGTCCGCTGAGGAACGAATCCTTGATAAGCGGCAGCGTGACTGTGGTGAACACCTTCATGCTGTCAGCACCCATGTCGTATGCGCTTTCCTCGATTGACTTATCAATCTGTCTCAGGGCTGCGATACCGCTACGGGTACCTGTAGGCAGAGATCTGATGATGAAGACGATGACAAGGATCGCACCTGTTCCGTAAAGACCCTGCAAAAATCCTGTGTGGAAAACTCCACCGCTGAATCCTCTGATGTATCCGACACCCAGAACAGTTCCGGGAACTTCCATGGCAAGCATGGACACTGCCTCGATGAAGCCCTTTGCCTTGAATTTTCTCTTAACAACCAGATAAGAGATGATCATTGAAAGCAGAGCCGTAATCGGAGCGGAGATGAACGACAGTATGAACGAATCCTTGAAGGCCTTGAATCCCTTATACCTGGTGAAGACCTGTCCGAACCACTTGAATGTGAACGGGAAGAACTTGAAGCCCCAGGTCGGAAACAGTGCTCCGATAGGAACGCAGATGTACATCAGAATTACGAAACTTGCACCGATTGTACAGAAAGCTGACAGAGGAATTCTGACGCTCTTGTCTTCGATGAGCATTCTTCCACGGGAAGCCTTTCCTGTAAGGGTGGCTGTGGACTTCTTCTCAAGGACGTACTTCTGAACTGCGAACATGGCCAGCGTGATACACAGAAGGACAACGGCCATTGCAGCGGCTCCGGCCTTATCGTATGCGCCTGTGATCTGCAAATAGATTGTCGTAGCAAGAGTATCGTACGAACCTCCGATGATCATCGGGTTTGCAAAGTCGGCGATGGACTCGATGAAGGTGACAAGGAATGCATTTCCGATTCCGGGAAGCAGAAGCGGCAGCGTGACGCTTGTGAAGACCTTCATTCTGGAAGCACCCATGTCACGGGCAGCCTCTTCCAGAGACGGATCTATATTCTTCAGAAGACCTCTGAACATCATGTAGCAGACCGGGAAGAACGTCAAAGTCTGGACAACAACGATACCCCAGAATCCGTAGACGCTGTTGTCATAGATTCCGAAAAGATACCTTGTGATGATTCCGGACTTTCCGAAGAGCATTATCATGGAAAGTGAGAGAACGAACGGCGGGGATACTACAGGCAGCATTGAAACCACCTTGAAAAGTCCGCCGGCGAACTTGTTGATTCTCACGTATATTTCAACGTAGGCGAAAAGCAGACCTACAGCCGTGGCAAGAATACCTACGACAAATCCCACTTTGAGGGTGTTGGTTATTGCTTTTGTGAATGTCGGTATCTGGAAGACTCTCTTGAATACCGAGAACGAGAAACCTCCGTCTCCTACAAAGCTGTCCACCAAAAGGATAGCCAGAGGATAGAGGATGAACAATGTAAGGAATGCAATAAGGACGACGATTGTCGTGACCATTATCGGATCAGCGAGTAGTTTTCGCCTTTCAAGACGGGCACCCTGGGCGCTTGGCATCTATTCCTCCTCCTTTAATATGGTTTAACCAAAATGAGGATGGCGGATAGACCACCATCCTCATCTGAGCAATTATAAATCACTCTTTCAGAATCAATTACTTGACCTGGAATCTTGACTCATCACCTGTTGCAGCACCAGCGTTGGCAAGAGCTGTCATGACATCAGAGATGTACTTCTTTGTGTTGGCAGTTGCATCGTCGAAGTCATAGTCGATGACGTTGTTCGGATCAAGACCGAACTTGTAAGCGATTTCCGGCTGCTCTGCGTTGTCCAGAACCAGGAACTGGTAGGAACCGTTCTCCTTGGCAAGGTTGACGCAGTTCGGAGAAAGAGCATACTCGATCCAGAGCTTAGCAGCGTTCTGGTGCTTTGCGCCCTTGAAGATTGCTGTTGCTCCGATCTCACATGTTGTTCCGCTTGAAGGAATGACAAGACCGATGTTGGTGTAACCGTTGTCAACGATCTGGTAGATTCCGTCGTGGAGGAATCCGATACCGATGACACACTCACCTGTTCCGACGTTCTTGGAAGGACCGGAACCTGACTTTGTGTAAACCTCGATGTTCTTGTCCAGGTCTACGAGATACTGGACACCAGCATCGTGGCCGTACTTCTGGATGACGGTGTTGATGACAAGCTTAGCTGTTCCGGCTGTGTTGTAGTTTGAGAGCCAGATCAGACCCTTGTACTCAGGCTTGAGAAGATCCGGGAAATCTTTCGGGGGCTCGAGTCCGAGTCTCTTGAGAGAATCAGCGTTGTACATGAATCCGAGAAGACCGGTGTAGATACCGTACCAGAGGTTATCCTTGTGCTTGTAGACGCTCTTTGAGATGTGTGAAGCATTCTTTGCATCATATCTCTCGAGCAGGCCCTCTGAAGCGAGCATGTTATAAGGATCTGTTGTGCCGCCGAAGAAGACGTCTGCAGACGGGTTGCCCTTCTCTTCCTCAATCTTGGCCTGAACCTCACCTGTTGAAAGGCGCTGATAAACTGTCTTGATACCGAACAGCTTCTGGAAATTCTCGACTACTGCGGAAAGATACTGTTCCTCACATGAACCGTAAACAACCAGCTCACCTTCTGCCTGAGCAGCCTTGATCAGCTCGGAATCGAATCCCTCAACTGAAGCTGTCTTTGCGGCTTCCTGAGCACCCTGTGCGAAAACGCCAGCCATAGCTACCATAAGAACAAGCAGCACTACTGTAAGTTTCTTCATTTTTCCTCCTATTGACCCAGAGGGGTCGTGTAACCCGAATAATTGTCCGTTCATTGCAACGAACAACAAATAGATTATCGCATTGGTTTTTGCATCGGTCAACGAATAGTTTAGTAGTCTACACGGCGATTATTTGGTATCATTAGTCCATGGCCTACGAAGTGACAGCAACACGCAAAAGACCTCAGCGCTTTCAGGACCTTGTCGGTCAGGAATTCGTCGTCTCAACCCTGAAGAACTCAATCCAGCAGGGCAGAATCGCCCATGCCTATCTTTTCAGCGGACCCAGAGGCGTTGGGAAAACCACCAGCGCAAGACTTCTGGCAAAAGCCCTGAACTGCGTGCACGGACCCACGGCGGACCCGTGTGATGAATGCGACAACTGCCGCGGCATTGCAAAGGGCAGCAGCCTTGATGTCATAGAGATAGACGGAGCCAGCAACACCGGAGTCAACGATGTCCGCGTGATTAAAGAAGAGGTAATGTTTCCTCCCACATCGTCACGCTACAAGATCTACATCATAGACGAGGTCCACATGCTCTCCCAGAGTGCATTCAACGCACTTTTGAAGACCATCGAAGAGCCTCCCGAGTACGTTGTCTTCATCTTCGCCACCACGGAGACCCAGAAGGTTCCGGCCACCATCAGAAGCCGCTGCCAGCAGTTCAACTTCCAGCTGATTCCGCTTGAGACCATCAAGGGTCTTCTTGCGCAGGCTGCATCCGAAATGGGCATTGAGGCAGAAGACGAAGCTCTGTTCTGGATTGCAAAGGAGTCCACAGGCTCCATGCGTGATGCCTACACCCTCTTTGACCAGGTCGTGGCCTTCTCCAACGGAAAAATCACACTCTCCCAGATCAGGGAAAAGCTTGGCCTTGTGGGCGTACAGCGCATCAATGCGATAATGCTTGATGTCCTTTCTGCAAACCGCGGCGCCTCAATAGACAGAATCCACGACCTTCTTGCAAAGGGCGTCAGCCTTGAGCAGATCATCAAGGATTTTTCCGAGTACTTCCGCACCCTTCTTCTTATCAGAAAGGGCGTCAGGAGCGAGAACGTCTTGGGCGAACAGGTCTCAAGTTTCCCGCCCGAGATTCTCAACTCATACAACGAGGAGCAGCTCGAGGCCGCATTGGACATGTTTTTGAACCTGTACCGCGACATCAGATACTCGCTCAACCCTCGCTTTGAGCTTGAACTTGCTATATCAAAGCTTTCAAAACTGCGCTATGTGGCATCCAATGCAAGCGTTCTTGAGCAGCTTGCCCGCCTTAAGAACGATCTTATCAGCGGAACAATATCTCCGCTGAACCCCGTCCTTGCGGACCAGAAGACGGTAGCGCCCGCAGCCTCTCCTGCTCCTGCACCGCAGGCTGAAGTGAAGCCCGAACCGGAACCTCAGCCGGAAGTTGCGACACAGCCCGAGCCAGAACCCGAACCCGAGACTCCGACCCCGGCGGCACCTGAATCGGAAAGACCTTCCGAGTGGACACTTGAGACTCTGTCCGATGTCCTTCCCCACGGGACGGTAGCTTTGGAGCATAACGAAATGGGACTTGTCCTCTTTTTCAACAGCAGGCTCTTCTTCCAGACTGCCAACAGAAATGCAGATGCAGTACGAGAGAAGATCCGCCAGAAGACAGGGCCTGATGTGAACATCATTTTCTCGTTCTCAGATAATAAGGAAACAACCGCACCAGAGCCTGTAGAGGAACCAAAGGAAGAAGAAAAGCCTGCTGAGGAAGAACCACAAATCAAAGAAGAAAAGAAGCCCGAGCCTGTCAAGGAAAGCAGCATGAGCGAGGAGCAAAAGAATCTGATAACAGATCTGATGCTCTGCTTTGACGGGAGGGAGGAGCGATGATGAATCCTTTTGAACTGCTTAAGAACATGAATGAGATAAAGGGCCAGGTCGAGGCCACAAAGGCCAAGATCGCCACAATCAGATGCACAGGCTATGCCGGAGGCAATATGGTAGAGGCTGTGGCAAACGGAAAAATCGAGATTGAAAGCATCAAGATCGACCCTGAGCTTGTCAAATCCCAGAATGCCGAATTCATCCAGGTCATGGTCACATCCGCTGTGAACACAGCCCTGAAGAATGTCATGGACAGAATTAAGGAAGAAGCCCAGCAGCCTCTTTCCCAGTACGGAATCAACGTATGACAGCTTTAGAGAATCTTTCAAAACTCCTGTCCCGCCTTCCGGGCGTGGGTCCCAAAAGCGCATCAAGGATTGCTTTCTCTTTAATCAATACTCCAAAAGACTACAACGATCTTCTTGCTCAGAGCATTGCAGAGATCAAGGACAAGGTACGCCCTTGCAGTATCTGCGGATCTTTCACGGAGACTGAAATCTGCCCCGTCTGCGCAGATTCCATGAGAGACAGAACCCAGCTTTGCATCGTCGAGCAACCTCAGGACGTTCTTTCAATCCAGGCAAGCGGTGCATACAACGGACTTTTCCATGTCTTGGGCGGTGCCATAAACCCGCTTAACGGAGTAGGCCCTGAGAATCTGAGCTTCTCACAGCTTATAAAACGCATTGACGAAGGCTCTTTCAAAGAGATAATCATCGCCACCAACCCCACGGAGGAAGGCGATACCACTGCTTTGTATATAAGGCATATTCTCAAAGACAGAGAGGGTCTTACTCTTACAAGGCTCGCCTCCGGTCTTCCCATAGGCGGAGACCTTGAGTACGCAGACAGAACGACCCTTACACGATCCTTCCGAGGCCGTATCAGTTTCTGATTATCCTTATTATTTTATTCCGCGCTCTTTGCTGATTGTCTCGTAGGCTTCCTGGATTTCCCTGAAGCGCTTTGTGGCATATTCCTTGAACTCGTCTGCCATACCCTTTGCGGCAACGGTATCAGGATGGTATTCAAGAATCAGCCTGCGGTAGGCTTTCTTTATCTCGGCTTCGGAGGCACTTTCGGTCAGACCCAGAACGGCGTAAGCTTTGGATGTTCCCCTGACGTTGTGGTTTCTTCTGATGCTTTCGTGCATTGAGTCTGAGATGCGGAACGTTCTTGCCGCATAGTCAATCAGGCGCTCTTCGTTCTTTGAAAGGCGTCCGTCCTCCAATGCAACGCGGTAGAAGATATCAAGCATCATTGTCAGAAGCTGCGGCGAGGTTCTGAAGTTGTTGTAGAACTGGTCGGCAAGGTTTTCAAAGCTGATGTTCTGGTTTATGGCCTGGTCAAAGATGTCCCTTGCATAGTCAAGGCTCTGGCCGTACAGCTTCAGGTCATTGATCATGAACTCGCTGACTTTGCGCCTAGCCCCTTCTGTGACCCTTCCGTCAACAGAGCAGAGCTTTGCAAGCATGGAGAAGGCTCCAACAAAGAAGACCATCTGGGATCTGTTGTAACCTGTGTTGCGGAAAAAGTACTGTCTGTGCTCGGAAGAGTCCCCTTCTCCCTGCTCCAGGGCCTTGCCTGCATCATACATGTGACCGAAAACAAGGCCTGTGATCATGCCTATGGGGCCGCCGAGGAAGAATCCGATTGTTGCGCCTATGATTTTACCGAACCAGGACATCAGAGCTTATCGATGAGCATCGAGCACTTTCCGCTCGGAATCGGGAGGGTCTTTTTCTTCTTCTCATCGATAATCTCGATTGTGAAGTAGTAAAGCTTTTCGCTTTCAAGCCTGATTTCCCAGCCGCGTGCGTTCTTGTTGCTCAGAATCGTAATGAGGTTGCGCTTCAGCGAAAGGCCCTCGATTCCCATGACCTCAAGACTGGGGACGACCCAGTTGACCGTCTTGCGGGGAAGAGAGATGTCAAGGCCGATGATGTCTTCGATCATCAGCGTGATGGTCACAAGACATGCCTGAGGGAGGAACCTCTTTCTGGGGAACTCGCCGTCGGGGGCGGGAACACCCTCTTTCATCGGAAGGTAGGCCTCCCAGACATCGCCCGGCTTGTCGCCCTCGGGATGAAGTGTATCAAGGATGAAGTACATGTGCCTGATGGCACATTCTCGGGCAAAGACATACTCGCCGTACTTCTCAAGACCCTTGACCACACCGTAGAGGTTCGAAGGAACAATTGCGCCGCAGTAGCCTGTGGGAGTTTCCGAATAGCAGGGAGAATCCACGCTGACACTGGGGAACGGATTGTCTGTTCCGAAGACCTCCGGATCCTTGAGATAGTCAATCATGAAGGAGGCTCTTTCGTCGTTGGGAATCTCGGCCATGAAGGTCCAGTAGGCTCCGATCATCTTGAGCGGGATGCGCTGCTCGTTCTCATCAAGGTCGTAGTAGAAATGCGTCTCGGGGTCCCACATCAGATTGTTGATTCTGGTCTTGAGGGAGAAATAGAGCCTCTTGTAGCGGAAGCTCAGCTCCTTGTCGTTCAGAATGTCTCCGATGTTGGAAAGATAAAGCGCATTCAGTGCGACCATCGTGTTGAAGTCAACGGGATAGCAGGTCTTCTCTCTGGGTATGTTGCCCGTAAGGCAGGCGGAAACAGGAACGGAGAAAAGTCCGTTTTCCTTCTGGAACATCGTCTTGAGCCATGTGAAGTATTTCTCCATGACATCAACGGCGTCCTTGAGGCGTTTCTTGTTTCCGATTTTGTGATAGAAGACATACTCGACATAGGCAAAAAGCGGCATTGTGACACCCTCAGGGTTATCCTCGGTGACAACCGCCCTGCCGTCCTCCGTGCTGTAGTCGGATCTGATTGCTCCGTTTTCCTCCTGCTTGGAGTAGAAGAAATCGAGCATGTCGAACGGGGAATATGTCTGGTTGCTGTAGTTCAGAAAGAACGAGGAAAGACAGCTGGAGAACTGGTTTATCGTCTTCTGGCCGTCATAAGAAAGGTAGTTTCCGGTAAAACCGTTCTGCTGCGTTCCCTGGGCCCAGTGCTCTTCAATCCAAACCCAGGATCTGTCATACAGATCGACGAAATCCTGATCATAGAAATGTATCGACGGAATTGAATCGCGGCTCAATTTTTATCCCCTATTCACAAAAAACCCCAATATCACAATCCGATATTGGGTCAAGATAACACGTATATTATCACATTTTCTAAAAACCGTCAAATTTTTTTATTAATTGTTTAATAACTCCATAGATGCGTCACAACAATTTTTATGAATTCACGAGATTGCCCGCCTTTGTCAAAAAGCATTACAATCTCAATCATGACGCAGTCCTTTCTTCCGATGACCAGAGCCGACATGAAAGCCAGAGGGTGGGATGAACTTGATGTTCTTTTCATCTCAGCCGATGCCTATGTGGACCATCCGTCCTTTGCCGCCGCCCTTCTTGGCCGTCTTCTTGAAAGCAAGGGCTACAGGGTAGGCCTCATTGCCCAGCCGAACTGGAAGGATGCCTCATCGCTCACCGTCATGGGAAAACCCCGTCTCTGCTGCATGATAAGCGGAGGCAACATAGACTCCATGGTTGCCCACTACACAAGCACAAAGAAAAAGCGGAGCGAGGACCTTTATTCTCCAGGCGGGAAGGCAGGCTTCAGGCCTGACAGACCCACAATTGTCTACTCGAATCTGGCGCATCAGGCATTCGGCTCTGTCCCTATCATCATAGGAGGCCTTGAAGCATCGCTTCGGCGTCTTGCCCACTACGACTACTGGCAGGATCTTGTCCGTAAGCCGATCCTTCTGGATGCCAAGGCGGACATACTGGCCTTCGGAATGGGAGAGCATCAGTGCCTTGAGATAGTAAGCCGTCTGGACAAAGGACAGACAGTCAAGGACATGAGGGATATTCAGGGCATCTGCTACAGCATTTCCCAAAACGAGGATATTTCAAAACTACCGTTTGAGGCCGTTCTTCTACCGTCATTTGAAGAGGTATCCCTCAGGGACAAGGTCTCCAACAGACCAGACCCACAAGGCCAGAAGGCCTATGCAAAGGCTTTCAACATCCAGATGATGCATGAAAACCCGCTTGAAAAACGATGTCTTGTTCAGTCATGCAATGGCCGATTTATCGTGCAAAACCCGCCTTCCAAGCCATTGTCAGAGGAAGAATTTGACAGTCTCTATGAGCTTCCGTTTGTCAGAAGATGGCATCCAGCCTACGACAAAGCAGGCGGGGTTCCTGCGATAAAAGAGGTTCAGTTCTCTCTTACCAGTAACCGCGGATGCTACGGCGGATGCTCGTTCTGCGCCATCACCAACCACCAGGGAAGGATCATCCAGACACGAAGCCTTGCCTCCCTTGTCAGGGAGACACAGACGTTGGTAAAGCATCCGGATTTCAAGGGCTATATCCACGACCTTGGAGGACCTACTGCCAACTTTCAGTGCCCGGCTTGTGAGAAGCAGCTTAAAAGCGGGCCGTGTGCACACCGCCAGTGCCTGTTTCCAACACCATGTCCTAATGTGCGGGATTCTCACAGAATCTATCTTGAAAAGCTCAAGGCCGTAGCCTCTGTTCCAGGTGTAAAGAAGGTCTTTATCCGAAGCGGTATCAGATTCGACTATCTTATGCTCTGCGCAGATGAAAAGACAAAGGCCCTTTTTATTGAAAAACTTGTCCGCGACCATGTCAGCGGCCAGCTGAAGGTTGCGCCTGAGCACATCTGTGATTCTGTTTTGCAGTGCATGGGAAAAAGCCCTGTCTCTGTCTATGACAGTTTCAGAAAAGCCTTCTTTGAGGAAAACAGACGCCAGGGCAAAAAACAGTTTCTCATCCCCTATCTGATTGCCGCTCATCCAGGCTCCACCTTAGATGATGCAATTAATCTTGCCCTTTACATGAAGAAGCAGGGCTTTGTTCCGGACCAGGTTCAGGAGTTCTACCCAACCCCGTCTACAGTATCCACCTGCATGTACTACACAGGCCTTGATCCCAGACCCGGACAGAACTTCAAAAGCGTCTATGTTCCCAAGGGCAGGGATGCGAATCTGCAGCGCTCTCTTTTACAGTTCAACAAGAAGGAAAACAGAGCTCTGGTACTTGAAGCGCTTAAGAAAGCCGGCCGCAGCGACCTTGCGAAAATACTTCATTAAACGTAGACTATTGTCATGGCAAAAACATCTTTGATAATTAACGCCAAAGTCATTACGGCGGCCGCAGACAAAGGTCTTTGCGGAATCTATATCAACGAAGAAGGCAGAGTCGCCGATATCTTTCGGATGGAGGACTATGACAATGCCCGTTATCCGAAAGATTCAGAGGTTTTTGATGCCTCGGGAGCCTTGGCCTGTTCAGGTCTGATTGACACACACATTCACGGAATCGGCGGTTTTTCTACCGACCAGGCAGACTCTTCTTCAATTTTAGGAATGTCAGATCGCCTGGCATCCTTCGGTGTGACTTCGTTCATCCCCACCCTCTATGCCGGAAGTCCTGACAAGATGGAGAAAGAAATCAAGGCTGTTGTTTCTGCCATGGGAAAGGAAAAGGGTGCAAGGATTCTGGGTGTGAATCTGGAAGGTCCTTTTCTCAGCCCAAAAAAATGCGGAGCTCAGGACAGCCGGTCTCTGACCCTTCCTGATGCAGGCGTTGCAAAAAGACTTTTTGATGCCGCTCAGGGAAAAGCCCTTGCCATGACAATGGCCCCAGAGCTTGAAGGAGCCCGAGAAGTTGCAGCAATTGCCGCACAATACGGCGTTGTTCTTCTTATGGGACACACCTCTGCGACATATGAACAGGCCCTTTGCGGCATAGAGATGGGAATAGGCCATGTGACCCATATGTTCAATGCAATGACATCGTTCTTCCACAAGGCCCCTGGAGTTGCAGGAGCGGCATTGATGGATGACCGTCTTAAGTGTGAGATCATCGCAGACGGAGTTCATGTCCATAGGGATGTTGTAAAGCATGTGATAAAGACAAAGCCGCGCGACAATGTGGTTCTGATTACGGACAGCCTCGGGCCGGCATCATTAGGCCCCGGGCGCTATGTTGCAAATGGCGAGGATGTGGTTCTGGGAGAAGAAGGTGCGTTTGTCGATGCAAACGACCATTCAAAACTCTGCGGCTCTGCCCTGACGCTGAACAAGGCCGTCTTGAATGTTGTAAGCTGGGGCGTTGAAGTGCCGCTTGCTGTGAAGATGGCAACGGAGAACCCTGCAAAGATCTACGGTCTGAAGGAGCTTGGAAGCATCTTCAAGGGCGCTCTTGCTGACATTGTCATATTCGACAGCGCATTCAATGCAAAAGATGTCTTTATCGGCGGAAAAAAGATAAGGTAAGGAGAAATCCATGGATACATTTGAATATTTCAAGCAGTTGTGCAGGATTCCACGCGAATCCGGAAACGAGGAAGGTGTCAGACAGTACCTTCTTTCATGGGCCAAGGACAACAATTTCGAAGCTGTCTGCGACAGCGCAGGAAACATCATAATCCGCGCAGAGGCCACTAAGGGCTGTGAGAACATCCCCTCCGTGGCGCTTCAGGGCCACATGGACATGGTCTGCGTCAAAACAGCCGAAAGCAAGCACGACTTTCTCAAAGACCCGATTGAGGTCTATGAGGACGGCGATTTTCTCAAGGCCAAGGATACAAGCCTTGGCGGAGATGACGGAATTGCAATTGCAATGGTTCAGGCTCTTTTCACAGATCCCTCTGCCAAGCACGGACCTCTTGAGGCCATCTTCACTTTCTCCGAGGAAACAGGAATGGACGGAGCCTTTGGTCTTGACGGAAGCCTCATCAGAAGCCGCCGCCTGATCAACATAGACAGCGAGGAAGAAGGCATCATCTACATAGGCTGTGCAGGAGGAATTGACCTTGTAGGAAAGGCAAGCTATGAGATGAAGGAAGTTCCTTCCGATTGGGACACCATTGAAATCAGTCTCTCAGGCCTCAAGGGAGGACACAGCGGCGGAGAGATCCACCAGCAGAGACTCAATGCAGTAAAAGCCCTGGCCCGCATCCTTGTTTCAATCGAGCTTTCAGGAATCCCGTTCATGATTCACTCCTTCAAGGGTGGAACCCGCAGAAACGTCATTCCTTCCCAGGCCTGCTGCAGCATCTGCCTTCCCGAGGCAACAAAGCACGATGCCGTTGCCATGATTGAAAAGACCTTCCAGGATATCAAGGCAGAATACAGCATAGAGGAGCCCACCTTCACAATGTCCAAGGCCTGCTCCCACCACGGTGCGGTAAAGGTATCCACAGCAATCGATGCTGACATGTCCCTTCTTCTTGTCAAAGCCCTTGATGTGTGCCCGCACGGCGTCTACACAAGAAGCAAGGCCATTCCCGGAATCGTCGAGACTTCAGACAACCTTGCCATCGTGACTGTTGAAAACGGAGAACTTGATGTGCAGATCAGCGTCAGAAGCAGCGTCGACTCTGCAAAGATGCATCTGGTAAACGTAGCCAAGATTATCCTTGAAAGCTTCGGTATCTCATGCACCATCGGAGACGGCTATCCTTCATGGACACCGGATCCCAAGTCAAAGCTTGCAAAGTTCTGTGCCGAGGCATATGAGGCTCAGACGGGAAAGAAGCCTGTGATCACTGCGATCCATGCAGGCCTTGAGTGCGGAGTAATCAACAGCAAGTGCCCGGGAATGGACAGTGTCTCCATAGGTCCTGATATGTACGACATCCACTCCGTCAACGAGAAACTTTCCATCAGCTCTACAAAGAGGACTTACAAGTTCCTCAAGCATCTGCTTTCGATAATGAACTGATTCTTCAGACAATATTCATTGACCAGCCGGATTTTGTGATTTTCGCAAGTCCGGCTTTTCTTTGCTCAAGATCCGGCATGTGTTTTTCCATAAGCGCCCAGAAGTCCTTTCCGTGTCCGCTGTGGATAAGATGACAGCTTTCGTGAAGCACCGTCATGTCTATAAGATCCTCTGGAAGAGTTGCGCACATGTAGCTGAGATAGAGTCTTTTCTCCAAAGGATAGCAGACACCCCACTTGCCTTTTGCGCGGTTTACTCCGAACTGCGGAACAGGAACTCCAAGAATCTCACACCAGTATGGGACCCTTGTCTCCATGTATTTCTCAATGGTTTCCACGTAGAGGCTCTTTATGACCTTCTTAACATTTTCGATGGTCTGTTTCTTTACTGTCACTATAATTTTATCATCTATTATGTCATATCTGGGAATCTTTCCGTCAATGACCAGAAGGCCCATCTTCTTTCCAAGGTATGGAACAAAGTCACCCGTATTGTAGCTGTGGGAGGCAACCTTCTGCTGATGCTTCTGAATCCATTCTTCCGAGTTTGAGACAAAGTCATCAATCTGTTTTTGTGCCAGATGGTAAGGAGCGCTGACAAGGACATCGCCTGCAGGAGACAGGTGGATTCTGAGGTTCCTCTGGCCTTTGTTTCTTACGAGTGTGTAGGCTATGTCGTTGATACTATGTTCTGACTTCATCGAATTAAATATACACTTTGTTGAACACTTTGTGTTTAGTCGTTATATTCTTATTAGTCTTCAGGAGGAACGGCGTGAAGTCTGAACATGTCAGTGACACAGTCAACAAAATATTTTTGGACAACGGCGATGAGATAATCCTCGTCGGAACCGCACATGTCTCGCAAAACAGCGTGGACGAAGTGCGCACTGTCATTGACCAGGAGAAACCGGACCACATCTGCCTTGAGCTGGACAAGGGCCGCTACGAAAGCAAGACCAAAGAGCAAAGCTATGCCAATATGAATCTGGTCAAGGTGTTCAAGGAAGGAAAGACCTTTCTGGTTCTTGCCAACACCGCACTGGCCTCTTTTCAGAAGAAGATGGGAAACCAGACGGGCTCTGCTCCCGGCGAGGAGATAATCGGAGCCAGCAGAATCGCCGAAGAAAAAGGCATCCCCTATTCGTTCTGTGACAGAGAGATTGCAACCACACTCAAGCGCGCTTGGGCAAAGAGCAACCTGTGGAACAAGGCCAAGCTGATTGCAACCCTTCTTTCAAGCGCCTTTGACAAAGAAGAGTTCAAGCCAGAGGAGCTTGAGGATCTGAAGAAGTCCGATACCCTCCAGGAGATGATGAACGAGCTTTCCAAGGAGCTTCCAGGAGCAAAGGAAGCCCTGATTGATGAGCGCGACCGCTATCTTGCCACAAACATCATGAAGGCTCCAGGGCACAAGAAGGTGGCCGTCATCGGAGCCGGACACGCAAACGGAATAATCAAAACAATCGAGCGCCTTGAAAAAGGCGAGCTTTCCACGGATCTTTCGGAGATCTCACAGGTTCCCAAGCCTTCCAAGGCAGGAAAGGTCTTAAGCTGGATGGTTCCCCTTGCCATTGTGGCAGTCATTGTTCTTGCAGGAGTTCTCAAAGGCTACCATGAAAGTCTAAGATACTTTCTGGTCTGGGCAGGTTCCAACGCAGTTGCGACGATGTTTTTCAGCATCATCTCCCTTGCACATCCTCTGAACTGGTTTGTAGCAGCAATAACCGCACCTGTTGCGGTTCTGTCCCCGGTTCTGGGAGTCGGTATGGTTACGGGCATTGTGGAGGCCTCTCTGAGAAAGCCTTTGGTCAAGGATTTTGAAAATCTTTCGGATGACGTCTCGTCCTTCAAGGGCTGGTTCAGAAACAGGGTTCTTCACGCCTTTATGATTTTCTTCACCACAAGCCTCGGAAGCATTGTGGGAACGGTTGTGCTGTTC
>ONWV01000029.1 GCA_900321635.1 uncultured Spirochaetaceae bacterium | reverse complement strand
CCAGGCCCGAGATACAAATACCCGTTTATGCCTTCGCTCCGTTCCTCCTCGTATTCAATCCAATCATAAGTGCCTGAAGCATTGACTTCACCGCCGAGGATGGATACATAACCGCCCTTTCCTGTATAGCTATCTCCACAGCCTATTCCCGAACCGAAAACTTCTACTATGGCGGACACTTTTCCTCCTGAGATGATTACAGTACCTCCGCCACCTTTTAATCCACCGCCGATTCCGGCTCCGCCATAAAACTGATCTTCAGTATATTTTGATGTAGCTGTGACATCGCCACCATGTATGATGACAAAACCGTTATTCCCGCGGTCTCCGCCACCGATTCCTGCACCATAACGGCCTCCTGTAATATTCAGAACGCCGCCTTCCACGATTAAGCAACCACTGTTTTTCTCTTTGTCTCCTCCACCGATTCCTGCACAATACTCCGGTACATCCCCTTTCACAATAAGTTTTCCGTTTCCTTTCTCTCCGCAGCTGATTAGCAGTGTATTGCTATCTTCTACGGTAATTCCCTTTTTGCAGTTGAGTGTAAGGTCATCGGAGAGAATCAGCGTAACATGACCTGTTACAGTGACACGTTCCGATACGGTGGTATCTTCCGTCAAAGTGTAGGTCTTTCCGTCTTCCCAATTTGTAGTAGTGGGAGTAACAGTAGTGGCCCATTGTGCATAGAGTGTGGTGTTGTCGGAAAGGGTCACAACTTCAGAGTTCTGGTATGGTTGTCCATTTCCGTCCTCATCTGTATTCCAGCTATTGAAGACATGGCCTTCATAAGTGAAGGAATTGGCTTTCAGTGCCGTTGGAGTATCCTTTCTGATTGCCTGCTCAGTCGTTGTACCTGTCCCGTCGTTTGAATCGAACGTCACTGTGATTTTGTTTACATCCGGTCCCGAGGGATTACAGGCAACAAATGCCACGCAAAGAACAATGACTGTGAGAATAATGCCGAAGATTTTTTTCATCGTTTTACCCATCCCCTTTGTTGTCTTGGCTCCGCTGACATGCAGACAGAACCCACTGTTTAGTTTAAATCTGATGCAGACCAATCGGCAAGTCCTCTATGAGAATTACCATGGTCCGAGGTCGTTAGTTGGTGCGTTGCAGATGCTTTTCTGCAAAAAGTCCTATGACTTTTGCAGTTTTGTTTGCAAAAGTCCTATGACTTTTGCTATTATGAGGGTGTGAAAGTCTGGAGGATTCCATGTATAGGGAAGTAACGGAAAAGCTGATTGAATGGAAAAACAAGGCTAACAGGAAGCCTTTGCTGATGACCGGTGTCAGACAGTGTGGAAAGACCTACATCATAAAGGAATTTGCACAGGAGAACTTCAAGAATTTCATTTACATCAATTTTGAAGAGTCCGAAAAACTGTCAGCCATTTTTGATTACGACTATGATGTGAACCGAATTATTCATGAACTGGAGCAGCATCTGAAGACAAAGATTGTGGTCGGTGATACATGCGTGTTTATGGATGAGATACAAGAATGTCCCAGAGCCATCACTGCCTTGAAATACTTCTGCGAAAATATGAGGGAACTGCATCTAATTTGTGCAGGTTCTTTGCTTGGTGTTGCAATCAGGGAAAAACAGATTTCATTTCCGGTAGGCAAAGTAAACAGGCTTGAACTCTATCCCATGAATTTCAAAGAGTTTGCTATGGCGTGCGGACGAACTGACATGATTCAGGTTTTTGAAAACTGGGCGGTTGATAGGGCTATTCCTGATCTTTATTCGGTCCAGATGAAGAAACTGCTGAAAGAGTATTACGTCGTAGGCGGCATGCCTGAAGCTGTAAAAACATGGGTTGAAAGTGGAAGTGTAGAAGAGGTTGAACAGGTACAGAACGATATTCTCAAAGACTATGCGGATGATTTTTCAAAGCATGCGCCGGAAGGTGATGTTGTTAAGATAAGGTGGATTTGGGATTCTATTCCGGTTCAGTTGGCAAAAGAGAACAGAAAATTCATTTTCTCACATGTCAAGGAAGGAAAACGATCTGCAGATCTTGAAGATGCCCTTCAGTGGCTTGTCGACGCTGGGCTGGTTTCCAAATTATACATGGTTGAGAATCCTGAATCCCCGTTGTCTGGGTTTGCCGATAAAACCTATTTCAAGGTTTATATGTGCGATGTCGGACTTCTTCGGGTGAAGTCTAAGGTTGATTCTGAAACCATCATGGAAGAGAATCCGTCATATATCAGATTCAAGGGTGCTTTTACAGAGAACTATGTGCTTAACGAATTGATTTCTTCAGGTTTGGAACCATATTTCTGGCATTCCGGAAATACTGCAGAAATAGATTTCATATATGAAAGCAAAGGCAATCTGATTCCGGTTGAAGTCAAGTCGGCAGACAATACCCAGGCAAAAAGCTATAAGCTGTTTTGTGAGAAATATAAGCCCAGAGTCGGATTCAAGCTGTCCCAGAAGAATATAGCTGAAAATCTCCTTGGGGAGACCAGAACCTATAGTGTCCCGCTGTATTTGGCATGGGACATTCAAAGGTTCCAGAATATGGTTCAGTGACAGGAAAGAAAAACTGTAACAGCTCAGGTGATATACCATGCTAGATTTATGATTCCAGGTGTGTTACCTTTATAAGTGATTATATGTACGAAAAATACTATCCAGTAGTCGTTCAGGCACTTGTCGGTCATGACTATACAGTTTATGCATATTTCTCTGATGGTTTGATAAAGAAACTTGATATGAAGCCAGTCATTGCCAAAGGGGGAGTATTCGATCCTCTTAAGGATAAAGCCTTCTTTGCTAATAGGCTCACAGTGCTGAACAATACAGTGGCCTGGGATATGAGCGGAGACTTTGATCCTACAAAATGTATCGATATTGATCCTTTCACAGTATACGAAGGGCAGGCTGTTTCAGATCCATTGGCTGATATGCGCTGAGCGTCTAAAATGATTGGCATCTGCTGGGAATGAATATGATCACAATCAGAAAGTCTACAAAACAAGACCTTGAAACCATGTTGGCAATCTATGCCTATGCCAGAAAGGTCATGGTGGAAAACGGAAATCCCAATCAATGGGCACAGAACAACTGGCCGCCTGAGGACTTGCTGAAACAGGATACAGCAGAGGGAATAAGCTATGTCTGTCTGAATGAAGGAAGAGTTGTCGGAACCTTTGTTTTTATTGTGGGAAAAGATATCGAGCCTACATACCGTGTCATAGAAGATGGTGCCTGGTTTGATGATTCTCCATACGGGGTAATACATAGAATCGCAAGTGACGGAACCGTAAAAGGTCTGGGAGAATTCTGCATCAACTGGTGCCTTGAACGCTGCGGTCATCATATGAGGATAGATACTCACCCGGACAACAAGGCTATGCAGAGACTAATGGAAAAGTGCGGCTTCACCAGGTGCGGAATAATCCATGTGACAGAGGATCCGTATCCGAGAATTGCGTATGAGAAGATTCCGTGATTAAACAATGTGCTGAGTTGGCGAGGGCCTCACAGTTTATTGTACTTAGTTGCTTTTCCTCGTGCTTTCTCAACTGGATATTTTGCCTCATTCTTATCCATTTTTTCGTTGATTATTTCGTCGGCATCCAAATTCAGTTTATCAAGCATATCCACACAGTAGACAAGTACGTCGGCTAATTCTTCTTTGACTTCATTGATGTCATAGCCGTCATCTGACCACTGAAAGCATTCGAGTAATTCGTTGGCTTCAATAGAAATCGACTTTGCAAGATTCGAAGGAGTGTGGAACTGATCCCAATCTCTATCCTCAGAAAATTTGAGTATTCTTCTGATTGTATCTTCTTTCATTTTGTCCTCCCTACAGTAGTGAATTATGGATGATAAACACCTGCCTGACAACATAAAGCATTTTTGGAGGAATTCAAAATTTGTGTGTTATAGTAATAAAAGCGGGTGTAGGAGTAGTTTTTCTTATATGGGCAGTTTGACAGTAAAAACGTATCCATTCTCCCAAGAGGGAAATGAGTGTTGCAGAATAGAAGATAAGGGCAAGGATTGGCCTGTCGTATATCTTATCAACAACGACTCCGAGATATACATTGGCGAGACTTCTAATCTTTACAATAGATTCAAGCAGCATAGGGAAAACCCGGCAAGACATAAACTCAAGACTGTCAACGTGATTTATGATGACGAGTTCAATAAATCTGCAATCCTCGACATTGAACAGTATCTTATTCAATATATCGGAGCGGACAACAAATTTAAACTTCAGAACCTTAACGGTGGACAATCCTCTCGCCATAATTATTACCAACGGGCCAAGTATCTGGATAAGCTTGACTTGATTTGGAATCGCCTTTCAGCGAAAGGACTTACAAATCATTCATTATTGGACATCCGCAATGAGAATCTTTTCAAGTTCTCTCCATATACAACCCTCACACAAGAGCAGAACATTGTGTGCAATGGAATAATGGAAAACATCTTGGATAGTCTCAAAACAGGAAAAGAGGGAACAGCTGTAATTGAAGGAAGTGTCGGTACTGGAAAAACTGTTGTTCTTATTAACCTGATTTACAAGATTGTTAATGCCTCAAGGTTTAACATAGACCCAGATGATGACTTGGATTATGACAATGAAAGCTTGAAACTGCTGATGGAACTGAAAAAGCAGATTATTCGTTTGGGACGGGAATTGAAGGTAGCTTTCGTTGTTCCGATGGATTCTATAAGAACGACCATAAGCAAAGTATTTCAAGCTTCGAAATCTGGGTTGAAATCCTCTCTGGTTATGGGACCTCTGGATATCAGCAGGGAACATTTTGATATTGTCTTTGTAGACGAGGCTCACAGGCTTCCGAGATACAAGAATATCATGTATCGAGAAGCTTACATCAAGGCGTGCAGCAGACTTGGATTGGATTATGAAACATCGACAACACTCGATATGATAATGAAAAACAGCCAGTTCAGGGTCTTGGTTTATGATGGTGATCAAAGGGTCAAAGAGACGGATATCACTCCAGAGCAGTTTGCTGACACGATATGTAAGGGTCCGGTTTACAATCATGCGTTGGACACACAGATGAGATGCAAGGGCGGCCAACCATACATCCACTATATCGAGAATATTCTTTCCGCTGAAAATAACCTGGAATTCAAAGAAATACAGAACTACGATTTCCTGCTTTACGATGATGTCGGAAAGATGGTTGATAGAATCAAGGAACTGGATGCCAAGTATGGCCTTTGCAGGACTGTCGCCGGTTATTCCTGGAAATGGATATCGAAGGGCGAAAAATCATATCAGTCGGTCTTGGATAAAGGTCTTCAGGATATAGATATTGAAGGCAATAAATTCGTTTGGAATATGTGTAATCGCGAATTCCTTTTGAGTGAGAATGCCGTTAATGAGATAGGATGTATCCATACCACGCAGGGATATGACATCAACTATGTTGGAGTTATCTTCGGGCCTGAGATTGATTACGATTTCGCGTCGGAAAAGATAACGATAGACATATCCAAGTTCTATGACTCAAATGTCAAGAACGGTGCAGGCGAAGAGGATGTCAAAACGTATATACTCAACGCTTACAGGACGTTGATGGGACGAGGTATCCGTGGGTGCTTCGTTTATGCTTGTAATCCCAATTATAGAAAGTATCTCAGCAAGTTCATCAAATCCGCATCGGACAAGGGTAACATAACTTGAAACATCCTTGATGCTTGGGAATTATGGGTTTTAACCTCGCATTAATTGCTCCATTTTTATCAGGTCAGCTATAATTGCCTTATGGACTTCAAACTGTTTATGAAGGCAATCACCAGGTTTTTCTCTGGCGTGGTTCTTGTGGGACTGCTACTGTTTCTTCCGGCAGGGACGTTCGATTATATGCAGGCATGGCTTCTGATGGGCATTCTGTTTGTACCCATGTTTGTGGCAGGCCTTGTAATGATGAAAAATAGTCCTGAGCTTCTTAGAAAGAGACTGAATGTGAAAGAGGAACAGTCAGAGCAGAAGACTGTCATAGCTCTGAGCGGCCTTATGTTCCTCTCCGCTTTTGTAGTGGCGGGTCTGAATTACCGTTTCGGATGGATAGTTCTTCCTCTTTGGGTTTCATATCTTGCCGCCATTATCTTTCTTTTAGCTTATGTGCTTTATGCAGAGGTTCTCCGCGAGAATGTGTGGCTTTCAAGAACCATTGAGGTGCAGGAGAGCCAGAAGGTCATAGATACGGGGCTTTACGGGGTAGTTAGGCATCCTATGTACATGAGCACACTTCTATTGTTCTTGTCCATGCCGCTGGTACTTGGTTCTGTCATATCATTTGCAATAACGCTGTTTTATATTCCAATTATCGCAAAGAGAATCCGTAACGAGGAGCAGGTGCTGGAAGCAGGACTTGAAGGATATTCTGAGTACAAGAAAAAGGTCAGATATAAGGTGATTCCGTTGGTGTGGTAAACGCTCCACTGGAGCCTTTGCTTGACGCTCCGATTATTGCTCCGTACATGTGGTGCTTCTTATCATATTATATTTATGGTGTAGGATAATTCTGCACGGTCCAGCCGGAAGGAATTTTACTACTACCCGGGACTCCCCAATCGGCAGTAGAAGCTTTAGTGAATGTTCCCGGTGTGGCAACACCATCTACCCACCAATCTGTACAATTAGGTGCTGAAATATCAGTGGCCAAACATGTTATGCTGTTCAAGCTAGAGCAGCCTTCGAACATGGAATAATAGCAACTCATAGCCAGTGTAGGTGCAGGAAGAACCGGTGCTGTTTCAAGACTTGTACAGCCTGCAAACATTCCATAGTAACATGCCTCAGCCAGTGTTGTTGCAGGAAGGTCTGGTGCTGTTGTAAGACTTGTACATACATTGAACATACTCATATAGCATCCATAAACCAGTGTTTCAGCAGGAAGAGCAGGTGCTGTTGTAAGACTTGTACAGCCGTAGAACATCTGTTGATAGCAAGAAATAGCCAGTGTTGTAGCAGGAAGAGCAGGTGCTTTGGTAAGATTATCACAGTTTAAAAACATACTGTAATAGCAAGCGTAATTCAGTTCTGTTGCAGGAAGTACTAGGTCTAGAGACTTATGATTTTTGATATTATCATTATTAGAAAACAATCCTGCGAATGCAAATTCCGGTACAGATGTTGCTGTCGCGAAGTTATTCGGATCAATTAAGCTCATTACATTGCCGTATACATAGCATTCTTTATCGCAGTTGATTGCATAATAGTCATAATTAGTAAGGTCAGAAGAAAGAGTTCTATAAAAACTGATTGTTTGATTAGCAGAAATATCAATTCCATTAACCAATTTATAGTCATCTACTAATTGATTTGCTCCATCATTAATTGAGTAGAGCAATTCACCCGGATTTCCTATTTTAGTAATCGTTACTTTACCAGCTTCTGGGAACTCAAGTGTAAGAGGAATGTATTTTGCATTGGTTTTTACTGTTACTTTACATGATGCAGTCTTGCCACCATCTTCTGTTGTAACAGTGATTGTTGCTTCTCCGGCTTTTATTCCGGTTACTTTTCCGGTTTCATCTACGGTTGCAATATCAGTTTTATCTGAAGACCATGATACTTTCTTGTTTGCTGCATTTGCAGGCAATACTGTTGCAACTAATGTTTCACTTTCATGTTCCAGTATAGTTGTGCTTTCTTTCAATTGCACACCTTCTACTGAAATTACTGTAGGTCCGGGAGGTGTAGGAGTAGGCTCGTCTCCACATGAAATGAATAGAAAAACCGTAAATATAACTGTTAGTGTAACTGTTGCTATCTTCTTCATTTCATTCACCTCTCAATTGTAGGCTAAATTACTGCATTTGTGCCGTCAATGATAAAATCCTTTAGATGCGAGAGAATCTTTGACAATGGGGGCTCGCGCCCTACGGCGCCCGCCTGGATTGAAATCTACGGGGCTCGCGCCCTACGGCGCCCGCCTTCGTCGAAAGGCAATGCACCTGCCTTTCTCCTCGTTTCTCGCCCCTAGCTCCTAATAAACAAAAAACCGACCCTTTTCAAGGTCGGTTGTTTGTTTACGAGATCTACGGGGCTCGAACCCGTGGCCTCCACCGTGACAGGGTGGCGTGATAACCAGCTTCACCAAGATCCCTAGTGCAATATGAAATTACAATATTCATTTTCGTTTGTCAACCTTGGATGTGAAAAAAGTTCATTCTGCTTGGAAATGGGGAAGTGAGAGTCTATAATTGAGTCAAAACAGTATCGGAGTGTAGACCGTGGAATTTCAAAAACAGATTCTTTTGTTCCTGGCCGGAACCCATAGCGATTTTCAGAATGGCCTCGCGCAGTTTCTGACGATGTTCGGCGAGGAAATTCTTCTTGTAGGAATTGTGGTTTTCATCTATTGGAACATCAACAAGAAGAACGGCTTTGTCATCTTCATGTCGCTGATGAGCTCGCTTTCCGTCACGGGAATTGCCAAGGCCATTGTGAGATTCCCCCGTCCGTGGCATCTGATTCAGGACCTCGATGTCATAAGGATTCACACCGCCACGGGGTATTCTTTCCCCAGCGGCCATACAACGAGTGCCTCAAGCACATTCACCGGAATTGCCATGGCCTTCAAAAAAAGATGGCTCTCCATCGTTTGCGCCCTGATCATCATCCTGGTGGGCCTTTCCAGGCTTTATCTGTGTGTCCACTGGCCGACTGATGTCATAGGCGGCCTTGTCATCGGATGCGGAACCACATTCCTTTTAAGCGGAGGTTTTGCAACCTTGTATGATGACAAGGAAAAGGCCATAAGGGTGTCGGTAATCATCGGGTGCGTAGCTGCCGTAGCTGCTTTTGCCCTGGCTGTGGTTATTCTCCTGAACGAGGAAACCCATCACGCATTCTCCGATCTCAGCAGCACCTTTGCGACATTCAGCGGAGTGACGTTCGGATGTGCCTTGGAAAGAAAGCACTTTGACTTCGAAATCAAAGAAGGGCAGTGGGGAAAGAAGATTCTCAGATACGCCATTGGAATGGTTGTTGCCGTTGCAATAACAAGCGGACTCAAACTCCTCTTTACCGAGGTCGGAATCGCCAATTCGCTGACACGTGTCCTCAGATACATCCTGTTCGGATTCTGGGGCGGAATCTATCCCTTGGTCGGAAAGAAACTCGGTCTGTTCTAAGCCTGTTCTAAACTTGAAATCATTTTCTCTTGGTTTATTGAAAAGTGCTAAGTAAAACGATTGAAAAGTGCTAAGTCGCAGCCTGTGAAGTGGCCAGCCGGAGATGCGAAGCAGTCTGAAAACCATAGTTTGGGGTCTACAGACTGCTTTTGGCAGTCTAAAACATATATACCACCCCTCTCAGACTGCTTTTCTTCAATCCTCATGTCAATAAGCCGATGTGTAACCTGTGCATTGCGAACCTGCACAAGCCTAAAGGCCTTAGGCGCCAGGCTCTGCACAGGATGTGAATTGACAGTTATTCACTTGAGTGAATATAATCACATTTAGGAACTGGAAAGATGAAGAATGCTATTAAGATGATGGAAAACAACATGTCTGAAGACTCTGTAAGAAGGGCAAGGATGAAGGCTGAACTTGAAAGCTTGTCCATAAGGATGTCAGAACTCAGAGAAGAACGTGATGTAAAACAATCCGAAATGAAGAATTTCAGACAGTCCTCTGTGTCCAAGATTGAGAGTCGCAAAGATATGAAGATATCAACCATACTTGATTATTTTGACAGCCTCGGGATGGGTGTTGAAATATCCGTCTACCCACGAAGCGGGGGTAAGGATTCCAAACAGGTTCTTCTTAGAGTCTAAGTTGTTCAACTCAAAAAACCTGTGAACAACATTGCAAAAGACAGGCTCTCGGATGTAATATCTAGACAATAAATCGGAGGTGGCATATGAAACTGAAGGAACTGCTTACTGTCTGTAGGGAATCAACCCGACTCAAGATTATCGACACCAAGGGAGTAGCCCTTACTGCGAATCTCCACAAACGTGATATTACCGACGATTATAACAACTATGAGGTTGAAAACGTCTGTGTCCGCTATCAGGGTAACGGTCACACCGTAAGATTCTATCTTCAGATCACAGTCAAGGTAGAGTAAAAAATAGGCCCCTGCAAAAGCAAGGGCCTGAAAGTGATCCCAGCGCGATTCGAACGCGCGACCCCTTCCTTAGGAGGGAAGTGCTCTATCCAGCTGAGCTATGGAATCAACGGAACTAAGGATAGCCAATAGGATGACTTTCGTCAATGCAAGGGGAGTGCTGTGGCAAAGCAGAGTTTCGCAGATATTTACAGCCAGTGGGAGAGTACTCATGATGAGGCAAGGGCCCTGTCCAAGCGGGCAAGGGACGACAGTCCGAATCATGGTGAAGAACCTTCAATAAACGAAATAAGGCGGATGAATGCTCAGGATGAGATAGACCTTCATCAGATGAGGTTGGAGGATGCAGTTACAGCTGCTTCCCAGTTTCTTGAGCAGAGTCAAAGGCGCGGGCTCAGGAAGGTCAGAATCGTTACAGGAAAAGGTCTTCATTCTGAAAACGGAGAGGCTGTGATAAGGCCTGCGGTCCTGGCTCTTTGCAAGGAAAGCAGCCTTGTCCGTGAAGTGAGCGTTCCCAAGGCCGCAGAAGGCGGAAGCGGGGCTCTTAGCATCATACTTAAAGCAGGAAAAAAGTCATGAGAGTTCTTGTAGGAATGAGCGGAGGAATTGATTCCTCTGTAGTAGCATATCTTTTGAAGCAGCAGGGCCACGAGGTCTTAGGCGTCACCATGTCACTTTGGAAGGATGGCATTGTACCATCTTCAGCTCCTGTCAGGGATGCCTGCTTTTCTCCTATGGAGGCTCAGGACATAGAGAAGACAAAAAAAATCTGCGAGAAGTTGGGAATACAGCACACCGTTTTGGATATCTCAGACCTCTACGAGTCCACAGTCATAAAGAACTTCAGAGAAGAATACCTTGGAGGAAGAACCCCCAATCCATGCATCTGGTGCAACCAGAAGATAAAGTTCGGAGCCTTGGTTGATTATGCCAGGGAGGCGGGGCTTGAGTTTGACAAGTTCGCAACAGGTCACTATGCCCAGATTGTAGAGCAGGGCTCAAGATATTGTCTTAAGAGGGGAAAGGACCCCATCAAGGACCAAAGCTACTTTCTGTACAGACTTTCACAGAGGCAGCTTGCAAATACAATCTTCCCTCTGGGCGGAATGCTTAAGTCCGAAGTCAGGGCAATAGACGAGAAGCTTGGTCTTCATCCGCAAGGCCAGAGCGAAAGCCAGGACTTTTACAGCGGAAGCTATGCAGATCTTCTGGATGTAGAGCCTAAAGCGGGCGATATAGTGGATCTTGAAGGCAATGTCCTTGGAAGGCACAACGGAATCTGGAACTACACCATAGGGCAGAGAAAGGGCCTTGGCGTTTCCGCACCAAGGCCGCTTTATGTGCTTTCTCTGGATGTTCAGAACAACAGGGTCGTTGTCGGCTATGAGGAGAATACCGTCAACACGACAGTCAGAGCCTCAAGAATAAACTGGGTTTCAATCGAGGGCCTTGATAAGAGCATCCATGCTTCTGCCAAAATCCGCTCCACAGGAACGCCTGTGTCATGTGAGGTCTTCATGGACAGCATGGATAGGCTCTGTGCCACATTCGACACCCCTGTCAAGGCGGCAACATGCGGACAGAGCCTTGTTGTCTATGACAACGACATGGTCCTTGCCGGCGGCATAATCGAGTCCGTGGACTGAAAGCTTATTTCAGTCCCATGACCTCGAGAGTGTAGCCCATGAGCCACTCCTCGATTCCTGTCTCAGGAACATCAAGTGCCCTGTATGTCGGCTCGACGACAGGATAGCCGCCGACCTCGTCCTGGCTGTTGATGATCTTACCGGTTCCGTTGTAGAACTCCTCGATCAGACGCTTGTCAACGGCGTCTCTCTCGGCAGGTCTTGCTCCTGCGTATTTGAGAACATATGCAGGGACATCCTCAGCAGGCAGGACCTCAAGGCCGTCAATCCAGATCGGCTTCTCGTCAAGGACCACGATGGGGATTGAAGGATCTGTGAGCTTGCCCGGGGTGACTCCGTCAATCTTGTAAATGATGTTGTCCTCAAGGTATCCTTCCTCCTTATTCTCGGGATAGTTGGATCCGACCATTGCCACGACCTCTGTGCTGGGTCCTTCCTTCTCATAGTTTCCGACAATTGAGACCTTCGGTGAGCCCGGTTTCTCGTCAAGTCCCTTCCACTCCTTCGGAATCCAGGAGAGTCTGATCGACCATGCGCCCGGATCATAGATCAGGTTGTTCACCACGACACCGGAGGAGTTGCCCTTGAACCACGGGTTTCTCTCATAGTTGTGGGCGTAGAAGTTTCCGATGATGGCGACATTGGTGCAGTCATCCATGACAAGGGTTCCCATGCTGTGGTTCATCGTCTGTTTTGAGTGAACCGACCAGGCAAGGCCTTCTGAGATGAAGTTGTAGCTGAATGTCACATCGTGTGACGCATTCTCAGGACCTGTTCCTCTCTTTCCTGACACGGAGAGGTTCTCATCGACTCCCCAGGATATTGAGCAGTGGTCCACGACGATGTTGTATGCGTTTCCGTTGGCGCCTGTTGAGATCTCAGGCTCATAGCCCTCACCGATGGCCGCTCCTGCATCTCCCATTCTGAAGAACAGGTGCTGCATGATGATGTCATGTGTGTTGAATGTGATTCCGCCGCGGATGATTGTGATTCCGGGGCTGGGAGCGGTCTGACCTGCGATTGTGACATACGGGTTCTTGACCTTAATCTGTTTCTTCTCAAGGTCAATGACTCCGCCGACCTCGAAGACGATGATCCTGGGACCCTCTGCCTCAAGTGCGGCCCTGAATGAACCCTCGCCGCTGGCATTGAGGTTGGTGACCTTGATGATTCTTCCGCCGGCTCCACCGACAGACTGTGCTCCCCATCCGACAAATGTTGTCGGTGGCTCATGAATCTCCGAGATGGCCTGTGCGAAGACCAGGGCAGAGACAAACAGCAAAATAAAAACGACAGTTGCGATCTTTTTCATCTTACTCCTCCTGCATTTTAGTTTACAGGAGCATCATGACTGACCGAAACTGTCGTTTTTTGACAGAAGTTGCCGATTTTTATATTTGTCAGAATGCCCAGTTGCCGTTGCGGAATATCGGGACCTGTCTGCCGTCACGTGTTTTTGCAGTGATGTTCAGCTCGGGGCAGCCGATCATGAAATCAACATGGATCATCGACTCATTGACGCCGAGCTTGTGGCACTCTTCAAGGCTCATGTTCTCAAAGCCCCTCACGCAGTCAGGAAAGCCTTCTCCCATGGCAAGATGGCATGCGGCGTTCTCATCAAACAATGTGCTGTAAAACAGAAGACCGCTGTTTGAGATGGGGGAGTCTGTGGGAACCAGGGCGCATTCTCCCAGGTACTTTGCACCTTCGTCCATCTCAAGCATCTTTGTCAGCATGTCGTTGTTCTTTTCTGCATTCCACTCTACGGCCTTGCCGTCCTCAAAGCGGATCCAGAAGCCGTCGATAAGCTGGCCCTGGTAGCTGAGGGGTTTTGTAGCGTAGACGATGCCGTGGGCACGCCCGCGCTTTGGAGATGTGAAGCACTCCTCGGTCGGGATGTTCGGGTTGAATTTTATGCCCTTGAGCGAGGTCTCTTCTCCAGCTTCGAACATGGACTGCTCCATAAGGCCTACTGTCAGGTCTGTGCCGTTCGGAGCCTGATAATGAAGCTCATCGATTTTAAGGCTGTTGAGGTATTCACAGCGCTTTGCAAGATCCTTGTTGTGCTTCTCCCAGGCTGAAATGGGGTCATTGTCGGCACGGCTTGTGGCCAAGATGGCCTGCCAGAGCTTTTCAACGGCCTGATGCTTTGAAAGGTTCGGAAAGAGTTTCTTTGCCCAGGCTTCGCTTGGAGCTGCGGCGATACACCACTGATACTTGTTTTCCATCTGGTCTCGGTACTTCTTGATGGTGGGATACTGGGCCTGGCGGGCCTTCTGAAGCTTGGTCTGGTCAGCTCCCTTAAGTCCGTCGGGGTCTTCGGATTCAATGTAGATTATGCAGGGAAGCTCATCCACATAGTGCTGCCAACGCTCTTCTTCCCATTTTTCCATCTTGGACATGGTCTTGAGGCTTCTGTATTTTGAATGGATCTTCACTGACTTCTGGTCCTGCCAGTCGATTATGACCTTTTTGGCACCAAGCTTGTAGCATTCTTCTGTGACCATCCTGACGAACTCGGGCTGGTCAAGCTCGGCTCTAATCAGGACTTCCTGACCTTTTTGGACATTTACTCCGCACTTTGCAATCAGATGTGCAAACTTACGCATTGCAGTTTTTTTCATATCAGTTTGACTCCTTGTGTTTTGCTATCTTGTTTGTCTTGGTGAAGATCTTCTCCATCCTCTGGACTTCGCCTTCAGTCATTCCGGCACGCTGCATTATCGAGCTCAGAAACTCTCTTGTGAATGAAATCTCATCGCTGTTTTTGAAATAGCCAAGATCCTCAAGGTTCTCTATACAAAGCTCTGATGCCTTTTCCACGCGCTCTGTTGTCACAACGTTGGTCTGTCCGCTGTAGGGCCTAAGGTGCTGATAAAGGCTGTAGCATATGATTTGCACCGCCTGTGAGAGGTTCAGAGAAGGGAACTTGTCGCTTGTGGGAATTGTGACGACCATGGAGCAGGCTTTGACCTGTTCGTCTGAAAGCCCGTTGCTTTCACAGCCGAATACCACAGAAACCTTGCCGCTTCCCAGACTGCTGATGTGCTGAGCAAGTTCCTGCGGATTGACGCGGCTGGTCTTTCTGCCTTTTCCCACCCTGCGTGTTGCGGCTACCGACAGGATGCTGTCGGAAATGGCGCTCTTCAGATCAGGAAATTCCTTTCTGTTCTCATAGAGGTCGTAGGCGTGAAGGGCGAGTGTCCTGACGCGCTCATCATCGTAGATGCGGTCGGTAACCAGTGTCAGATGGGTAAGGCCCATTGTCTTCATTGCCCTGCACACGCTTCCGATGTTCGCACCGTCCTGGGTGTCGCATAAAATGATCTCAATGCGGTCCAGATTGCTTGAATTCGACATGCGCCCATTCTATGCCATATTGCGAGTTTTTCCAAGGTGGATTATCATTTACGTATGAACGACAAACCGGATAAATCCCTAAAGACAATCAAAACTATTTTGGTCGCGCTCTTGATCATTGTGCTGCTTGTCCTGAGCAAGGCGGCAGTGAACGTGAGTATCAGAATCCTTCTGTCTTTTTTTGTCTTTCTGCTGGTTCTTCCGTTTGTCACCGCGCTTGAGAAGGCCAAATTCCCCAGCTGGCTGGCAACGGTCCTTGCGGTTCTTGTCATAGTCATAGTCGTCGTGGCCTTCATCTGGTTCGTGTTCTTCAGCGTAGACATGCTCATGGAAAAAGTCCCTGGGTACGCATCACGTATCAATGAGGTCGATATCATCCTCAAGGATATGGCAAGAAAATGGGTCGATATTCCCGATGATGTGTCGATCTTCTCAAGTCTTAACATCGACTGGGTCGGAGGTGTCATCATGCCCGCTTTGAGGCTGGTCTCAAGCTCCGCAATCGGAATTCTTTCCAACGTCCTTCTGATCATCCTCATGACCACATTCCTTCTGGGCGAGCGCCACGTGATTATCCCAAAGCTGATGTATTTCATAACAGGCAATGACGAGGACAAGGTGTCCGTAATCTGGGACAGGATAATCAAACAGGTTTCCAAGTACATCTCCATCAAGGTCTTTGTAAGCGTGATAACAGGAGCCCTGTTCTATCTGGTGGCAAGAGTCTCAGGTCTTGACTTTGCACCTCTTTGGGGTGTCATGGCAATTGTTCTGAACTTCATCCCGACTATCGGAAGCATCATCATAACAGCACTTATGATTCTTATGTCCTTTGTCCAGTTCGCACCTGCAATCGGCCCGATTATCTTTGTATCCATAAGCGCTATTGTGATTCAGAACGTTGTCGGAAACTTCATCGATCCGAAGCTTTCAGGAAACAGTTTGAATCTCAGTGCCTTCATCATTCTGGTCGGACTTGGAATCTTCGGCTTCATCTGGGGCATTGTGGGAATGTTCCTGGCAGTTCCTATTCTCAGCGTTCTTCAGATTGTCTGTGCCAACATCGATGAGACAAGACCCATTGCCATGCTCTTAAGTTCCGGAAAGTCTTTCAGAAGTCAGGCTTCGGAAAAACCTGCCAGGCGCAGGGTCTCAAAACGCGCTGCATCAAAGAAATACGAGAGCTATGATGACGACATCATGTTCCCGGATAAAAAATGATTTGTGTTTTTGCTCAAAATTTAACTTGACGGCTCTGTTTTTTGTGTCCATATTATATCCTTGATATCATCAGAATTGGAGTGCGTCATGGATTACGAGATGACACCTTTTGAAAAAGAAATGGAGCAGAATCTCATCGAGATGAGGGAGAGCCTGCTTTCAAAGATTTCAAAGTCGGACACCGACTTCAAGAATCTTGTAGGTTCAGGCGGAACAGGGGACAGTGTCGACATTGCAAGTGATGATCTTGCCACCAAGAAGATGGAGGCAATCGGAAAGCTTGATGTCGGAAAACTCAACGCAATCAACCAGGCTCTGGTGAGAATCAGAAACGGAAAGTACGGCGTCTGCGCCATGTGCGGAAAGAAGATTCCCGAGGACAGACTCAGAGCAATTCCGTATGCCCTGCTGTGCATGCCCTGTAAGCGCAAGTCCGAGCACTGAACACAATCTAGAAAAAGAAAGATCTCTCTTCGCCTATTGTGGTGAATTCCCCGTGCCCTGGGTAGACTTTTGTATCCGGATCCAAAGATAAAAGCCTTCTAAGCGATTCGTCCATCTGCTCATCAGAGCCGCCGAGGTCTGTTCTTCCGTATGAGTGCCTGAAAAGAGTGTCGCCTGAAATCAGATTTTTACCGGCTTTGTCATAAAGACAGATTGAGCCGCTTGTGTGGCCCGGGGTGTGAAGGACCTCAAATGGTCCGATAGTGTCACCGTCTTTTAAAAGGATATCGGGCTTTCTGAGGCCTGAAAGAAGCTGGTCATAGCCTCGTTTGTAAAAGAAAGAACCCAGAATGCCTATTGCAGTCTTTGCTATGGCATCCGGGTCCGTATTCTCTTTTTCTCCAACGGCAAGCTTTGCCTCTGGAAATCTTTCTAAAAGCTCCTTGAGAGCTCCGATGTGGTCGAAGTGGCAGTGTGTCAGAATGATGTGCGTGGGCTCTTTTTCCAAAGCCGAAAGAATTCTCTCGGCATTGTCGCCAGGATCTATGACAGCCAGAAAAGTGTCATCTGATGACGCTATGTAGCAGTTGGTCGAAAGAAGACCCACGCTTATGCATCTGATCTTACTGCTCATCCTTCTCCTTGCTGAAGTTCATCTTGACCTTGCGGCCCTTGTAGGTCTGTCCGTTTACTGCCTCGATGACTTTATCTGCCTTGTCGCTTCGGATGTAGACGAAGGAATAGTTCTGCTTGTATGCAACAGAGACGATGTCTTCTGAAGAAAGACCTGTCTTCTCGCAGATGAAGTCCACCATTTCGTGGGCTGATCCCTTGCTGAGCTTTCCGATGTTGATGTAGAAGGCTGTCGCGTTCTCCAAAACCGGTTTCTGTGAAGTCTTATGTTCTGTGTTGTGTGCTCTTGCCGGTCTTGCCGTTGTGCTGCCATTTCTTGTGACATAAAGGTAAGCCAGAAGGTAGCCGCGCATCATCATCGGGACATTCTTCTTGATGATTTTCTTTATGTCCTCGAGTTCCTGCGGGTTGTTGTAGAGCTTCATTTCCTCAACAAGCTCACGGATCTTCTGGCCCCTGATATCTTTTATGGTTTCGGCCATTGCTTTCTCCTGTGAAAGGTTTCTGTCGAAGTATACAACATTTTCCTTTTAATTTGCATACGTTTGCAGACGGATTTTCAAGTATATGTTATATTTCAAGTATGTCTGCGGTAGCTGCTGAAATCGAAAACCTCAAACGAGAGATAGAGCGCTCGAAAGCCGAGCTTTCCCAGATGTATCTGGAGCTGGGCGAAGTTGCATGCTCATGGCACAAGGCAATAGGGTATGCACCAAGCCAGGAAGCATTCGAAAAGCTTTCGGATGTGGTTGCCGAGCGTGATGATATTGAATCCAGAATAGAAACCCTCAAGACCGCCATGAGCGAGATGTCGGAAGGCGACAAGGGCATAGAGCAGACCAGAATCACCATGAAGGAACTGGATAAGCGCTATGCAGTTCTCATCTCATCACTGGGGGCTGTTGCAATTGAGATAGATTCTGCCGGAAAGCTTCCGCAGAGGCTTTCCAAGTGCCTTGAGCCCATGCGTGAATATGAGAAAAAACTCGGAGATCTTGAAATCAAGTTCAAGAGGTTCTCGGAAAAAGGGCCTAAGATTATGGCCTCGCTCTATGAGGGAAGGATTGCAAAGGCGAGGGGCACGCTGGACTCGGTCTTCGCTGAGACGGGAAGGCGAATCTATAATTCGGGCAATTTCCGTGAGGTTCCCGGGGAGAGGGCCAAGGCCATTTTGGACGAGATGGAGAGTATCCGCTTTGCCAAGAAGAATTACAAGAATGAGATTCTGGATCACAAGAGCATGATTGACGAGGCTCAGGGGTCGCTTATGAGCCTGGGAGCCTACGGAGAGGAAAACCGCCGCCTCAGGGAGATGAAGAGCCAACGAAGTGCCATCTTGGACAGGCTTTCTGATGTGTATACCGAATACGGGCAGATTCTGGCGCAGGGCATCCCCATGTGGATGGACGACCAGGCTCCTGAGGAACTTAAGCGCTGCTGCAACGCAATAATTCGTCAGAGCGCCAAGCTTGCACAGCTTAATATGAGCCTTGACCACATGATGATGGAAAAGGATATTGATATCCACAACCTGCAGCTTTCAAGGCTTTCTGAGCAGATGAACCACCTCAACAGCCAGATCCAGGCC
>ONWV01000053.1 GCA_900321635.1 uncultured Spirochaetaceae bacterium | reverse complement strand
AGCTTGCTCTTTTGGCAAGTAGATTGGACAATGCCCTTGTCAACTTTGTGCTGACCATTGTCAGGTTTGCCTTGCTTCTTGCGCTGCTTCTTCTGTGCCTGGCCGGTCTTGGAATTCCGCTTACCGGTATAGTCAGCGCCATCTCAGCTGCCACACTGGCAATAGGAATTGCTGTAAAGGATATTTTAAGCAGCGTTGCAAACGGCATCGTCCTTGTGATCAACTGCCCCTTCAAAGAGGGCGACTACGTGGACATAGGCCCGGTATCCGGTTCAATCAAAGAGGTCAAGCTGATGCATACCGTGCTGACCACGCCTGACAACAGGCAGGTGATGCTTCCCAATTCCCAGGTCTTCTCATCACCAATTACAAATTATTCTGTCAACGATACCAGAAGAATGGATATCTCCGTGGATGTCGATTACTCCGAGAACCCCGAAAAGATCAGAGACATTCTGCTTAAGGTTGCCTCAAAGCACCCGATGGTTCTTTCGGAGCCTGCTCCTTCCTGTCACTACAATTTCAGCAAGGAATCTTCCATCAACTTCAACGTGAGAGTCTGGTGCAGACGCACAGACTACTGGAATGTGAAATGGGACCTTGACGAGCAGCTGACAAAGACTCTTGTGGCCAAGGGTGTCCAGATTCCGTTCCCGCAGGTGACTGTAAGCTACAGAAAGGAGGAGACCAAATGAACGTACTTGAAAGACTTGTCAGCAGCCAGGGCTTTGATAATATGGTCATCTCCATATGCTTCTGGGTGATTCTGTATGTTGTAGTAAAGGTTTTCACAGTCAAATCAGGAGTGGGGGATCTTCTGAAACATGCATACAAGAGAACGGACAAGCTGGGAAAAGCAAGTCTTCAGCTGGGCACGCTCTGTACGGCAAAGGATGCAGCTTCCAATCTTGAAAGATCTGTCAAAGTTCTCAAGAAGGTCATAAAGGCACAGAAAAGAACCTCTAAGATCATGAACATGTATCTGTTCGATGACAGGGGCGATATGGATGTGGCTTCTGCCAAGGGTCTTGTCGAAAGGGTTCCTGACCTTTGCAGGGATGCCATCGTCAAGGTTGCCGAGAACAACACATCTGACGTTGAGACTATTTTCGACAACATCGAATCCAACATAAAAACTGCAAAGGAGCTTCTTAAGAAGGCTTCTGCGATAGATAAGAAAAAAGAACTGCTTCAGGTCTGATTTAGTCTCATGAAAAAACTATCCGTCCTACTGTTACTGTCGGTATTTGCTTTCTCTCTGTCCGCTTCGGTCATGGGAGGATCTCTTTCTGATGTCAGAGTCACCAAGACAGAGCACTTTGACATCATCTATGACGATGTCTGTATCGAGACAGCATCGCTGATTTATGACAACTGCGAGCAAATCTATGCATCGTTGGTTTCTCTCTTCGCTGTAGATCCCAAAATCCACATCCCCGTCATCGTCACCTCAAGATATAAGGATTTCAACGCATCTTATACGAACTATCCGTCAAACAAAATCGATATGTTCGACACGGTTGCAGATGTGGGCATGATGTCAAGCCAGACGATTCTGGATGTCTTTTGGCATGAGCTCACCCATGCTTTTGAGTACAATATCAGAGGACCTCTTCTCAATGCTCTTTCCAAGGTTTTCGGAGATTCTGTCTCCATGCAGGGCCCGTTTTATATGTACAGGTCGCTTGCAGAAGGCGGAGCCGTCTGGAGTGAAAGCCAAAACGGCAAGGGAAGGCTCAACAGCTCATATGCCATGCAGATTGTCAGGCAGGCCAAGCTGGAGGGATACTTCCCTAACTGGGTCGAGATCTCAGGCGCGCGCGACACATATCCGTCAGGATACCTGCCGTATCTTTTCTCGGCCGCGTTTTTGGATTATCTTTCTGAAACCTACGGCACTGAGACCGTTGCGGCAATCTACAGGGATTTTTCCGATTTCAAACTGTGGCCCAATCCCGGTCTTGTCATAAGAGACCATATCGGAAAGGATGTGGACAAAGCCTGGCTTGATTTCTATGAGTGGGTCAAGGTTCCTTCTTCTGTAATTGATGCCCCGGCACTTGAGGCCCTGCCCAGAAACGGCCGCTATTCGGACTTGAGGCTCTCTTCAGACGGCAGCATCTATTTCTACGATTTGTCAACATACAGCGTCATGAAGATTTCACCTGATATGACGTCTTGTTCCTCTGTCTTGACTCTTCCTACTGAAAATCCCTCATTAAGCATCTCATCCGATGCAAAGCGCCTAATCATTCCGGATGTCTCGAGCGAGGATTCGGGTGTCAGAGTCTATGATGTCTCGTCAGATAGCGCAAGGCTTCTTCACACCTTCAGATCGGACTACCGCATCCCGCATGACGGTGCGTTTGTCACTTTGGACGGGAAGGAGTATGTTCTGGTATTTGCAAACAACGGCCTTAATGTCTATCTGGATCTTTACACATCCGACAGTTTCACAGAGGTTCCCGGAAAGTCTCTGTATCTGGGCTATGATGTCCACGCAGCTGATTTTGTCCGCTTCGGTGAAAACAAGGTGGCCTTCATCCTGAGCCATGATGCAAAGTTCAACATAGCAGTTTTGGATCTGTCTGACATGAGCATAAAGCTTTTGGACAATCCTCAGAACCTTGAGATAATAAGCCTTTCTTCGGGAAAGTCAGGCGGAGATGAGATTCTGTGCTTCTCCTGGTATTCCGATGATGCAAAGGCCACCAACATGGGCCGCTACGGAGAGGTCTCACAGTCGGACGGAACATACTCTATGAGGTTTTCAGATGCCGATGTTTTGGGAGGAGTCTGCGACCCTGTGAGAGTCGATGATAAGATTCATTTTTCTGCTCATTTGTTCGAAAAGGACAAGATGAAGGTCATTGATGAAAAGAGCCTTCTTATCTCCGATTCAGAGCCGGTTTTGACCAAGGCAATGATACAGACCCAAAGACCTTCTGCGTCAGCTTTGGCCAAGGCATCTGAAAAATACAGACCGCTTAAGTACTTTACAGACGGAACGCTTATACCGTTTGCCACATCCGGATTTGCCATCGGCGGAGAGCAGCTTTTAGGTCTTGGTATGACCTATGTGACGTTGGATCCCACAGAAAGCTTTTCCAATGTGGTATCTGCAGGTTACGGTTTCGGAAACGTGATTGGCTCATATACTTTCACATTCAACGGCGATACTTCTGTGTCCGTCTCTTTGAACACGGTCTACGGTACGGGCAAGGGAGACAGCACAATCACTCTTCCGAAGGGTCTTTTGCTTTTGGGCGCCGGAGCAAGCGTTTCCCATAACTTCAAGCTGCGCGATTCCAATGAGGTCATAACACTTGGCGATGACTACAACTGCATCACACTTCTTATTCCTGCTACCGGAGACTATGCCGTAACACACAACAACACCTTGTATGCGCAGTATGACCGAAAGATAAAGACAGGACTTGGGCCGTATCAGTACCGCCAGTATACTGCAAGGGCATATTCTTCAATGTTCCTTCCAGGTCTTGCTGCTAGTGTCTATGTTCCGTCTCTGCTTTGGTGGAGGTGCGACGGCAAGCATGTTACGAACCTTCCGCTTAGGCTGAGCGCAGATGCACACTTTGAGGGCGACTATGACAACATAAGCCTCACGGGCCAGGCTACGGTTGTGCTCTACGGCTTTGAAATCCAGAGGGCAATTCAGTTTCTGGGTCTTCATGTGCAGCGTTTTATACTTGATGCAAGCTATGCGGCAAATTACCAGACAAAGACAGGTTCCTTTGTCCATGCGGCGCAGCTTAGCGCAAGATTCTCGTTCACACCTGTGATTTTCGCCTTCAGCTCTCAAATGAAGATGCAACTTGGGGCCTCGCTTATATGGGATTCGGCTTCGGATTCAATCCGCGTCAGGCTGGCATTCGGTACGTGATTGTGTGTGTTAAGTGTTGCATAAACACAACACTTAACATATAGTAAGACATATGGGAGAGAGCAGCACATACATTGCCATTGACCTCAAATCCTTCTATGCCTCGGTAGAATGCAGTGCCATGAAGCTTGATGCTCTGGATACAAATCTTGTCGTGGCCGACAAATCCAGAACCGAAAAGACAATCTGTCTTGCCGTTTCTCCTGCGTTGAAGGCACACGGGGTGTCGGGCCGCCCCAGGCTGTTTGAGGTTGTCCAGGCAGTGCGGGAGATAAATGCCAAGCGCCGCCTTAGCGCTCCCGGAGGAAGATTTCGCGGAAAATCCTGCAGCGCAAGTGAACTTGCATCAGATCCGTCTCTTGAGCTTGACTACATAGTGGCTCCGCCTCATATGTCGCGCTACATGGAAATCAGTGCATCCATCTATGACATCTATCTGAACTATGTTGCACCTGAGGACATCCATGTCTATTCCATAGACGAGGTTTTCATAGACATCACGCACTATCTCAGGACCTACAGGCTTACGGCTCATGAGCTTGCCATAAGGATGATCCGCGATGTTCTGAGAAAGACAGGAATCACCGCTACGGCCGGAATCGGAACCAATTTATATCTTTGCAAGGTGGCAATGGACATAGTTGCAAAACACATTCCTGCCGACAAGGACGGGGTGAGAATCGCAGAGCTTGACGAAGCATCCTACAGGAAGGAGCTTTGGGCCCATGTTCCGCTTACTGATTTCTGGCGTATCGGACGCGGCTACAGCGCAAAGCTTGCTGCATACGGCATGTACACCATGGGCGATGTGGCGCGCATGTCGCTTACCAACGAAAGGCTTTTATACAGGCTCTTCGGTGTGAATGCCGAGCTTCTGATAGATCATGCCTGGGGCTGGGAAAGCTGCACCATGGCGGATATCAAGGCTTATAGGCCACAGAACAACAGCCTCAGCTCAGGCCAGGTTCTGCCTGAGCCGTACAGTTTTGAAAAGGGCCGTCTCATCGTAAAGGAGATGGCAGACTGCCTTGCACTGGATCTGGTTGAAAAAGGCCTTGTCACAAACGCAGTGGCTCTGACAATAGGCTATGACTCAAAGATTCCTGACTCATTCAGCGGAACTCTTTCAAGCGACTGGTACGGCAGAACCGTACCCAAGGCGGTGAGCACAAGCGCAAGGCTCATGGACTATACATCGGCTGCCACTGTAATCAGGCGTGCTGTCTTGGGAATCTATGACACCCAGGTGGATAAGAGTCTTTTCATAAGGCATGTGAATATCGCAGCCTGCAACGTGCTTCCCGAAGATCAGAAAAAGACTGGCGCCGATGTTCAGCCGGATCTTTTTTCCGACATAAAGGAGACAGAGAAGCTTAACGAGGAGCTTCTTAAAAAGAGCGAGAAGGAAAAACGTCAGATGCTTGCCGCAATATCAATCAAAAAGCGCTTCGGCAAGAACGCCATAGTCAGGCTGATGGATCTGGAAGAGGGTGCCAAGACCATAGACAGAAACAACCAGATAGGAGGCCACAAGGCATGAAAAACGATGTAGAGCGTTATGCTGACATAATAGATCTGCCTCATCACAAGTCTGAAAACTATCCTGCCATGCCACAGGCAGACAGGGCTGCGCAGTTTGCGCCTTTTGCTGCTCTTGTGGGCTTTGAGGACATTCTGAGAAAGGTCGCCCGCCAGCACGAGCAGCGTATGGATGACTGATTGACTTAAAGTCATATGCCATCTACCATGAAAAAGAAGGAGAACAAAATGGGAGATTATCTGAACAAGTTCAGCCTCAAGGGAAAGCTGGCATGGGTTACCGGCGCTTCCTACGGAATAGGCTATGCAATTGCGCTCTGCTATGCCAAGGCAGGTGCCAAGGTCGCATTCAACTGCAGACACAAGGAAGGTCTTGATAAGGCTCTTGCAGAATACGCAAAGGACGGAGCTTCCGATGTCAGAGGCTATATCTGTGATGTCACAGACGAGAAGCAGGTCAAGGATACCCTTTCATGCATCGAGAAGGATTTTGGCCAGAGTGTCGATATCCTTGTCAACAATGCAGGTATAATCAAAAGAATTCCAATGACAGAGATGTCAGCCGAGGATTTCAGACAGGTCATAGACATTGACCTTACAGCAGCATTCATCGTCTCCAAGGCGGTTCTTCCCGCAATGATGGAGAAAAAGCGCGGCAAGATAATCAACATCTGCTCAATGATGAGCGAACTGGGCCGCGAGACTGTCAGCGCCTACGCCTCAGCAAAGGGCGGCCTGAAGATGCTGACCAGGAACATCTGCTCCGAGTACGGAAAGTACAACATCCAGTGCAACGGACTTGGCCCGGGCTACATCGCCACACCGCAGACAGCACCGCTTAGAGAGCGCCAGAAGGACGGAAGCAGACATCCGTTTGACAGTTTCATCGTTGCAAAGACGCCTGCAGAGAGATGGGGAACAACAGAGGATCTTCAGGGACCGGCTCTGTTCCTGGCATCCGAGGCATCTGATTTTGTCAACGGACAGGTTCTGTATGTGGATGGAGGAATTCTTGCCTACATCGGCAGACAGCCGTAATCACTTTCTTTCAGGCTGGGCCTTGAATAGGTTTTCCGAGGCCCTCCTGTAGTTTTCAAGCATTATCCTGTGTGCGTCGCGGCTTGGCTTTGAAAACCAGCACAGTACATCAAAGCCGTGATAAGCACCGTGATAGACCTTGTAGTCGGCCGGAATTCCGGCCGATTTCATTTTCTCCATGAAGTTTACGGTCTCATTGTAAAACGGCTCTATGTCTCCGACGAATGTGAAAGCAGGGGGAAGATCTGAAAAGTCTTCAAGTCTTGCTGGTGCTGCGTAGACAGGGACATCGGCCTTCTGATATAGGTCACCCAGGTACAGCTTCCAGGCATTGATGTTGGACGCCGTGTTCCACACAGGCCCGTCGTTGTTCTGGGAAGACGGGGTTATCATGCGGTCATCCAGCATGGGATAAAGCGGCATCTGATAGGCGATGGAGACCTCTTTTTTGTCACGGGCGTAGATGCAAAGGGAAGCCGTAAGACCGCCTCCTGCGCTGGAGCCCGCGACAAACAGCTGATCATCACGGACGTTCAGCTTTTCTGCGTTGTCACGGAGCCATAAAAGTGCCTGATAGCAATCGTCCAATGCAGCCGGATACGGTTTTTCCGTTGCAAGGGTGTAGCAGGGGGCTACGACAGTGCAGCCGTTTTCCAATATGTATTCCCTGATTGTCCAGATGTCCTGTTCAGGCGATCCCATGCAGAATCCGCCTCCGTGAATCCAGAGCATTCCAGGAGTCTTTTCTCCCTTAGGCTTTTTGGGACTGAAGATGCGCACCCTGAGCTTTGTCTTGTCAGGTCGATCCAGAAAAACTGTCTCTGCTTTGATTTTACGGGGTTTGGTTTTGGAGATCAGAGTATTGATTATCCCGTTGAAGAAGCGGAATGTCCGCTCCGTGTACTGGGGAACAATCCATCTGGCGATGGTTCCCAGCACCCGCAGGTTTTTGTCCATATCTCTTGCTCTGATCTTTCTTTTCATAAATCACCCGAACAATGGCGATGATATGGTGTTTTACGTTGATTGACAATAGCGGGTCTGACATCTATCATCTTCTTATCATCATGGGGGTAAACATATGACACTTGGTCAGTATCTCAGTTCTTATTTTTCTGTCACTCAGTATCTTGAGTTCTTTCTCCGCATCCTGCTTGCAGGAGTTGTCGGAATAATCATCGGAAACGAGAGAAGCAGACGTTTCAGGGGAGTCGGAATCTACACCCACATAATCGTCTGCTGTGCCGCAGCACTGATTATGATGGTCTCTAAGTACGGCTTTGCTGACCTTACAAATGCCTCAGGCGTAACATTCCCTGGAACAAGAGGTTCAGACTCCGCACGTATCGCCGCACAGGCCATAAGCGGAATAAGCTTCTTGTGTGCAGGTGTCATCTTCAAGCAGGGCAACAACGTCAAGGGTCTTACCACCGCAGCCGGAATCTGGCTCACACTGGCTTTAGGCCTGACAATCGGAGCCGGCTTCTACGTCCTGGCCGGACTTGAGCTGCTGGTGCTTCTTATCATGAAGCTCATCTTCAGAGGACTTAAGCTCGGTTATGACTCATATCTGTCCTATCAGATGAACTTCACAGTCTCAGATGACAAGGCCTTTGACAAACTCCTCGACCAGCAGTTCAAGAATTGGAAAGTTGTCAAAGTCAGCTCCAAGGACTACACCTGGAATACCGACGGAACCGTCCGCTTTGATCTTACCATCCACTGCAAGGACGAAGTGAGCTTCAATTCTTTCAGCGACTTCTTGAAGGCAAACAAAAACGTAATCCTCGGCGCCTCCTACAGCCCGCATATGTGAGACGGGACTTGCGCCCTATAATGCCGGGATATTTGGCGACGGGACTTGCTTTTGCCTGCCAGTAGTCCGGAGACGGGACTTGCGCCCTATAATGCCGGGACTTGCTTTTGCCTACCGGTAGTCCGGCAAAAGCCACCTCCGCTGCAAACCCTCCACTGGAGGCTTTGCTTGACGCTCCGTTTCAAGTCCCTATTAAATCCATTAAACACAAAAAGGACAGGTCATAAGGCCTGTCCTTTTGCGTTTACCGGAGACGGGACTTGAACCCGAACACCATTGCTGATACCAGATTTTGAGTCTAGCGCGTCTACCATTCCGCCACTCCGGCATTGCTTTTAGCGTGGATAAATTACCATGCTGTATGTTCCCATGTCAATTAGTCACACCTTTGAGCCCTATGTAATCTTTATTGATGAAATGGAGAGTTTTGCTGGGCTTGGTAAAGCTGATAAGCCTGATAGGCTTGATAGGCTTGGTAAAGCTGCTGAAGCTGATGATAAAGTTCCTCGAAATTCAAGATTTGTGAAACTTGTTAGATCCTCTTTCGAAATAAATAAAAAACAATTGACTGTATCACTATACCGTGATATCCTTATATCGTGAAGTATAAGGAGTGAGAGTATGGCAAAATACGTTTTTCACATAATCAGAAGCTTAAGTACCTCAAAGGACCTGAATCTTGTTGCACAGTTTGATGATGGAACAATCAAGCGGTACAGCGTTTATAAACTGTCTGAGAGAAATAAGGCATTCTGTGTGTTCAGAAATAACTATAATCTGTTCTCAAAGGCAAAGATCGATGCAGGCGGATATGGTGTTGTCTGGAATGAGAATCTTGATCTTTCTGCGAATGAGATATGGGCAAACGGAGAACTGATTGAAAACACTTTTGACGGTCTGATTTCATTCAGTGACGCCTCCAGAATCTGGAATCTTAATGAGAGTACTTTGAGAAAAGCCTTGAACTACGGAAAAATCAAAGCAGGTCTTGATTGTTGTAAATACGGAAAGCAGTGGGTGATAACTTCGGAAGCAATGATCAGAGAATACGGAATCCCGAATTATCAAATCAATGTCGATGATGATTTCAGCTGGAATGACCGTGCAGTGGCAGAGAAGGAGCCACCGTATTTAAAATAAATCAAAACTCCTTTTCAAGCTCAAAGTGCATTAGCACTCCGGTCTGAGGGTGGGTGAAATCCAGGATGCGAGCCTGAAGCATAAGGCGTATAATCTTTCCAGAAGGAGCTTCTCCGTAAAGGGCATCACCCAGAATCGGGTGCTCAAGGCCATAGGCGCAGTGGACGCGGATCTGGTGGGTGCGGCCGGTAAGAGGACAGAGGCGAAGCCTTGTGACCTTGCGTCCGAAGCGGTTTTCTATGCTGAGTTTTTCCCACTGTGTCACTGCATTCTTGCCGTTTTCAAAGTCAACAATCTGATGAGGGCGGTTGTCCACATCAAGTCTGATGGGAAGGTCTATAGTTCCGCTGTCTTGAAGAATCAGACCGTCGACCAAGGCCTCATATTCCTTATGAATCCTGCGTTGTTCAAAATCCAAAGACAGCCTGTCATGAGCCTCTTTTGTCAGGCCAAGGACCATCAGGCCGCTTGTGCCCTGATCAAGGCGATGGATACACGGCTGCTTGATGCAGGAAGGAAAAAGGCTGCGTACACGTGAGGCTATGCAGTCCTGCTTGTCTTGGCCTCTGCCTTCTATACTGAGCATGCCGCTGGGTTTGTTGACAACAACAATACAAGCGTCCTGATAGATGATATCAAGACCTATGATGGACGGCAAAAGAGGTTTGCACCTGGCATCACAGGGGCTTTGAAAGCTCTTGTGTGGCAGCGAACCGGAGCCGTAGAAGAACTCGCAAAGAGACAGCGGTTTTTTCCCGCAGCCGTAGGCGTAGCTTAGAAGCCTTGGCGCACAACAGTCGCCTGTTCCTGATGGCGAGAGCGGAAAAATATCATCTAAGCTGTGAACTAAGCCATCATAACAGTTGAATCTGTAAAGGGATCTGAGTTTTTCCCAGCACTGTCTTGAAATGAGCCTGTGGTCAGAAGAACTTTTAATCAGTGCATCGTAGTCACTGAGAATAGAGCGGTATGAAGAAACATCAAAGACCGGCGGGACAAAACCCTCAAAACCAGAAGCTCCCGGCTCACCTGAGTATGCTTTCAAAACCGTGCCGTCGGTGCATACCAGAATGCCAAGCATCCTGCCGCATCCTGGCCGTCTGAGAAAAGCACCAAGCGGTGACGAATCAAGTTCTTCCATCAGCTTGAGACAATAAGATAAAGCAGGCTCAACAGGAAGAATCGGATTCACGTTTTTTCGATTCTCCCCGTGTAGTAGATGTTGCCGACCTTGTAGTAGATGATAAAGGCAATGGCGCAGATTATCCAGGTTGCGGGATAGCAGACCAAAATGGCATCGATTGTAGTGAAGAAGCGCGGTATGAAGATCAGCCAAAGCACCCTGATTCCGACAATTCCGAAGACGGTGATGATAGTGGCGGCGATGGTCTTTCCGGTACCTCTTGCGGCTCCTGAGAGAAGCTCGACAAACAGGTAGATGAAGAAGTACGGAACTATGGTGTTTATCATCCTGACTCCGATATCAATGACATCGGGGTCATTTACAAACAGCATGTATGTGTACCTTGAGAATATGATTATCAGAGCTTCTATTGTGAACGTGACGATCATTGAAATGACAAAGCTGTCGCGGACTCCCTTCTTGGCTCTGTCAATAAGACCTGCTCCGAAGTTCTGGCCTACGAACGTGGTGACTGTGATTCCCATGGAGTTGCATATCATCCAGTAGATCTGGTCGATTTTGCTGTATGCTGCCCAAGCTGCGACAGTGTTCGTTCCGAACATGTTTATGGCCGTCATTATCAGCAGGTTTGATATGGTGTACAAAACAGCCTGGAAGCCCGCAGGAAATCCTATGAATAGAGTCTGTTTGAGCATCCTGGGCTCGAATTTAATGTCGCGGAGAATCAGCTTACAGCAATCGGTGCGGCGCATGAGGGAAATCATCACAAGAAGAAGCGAAATCAGCTGGGAAAGAACCGTGGCCCAGGCAGCTCCTGCGACTCCCATTTTCAGGACTCCGATCATCACTATGTCCAAGACTATGTTCGAGATGCAGCCGACAATCAGAAAGTACAGAGGTCTTCTGCTGTCTCCGAATGCTCTGAAGATTCCGGCACCGATGTTGTACATGACAACAACCACACCGCCTATGAAGTAGATGTGGATGTACTCGGTGGCCTGCGCAAGGATATCGGCAGGTGTCTTTGTGATGACCAAAAGGGGCTCGCTTGTGATATAGCCTATGACGGAGATGAGAATTCCGCCCCAAAGTCCTATGGCCCAGGCGTTGTGGATGGATTTATGGACTTTTTCCTCGTCCCTTGCACCGTAGAACTGGGAGATGATGACCGTGGCGCCAGAGGAAAGGCCTGTGAAAAATCCGATGAGGAGGTTGATGACAACCGCAGTTCCTCCGCT
>ONWV01000067.1 GCA_900321635.1 uncultured Spirochaetaceae bacterium | reverse complement strand
GAATCCTAATATTTTTTTGATTTTATTCATTCTGTAGTTCACTGTGTTTTTATGAACAAAGAGATGATCTCCGGTCGTTTTTGTGTTGCTGTCAGCATCAAGGAGAAAGACCTTTATAGTTTTTATCAGGTCATCACCTTCTTCGCCTTCCAACGTCTCGTTCAGGCCCACTACAAGAACCACGGCATCACTTGCCTTTGCCATGGCAACGGCTTCGCTTAATCTGTCATTGCTCTGTGCAAGATTCTCTACCCTGTCCTTTTCTATATCACAGCCTTCCGAGTAAAGAACGCGGGCTTTTGATCCCAGCTCATTCTGAATACCCTGCAAAACCGTGATGTGTCTTGATGAAGTTCCGTAGTAATTTCCCTTTAAAGCTATGCGGCTGTCTGCGTTGGGTCCTATGACGGCTATTGTTCCTATTTCGTCCTCTGATAGCGGCAGGACCCCGTTGTTCTTGAGAAGGACACAGGATTCTGAAGCCGCTTTCTCTGCCACCTTGAGATGCTCGGGTGATTCCACAACGGTAATCGGAATGTCGGAATAAGCGTCACTGTCCATTATTCCCAAAAGATATCTTGTAGTGAAAAGACGAACGGCGCTTTCACGGATCGTCTGCTCCGAGACAAGACCCTTCTCATATGCCTTCATCACAAACTGATATGTGCATCCGCAGTTAAGATCGCATCCCATGCCAAGTGCAAGAGAGACACTTTGTTCTGGGCACGTTGTCACCTTATGATTCTCATGAAAATCCCTGACAGCCCAGCAGTCGGAGACATAATGACCTTCAAAGCCCCACTTTCCACGCAGTGTTTTCTTCATCAGGTATTCGCTGGCACAGCAAGGTTCCCCGTTTGTGCGGTTGTAAGCTCCCATGACGGCCTCAACGCCTGCATCAACCAGGGCCTTGAATGCCGGAAGGTATGTCTCGCTCAGGTCTTTTTCACTTGCAACGGCATTGAATGTATGCCTGAGATTCTCAGGTCCGCTGTGAACCGCAAAGTGCTTGGCGCAGGCTGCGGCCTTCATCACAGGACCGTCTCCCTGAAGACCTTTGACGAACCTGACACCCAGTCTGGAAGTGAGAAAAGGATCCTCTCCCAGTGTCTCGTGCCCTCTGCCCCATCTTGGATCCCGGAAAATGTTGATGTTGGGGGACCAGAATGTCAGGCCTTTGTAAATATCCCTGTCACCGTTTTCGGATGCGGCGTTGTACTTGGCTCTGCCCTCTGTGGCACAGACTTCGGCCTCTTTGAGAACAAGGTCCTCGTCAAATGTCGCAGCCATGGCTATTGCCTGCGGGAACACTGTAGCCGTTCCGGCACGTGCAACCCCGTGCAATGTCTCGTTCCACCAGTTATATGCGGGAATTCCCAGCCTTTCTATAGCCGGAGCATTGAAGATAAGCTGGCTTGCCGCCTCAGAGACGGTCATCTTATCAACCAGCTTCTGCGCCTTTTTTCTAGCTTCGGATCTGTCCATATTTACCTCAGTCAGATTTAGTTTAGGACACTTGTCACCCTAGGGCAAGGCCAGTCGGACAAGCTTGCTCTGTTTGCATGACAATATTGCTGTCATGGCACAACTTGAAACACCCTGACGATTCACCGCATGAAGGCAACAATCTTATTTTCCTTTATAAATGGCATTTCATGGGGTAAAATGGTTGTATGAATATTCTGATGATAACCAGCGAGGCTGTGCCATTCTCAAAATCAGGCGGACTTGCTGATGTAGTCGGAGCACTGCCTCCGGCTCTGATTGAGAAAGGCCATGATGCCCGCATAGTGGTTCCGGCATACAACATGAAGATCGAGGACAGCGGAGAGCTTGTGTGCAAGCTCGATGTCCCGATGCTCGATGGGGCTGAGAAGGTCCAGATCCGTATGAAGACGGTCAGAGGAGTAATCTATTACTTTGTATGTCACAAGGTCTTCAACGACAGAATCGGAATCTACGGCGACACAAGCTTCACTCCGTACAGCGACAACTTCTTCCGCTTTGCTCTTATGAGCAAGGCCGCGCTGCAGCTGTGCGAGGCAATAGACTTCAAACCGGATGTCCTTCACTGCCATGACTGGACTGCAGGCCTTGTTCCCTATTTTCTGAAGGTGAACAGAAGCCAGTTCTTCATGGGCACACAGACGATGTTCACCATCCACAACCTGGCATATCAGGGAACATTCCCCAGGATGGATTTTCTGCATGCCAACATAAGACCGGATGAAAAACTTTTCTCCAACGGTCAGGTGAACATGATCCAGGCCGCCTTGGTCTATTCGGACTACATAACCACAGTCAGCCCAACCTATGCAAAGGAAATACAGACTCCCGAGCAGGGCTGCGGACTTGATCCGATTCTCACAAAGCGTCACAACAAGCTCAAGGGCATTGTCAACGGAATAGACATCAACGAGTGGAATCCCGAAAAAGACGAGCTTATTCCCTATCACTTCAGCCTAAAGAAGATGGGAGGAAAGGCAAAGCTCAAGAAGGAGATTCAGACTCAGCTCGGCCTTCCGGTCAGAGCCGATGTTCCTCTGTTTGCAATGATAAGCCGCCTTGCCGCCCAAAAGGGCTTTGACACTGTACTTAACTGCCTCGAATGTATCCTGAACGAGCAGGATGTCCAGTTCGTCATAGTGGGAACAGGAGACTCAGCTCTTGAAAACAGCCTCAAGGAACTTGCCCAAAAGCATGAAAACCTGTCTGTGAACATCCTCTTCTCAAACAAGGTGGCACACCTTGTGGAGGCAGGAAGCGACTTCTTCCTCATGCCCAGCCGCTATGAACCCTGCGGTCTGAATCAGCTTTATTCTCTGCGCTACGGAACAATTCCAATCGCACATAGAACAGGCGGTCTTGCGGACACAATCATCGATGTGGATAAATTCCCGAAGGAAGGAACAGGACTTCTGTTCGATGACCTTACGGAATATGAGATTGTAAAGCATGTCCACCGTGCCACTGAGCTTTATAAGCGCAAGGAAGGAGAGGACTCAATTGACAAGATCAGAATGCGGGCAATGAACCAGGACTTCTCCTGGTCGGCGTCCGCTGATGAATACATCAACGTATATAAAAAGTTAACAAATAGAACAACAGGAGAGACGAAATGAGCAGACCTAAAGTAGTTGCTATTATTCTCGGAGGCGGAAAAGGAACAAGACTTTTCCCCTTGACAGCAGACAGAGCCAAACCGGCTGTGCCTTTTGCAGGAAAGTACAGATTGGTTGATATTCCTATCTCAAACTGTATCAACAGCGGATACACGAAGATTTATCTTCTTACGCAGTTCAACTCGGCATCTCTTCACAACCATATCGCAAGCACATATGTCTTCGACCAGTTCAACTCAGGCTTTGTACAGATTCTTTCGGCAGAGCAGACATACAGCAGCGAGTCATGGTATCAGGGAACTGCCGATGCAGTCAGAAAGAACCTCAGACACTTCCATGATCAGGAAGCTGATTACTATCTGATTCTCAGCGGTGACCAGCTGTACAGAATGGATTTCTCAAAGATGCTTCAGAGACACATCGAATCCGGAGCCGAGCTTACTGTCGCAGCAAAGACCATTTCCAGACAGGAAGCCACCGGACTCGGAATCATGAAGACCGATGACAAGGGAATGATCACACAGTTTTTGGAGAAGCCGGCACCGACTCTGGACATCTCAGATTACAAAGTCAACGCCAAGTATCTGAAGAGTTCTCTGGGAGAGGATCCCAACCAGAGCAACGAGTACCTCGCATCCATGGGAATCTACATCTTCACCGCCAAGACCATGGAAGAAGCCCTGAACAATGAGAAGACTGACTTCGGAAAGGAAATAATTCCGGATCTGACAAAGACAAAACCTGTCGCATCATACCTGTTCAACGGCTTCTGGGAGGATATCGGAACAATCAAGGCCTTCTACGAGACAAACCTTGACATAGCCAGCATCCACCCGAAGTTCAACTTCTACGATGAGGAAATGCCGATTTACACCCACAGAAGACATCTTCCGGCTTCAAAGGTCAACTTCAGCAACATCACAAGCTCTCTGGCATCTGAAGGCTGCATCATCACCAACGCCTATATCGTGAACTCGATCATCGGTGTCCGCACCATCATTGAAAGCGGCGCATCGCTTGACGGCGTCTACTGCATGGGAGCCAAGTATTACGAGAACGACGCCCAAAAGGCCGAGAACGCAAAGAAAGGCATCCCCAACCTCGGAATCGGAAAGGGCACAATCATCAAGAAGGCCATCATAGACATGAATGCCAGAATCGGTGACGGTTGCAGAATCGGTATCGATGACATCCCGAGAAAAGAGGGAGATTACGGTGATTATTCAATCCATGACGGAATCATCGTCATCAACAAGGGAGTTTCCATTCCGAACGGAACAGTCCTCTGATCAGATGATGACAATCGACGGAAACAGAAAATGAATCAATGCAACGCCCAGGGTCACAAAGCCCAGGGCGTTTCTTTTTCCATTGTTGTACTCCACCACTGTCTCGTTCTTTCCCAGGTTCTTCAGAAAATAGAGAATCACAAGAATTATGTTGGAAGCAGGAAGCACATCACCCAGGATGACAGGTCCAGGTGAAATAGGAAATATAGTGATTGCCGCGGCAATCAGAAGCCCGATAATCAGAAATGCGAACCTCACAACCTTATGAGAGGTGTACAGTGTCTTGAGGTTTATCAGAAACAGAAATGTCGTTCCGTACTTGTCCACAAGCAGAAGCCCTGCAGAGAGAATTAGAAACAAGACAGACAACAGATAGAACTGTACCATAAATCTATGATATCATAAAACCGTGAAAGGAATCGATGCATTTGACAGAAGATACTCATTGACCGGCTATCTCTTGCTTTTGGTTATTTTTCTTCCAGCATTGGTCTTTGCCATTCTTAACACTTACAATACGGTTCCTGCATTTCTGAATAATACGGAAGCCTTGAAGCAGACAGGCCTTTCATTTTTACGTGCCCTTGCGGTAGGTTTTGCGGCCTTACTTCTTTCATTTCCGGGAGTCGTCATCTATGCAAAGTGCTCCAATGAAATCAGAAACCTTCTGCGGGTCAATTTCGCATTTTCCTTCTGTTTCCCTGCCGCTTTGATGGAAGTATGCTTTGACAACCTGTTCTCAAGCGGCGAATTCATTGCAAATCTTCAGCTTTCACCCGTAATCAGGACATCATTGGTTAATCTGATGCTGAACATCCCTCTTCTTATTGTCATGCTTGGTGAACACCTGAGACACCTTGATGTCAGACAGAAGATGTGCGCAAGATCAATTAAAAGTCCTGCCATAAGTTCTTTCATGGCCCTTACCCTTCCCCGCCTTGCGCCGGCACTTCTCGGAGCCTTTGCCCTTGTTCTTATGAGATGCATGACTCCTACAGGCAACACAGTCGTTTCAATGCTGTTCTCAGTACTGTTTTTGATTGTTCTTGTATCGACTGACAAGAAGAGAAGCCAGGCAGAAGTATCACTTGATTCTCTTTCAGAACCGAACACAGAAAAGAAAAGCGTTTTCATAACTATCCTTTCGGTCATCTACATGGTCGCAGCACAGTGTCTGGTCATAATTCCGTTCATTTCCATGATTCTGCGTTCAATTCTCATCGACGGCTCAGTCTCATTTGAAGCATACCGACTTCTGTTTTCTTCATCAGATTATCTTACAAGTCTTGGTTTCTGTCTGGCGATAGCAGTTGTCTCATCGGTAATTGCATCTGTTCTTGGCATCCACATCAGCGTCGGAATTGCCAATACCGGATGCAGCCTCTTTCTTGCACTGCTTCCGTTTGCAATAGGTCCTGCCACACTGGTCTTTGGTTTTACAGGCCTTTATCCCTGGGTAGGACAGACACAGACAGTAAAACTGATTCTCACAATGCTCTGTCACATCCTTGTTCTCACCCCGATTCAGGTCATGATTGTTCTTCCGGCAGTCAGAGCTCTTTCCGCCAATCTGAGAAAGACATCTGTATCATTGGGAAACACTAGCTCGCAGAGCTTCAGACTCATAGATCTGAGGATTTTGGACATAGATGTACGATGTGCATTCTTCACATCAATTGCACTGAGCATAGGACTCTGGGCTGAAGGAGAAGGGTCAGAAGCCTATGCATTCAACTCAATCATATTGATACTCTGCTTCATCTTCTTCTTTATGGGCATAGGCCACACACGGGAGGGCAAAAGAAATGTCTGAATACGGACTTGTCTGCAATCAGATTAAAAAGACCAAGGGGAAAATCACCCTTGATTTGGATTTCTCTATAAACAAGGGAGAACTTGTCTCAATCATAGGCCCGTCCGGAAGCGGAAAAAGCACGGCTCTGAGCCTGATCTGCGGTCTTGAGAGCCCGGACAGCGGAAGCATCTCAATCAACGGAGCCGATGTTACTGCCCTGAATGCTGAAAAACGCGGTGCTGCGATAATCTTTCCCGATTATTCTGTCTTCCCCAACATGACAGTTGAGCAGAATGTGGCCTACGGACTGAAAAACCGCCGTCTTTCCAAAGAAGAAACCGAGGCCGAAGTCAGAAGACTTCTGGAACTTGTGAACCTGGGGAAGAACGACAAAAGAAAAGCCAAAGAGCTGACATCTCAGGAAAAATACAAAACAGCCCTTGCCCGTGCACTTGCATCAGAACCCCAGGTCCTTCTTCTGGATGAGGTGTTCTCAGGTCTTGATACCAGAGAACGGGATGCCATGAGAATTGAAATCCGTGACATTCAGAAAAAAAGCGGCATCACCACTGTCTTTGTCACCAACAACCAGGTCGAGGCCTTGAGCGTCTCCGATAAAGTGATTCTTCTCAACAAAGGGAAAATCGAACAGGTCGGAACTCCTGATGAAATCTACCGGCGTCCTGTTTCCGAGTTCTGCGCCTCTTTTATGGGAGAGTGCAACATCCTTCCATACGATGTGATTCTCAAAACCCTGCGTGTTCCCGAGACGGAAAGATCCAAGGTCATCTACCAGTGCTACGGCCCGGAGCACAGGCTTTTGTTCAGGCCTGAGGACATGGTCGTAAACGACATGCCGGGCCTTCCCTTCCCCGAGTTCTATCCTCATCTCAGATTCGAAAACGCAAAGATTGTCAGAAGCGAATACCTTGGAAAGGAATACCTTGTGACCGCCATGTACGAAGATATGATGATCAAGGTCTACACAGTCTACAAACCTGCTTCAGACTACATCACAGCCGGAATCAGAATGACCAAGATTCTTGAGTTCAACGACGGCCGCCTGATCCGCCACTAAAGAATACTCCGCCTTTCTAGGTTGTTCGGGCCCTCCTTTGACAACAACCTTTAACATTTCGAGGGCGTCTGGTGCTTTCGGGCTTTCTGAGCTTGACGGTGCGTCTGAGCTTGCTGTGGCGTCTGTGCTCTCTGGTGCTTCTGCGGCTAATCGAGCCCTCTGTTTAAGGCCCCGGTCTGGCCGGTCATTTCAGTGTCTGTAATAAAAACTGAGATTTCCTTCGGATTTATAATGATCATTTCAATGTCTATAATAAAATCCGAAACATCCTTCGGATTTATAACTATTTCAAAGGTTGAAAGTTATAAAATTGAATCCGAAGTCTGTTTTTATAACTGGCGAACATTCAAGAGTCCTTCAAAATATAATAAATCCAGGACTTTTGGCCGAAATAATA
>ONWV01000036.1 GCA_900321635.1 uncultured Spirochaetaceae bacterium | reverse complement strand
TATAGCGAACGTAAATAAGAGCAGAGGGACGACCAAAAACAATCAAATCTAACAGAACATATAGAGCAAAAAATCCGATAATTACACTTCTAAGACCTTGACTTCTGTGCAATTCAAGTGTCAAATATGAAAGTTCCATAAGCAAAAATACATCTATACCGTAAAGTCCTATTAAACGAGGTATAAAAGTATATTCTGTTTGAGGCATAAATCCCATTACAGCATATCCGCCACAAATAAGACAAGCTGCAATTCCAAAGAGTAAGACATAGCCTCTTGTGTATCCAGCATCTCTTTCTTCCACAAAGAAAGAAATACCTGCCGAAAGCGAAAGCGTTGCAAATACCGCCAAACACAGATTAAGCCAAATCCCCAGCATGCCAATCTCCTCCACTAGATATTGCAGCCTATTTTTTGCAAGTGCCTAAAAGATTACCCTACTCTGGCAATCTGACATTTACAGCCCATTCACCTCCGATAACCTTGTTCTGACCGATTTCATAAATAACCATCTGACCAATTTCGAGCTGTGCAAAATTGATTCCAGTCCCTCGGCTCATAGCTGAATGTGCATAAATAGTTTTGTCGCCTCTTGAGATATGACAATAGAAAAGACCATTTTTATCTCTGCGAATATTCAAAACAATTCCAGAATATGTAGGTACACTGCTTTCTTCTGCTTGCACAACAGTAGAAGCTGTAGTACGGTTAGAGCTTGCTTTCATCAAGTAAGTCAAAAACTTAGAATCGTCATAAACTCCACCAGAATGATCTTCGCCCTTTTCACGAATCCACTCTTCTCTCGCACTCTTAAAGGCTTCTAGCGCAATATTTACTTGCCTCTCAAACTTCACAATGTCGCTAATCAACTCAAGCATACTCTTTGCTATCTCTGTTGTAGTGCGAGGATTTGTATTAAGGTCAAGCGTCTGTGCATGGATTTTTGTGCGAATCATATAGCAAATAAGAGGCTTTGCACTAGGCAAACCCAGGGAAAACCACAGTATTGAAATAGAAAAAGCCGGTATCATACTGGCACCGCATGAGCTTTTTGCCCATGCGGAAATCCTATACCGGCTTTCTATAAATGATGAAAGATGTGGTTTCAGCCTATCCAGCGTCTGATGGCATCGTCACAAGAGGAGACTTCGGGGGCCTTGATGGCAAGGCCTTTCTCCAGGACTCCGCCGCGGCGTTTGATGTAGGGCTCGAGCTCCATCGCGGCAACGCCAAAGGCGCCTTCTTCGTTCGTGCAGAAGGGGCGGACCTTTTTGCCTGTGAAATCAAAGCTGTCAATGAAGGTTCCGATTACGCGCGGGTAGCTTCTGTACCAGATTGGAAAGCCGATGTAAATCGTGTCATATGCATCAAGGTTATGAAGGTGATGGACAATCTCGGGTCTGAGGTTGTCGTTGATTTCGGTTTTGGCCCTCTTGCAGCACTCGTCATAATCGGAGGGGTATTTCTCCTTGGGCTCGATGCGCATGATGTCAGCGCCGGCGATGGCTGCGATCTTCTCGGCAACGATCATCGTGTTGCCCTTTTTTGTTAAATCCTGTATCTCGTATGAAAAATATGCTACCAAACTTCCCATAATCCCTCCTGTTTGTGCTTTGTCATGATAACACAATAATCGGCGCCGCGATAGAAACAATCACAGCGTCAGGACAGCCGGCATCTCCTCGCCCTCGACATAGTCCTCGGGATGCTCAACAAAGCCCGTTGAAAGGTAGAGATTTCTGGCCGCGGCGTTCTGGGGCTCGTATGAGATCCAGCAATAGCGGGCGCTTCCAAGCGGGAAGGACTTGATGTGGTTAAGAAGAAGTGCCATAGCAGCCTTGCCATAGCCCCTGCCCTGATATTTTTTATCTACCATGAAGCGCCAGATGTAATAGCTGTCCTTGACGTAATAAGGCACCGGGCCGCCCCAGGCTTCTTCGCTGTTGAAGCAGTTGTAGCTGATCATGAGAAAGCCTACCGGGACATCGCCGTCATAGATTCCGAACGGCTGGACGGAGCGGCCCTCCGCACTGCAGGCATAGGCCTGGGCAAGGCTATAGGCATTGTCCGCGACATAGTCTTTCTGGGATTCATTCACCTGTAGGTCGAGCAATGAGCTGAAGTTCGAAGTGTCAACTTGCACAAGTCTTATCATTTTAATCATCTTTTCTTCTTTGCGGCCGGAAGTTCCGCATACACCGCATCAAACAGCGTCTTCAGGAATTCCCTGTTTTCCACATTGTCCACCAATAGCATCGCTTTGGCTCCATCATATGGAATCTCCATCTGTGCTTCCGGCATCAGAGTTACGGCAGCTTTTGTGGGCTTAACTAAAAAGCGGTCGTCATAAATCCCACCCATCAATTTGTCCTTACAGTAGATGAGGTACTCGCCCATCATGGATTGATATGATATTCCTTCAACGTCCGAAAGCTGCTCCAATATGAAGTCCAGATATTCTTTGCTTGATGCCATGTTAAATTGTCCTCCGTTCATCCAAATTGCAAGTTAACGTTGCATGTTTCCTTGCAGAGTAGTACACACGTTTCGATATGGCTCGTCTGTGGGAACATGTCCACAGGCTGGGCGCCGACCATCTTGTAGGGGCCCATCTTGGTGAGGTAGCGAAGGTCGCGCGCAAGGGTCTCGGGATTGCAGGAGATGTAGATCACCGTCTTGGGAGATAGCTTGATCAGCGAGGCCAGAAAGCGCTCGTCACTGCCGCTTCGGGGCGGGTCCAAGAACACGACATCCACCTTGGCCCCCTCTTTTGCCATCTTTTTCATCTCGGAGCTGGCGTCAGCGCAGATGAAGGAGACGTTCTGAAGACCGTTCAGCGAGGCATTGAAAACGGCATCCTCCACGGCATCCGGATTCAGCTCGATACCCGTCACATGGCCGGCGCCCCAGGATGAGGCAATCAGACCGATGGTCCCGGTGCCGCAGTATGCATCAATTACGTTCTCGTTACCCTTAAAGCGGGCCATTCTCATCGCGATTGTGTATAGCTTCGCGGCCTGGGTGGCATTCACCTGATAGAAGCTTAGCGCCGAAATCCTGAATGACAGATTGCAGAGATTGTCCTGTATAAAGCCCTCGCCATAAAGGGTGCGGATGGGGCCGTCTGTCAGGACCATCGAGGTGTCCTGGTTATTGATGTGTAAGAGGACCGTTTTCACGGAGGGATGGCGGCGCACGATTTCGCGGACAAAGGAGTCTTTGGGGCGGAACGTGGGGCTGCCTGAGACCAGGACCACCAGGGTTTGGTCGGTTGCCACGGCACGGCGGATCAGAACATGACGGATTGCGCCTGTGTGGGAGTCTTCGTCGTACGGCGGGATGGAAAAGCTTTTGACAAGATCGCGGATGGTGGCAAGTACGGCGTCGGCCTCCTGGTCCTCGATCATGCAGTCGCGCACGGGGATGAGTTTGTGGGTGCCTTCGCGGTAGATTCCGCTGACAATCTCGCCTTTTTTGTCGTAGCCGAACACGGACTGGACCTTGTTGCGGTAGAAGAAGGGCTCGCTCATGCCGATTATCGGCGCCACGGGCCCGAACGACAGAAGAAGATCTTCCACGTACGCCTGCTTTTTCTCAAGCTGCTTCGAGTACTTTATTCCGTTTAATGCACAACCCCCGCAGGCGCCGGCTTTGGGACACATCTTTGCCATAACGGCTTCAGTATAGGGACTTTTGTGTGGAAATGTGAAGTTGGAACCGATTTTGTTGTGCATAAGAGCGGGATTCGGTAATTGTACTGCTAAGAAGAAACGCAGCAAGCGCGGAGAGCGCGCCAAACGCATACAAGAAAACATAAGGAGAACCACATGAAACGCATATTCCTTCTGGTTACTTTTTCAATACTATTAGTCGGCATGGCATTTGCCTCGGGTATTTCCGAGATTGTTGCCACCAAGATCGCATCTGTTGACCTGAGTACAGGCACAAGCAGCTCTGACCTTGTCACAACAGCTTTTGACAGCGACGGAAACCTGGAGCTGACCTACACAGGAAACACTCTGGTTGAGATTTCTCTCAGCGGAAACCTCGATGGATCTCTGATTGTCAAAAGCGAAAATGCCAACTACGTCCTGCTATTAAACGGCGTGACAATCACAGGTAAAAATCTTCCTGCAATCCAGCTCAAGAGCAGTACAAAGGCATTCATCCGCCTTGCAGAGAACAGCAAAAACACAGTCTCAGACAGCGCAGACAACACGAAAAAAGGTGTAATCACTGCATCAGGAGACATTGTTTTTGACGGAAGCGACTCAGGCACACTTGATATTTTCGTCTACAAGAAGCACGGAATCAAAGCCGACGGAGGCGTTACCGTCAACGGCGGCGACATCATGATAATCGGTGATGAAAGCGCCCAGGGCAACATGATCAGCGCTGACCTTTTCTTTGAAATGAACGGCGGCTATCTTAACATCTTCGCCCAAGGCAGCATCCATGCCTCCGAGTCAAAGGGCATCAAGGTCAACGGAGTCGAAGGCACAGGTGCAGGTCTTGGCTATGTGAAGATCAACGGCGGTGTCCTGAACATCGAGGCTGTCGGAAAAGGAATCACAGCAGGATGGAAGCTCTCCGAGGATGCCACCACAGAGGACACCTCAGACGACCCGATTCCGAACGTCTATATCAACGGCGGAGAGATTTACATCTACACCTACGGCACCCCGTATGAGATCTCCGACGAGGAGTCTCTCAGCCCCGAGGGAATCGAAGCCAAGAACGAGCTTATCATCAATGACGGCTACATCGTGCTTTTCACAACCGACGATTCGCTTAATGCAACCAACGCCGTGACGATCAACGGAGGCTTTGTCTATGCCTTTGCATCAGAAAATGACTCCATCGACTCCAACGGGACAATCGCAATCAACGGAGGCACCGTGGTTTCAATGTCATCGTCCCGAGAGCAGGCATTTGACTGCGACAACGACAGCAATTTCACATACACAGGCGGCACCTACGTGGGAGCCGGAAACGGAAACAACATGCCAAAGAGCTCGGCCACCACAGGGTACTCCATCGCATACGGAGACAGCACCTTCTACGCCGGTGACCAGATTGCGGTCCTGAACTCCGCAGGCGAGGTCGTCACAGGCTTTGTGGTCCCCTACGGCGTCGACAGCCTCACATCCATCGTCTTCGGATCCGAAAACTTCGTCAAAGGTGAAAGCTACACCATCGCAAAAGGCGCCTTTGCCACCGAATATCCCGAGGGCATCGTGCCTTTCGGAGCTACATTCAAGACCCGCGAAGAGGTGGTCACCATGGATCTGACGGAGAACACCGTCTCCCAGGGCTACATCGGAATGAATGTCGGTGCCAACATGGGCCCTCAGGGCGGTCAGGGCTTCGGCGGCCAGCGCGGTCCCGGCTTTGACGGTCAGGGTTTTAACGGCCAGGTCGCACCCGACGGATCAGGCCTGGACAGAGGAATCCAGATGCTTCTGTTCTCCCTCATGGCCAACGCCGACTCCATCGAGCTCCCCGAAGGCGTGACAATCCCCTCCGACATCAGCTCCGAGGACGCAATCAGGCTGTGCATGCACATTCTGTCCAACTACGTCACCGTGGAGGACCTCACCACCCTGATCGAGGGCAGCCGCTCCAATGGCGAGTTCGACATGCCCGCCCAGGCTGGTCCTGTTACAAACTGAGAACCTATAACTTTTAGTTTTAACTCCTAAAAAGTTCCGCCTCACTCCGGTATCGGAAGCGAGGCGGATGCTTTTACGTTGTTGGGTAGTCTACTATAGTCCAACCAGCAGGAACCTTACTATAACCGGTATCCCAATCCATACTCGGATCTTTGTAGAATGTTCCTTGGTCATGAAGACCATAGACCCAGTAATCTGTACAACCTTCTGCAGAAACATCAGTAGCAAGACATGTGATGGAAGTAATATTTACACATCCCTCGAACATCTCTTCATAACAATACTCTACCAATGTTTTGGCTGGAAGCAACGGTGCGTCTATGAGTGCAGTGCAATCATCAAACATCCTATGATAACAGTATTCCTCGAGTGTTGTTGCCGGAAGCTCAGGTGCTTTTGTAAGTGAAGAACAAGAATGGAACATGCTATCGTAGCAATGATCAGCCAGTGTTGAGGCCGGAAGCTCAGGCGCTTTCGTAAGCCCGGAGCAAAGATAGAACATATTAGCATAGCAATCATTAGCTAGCTCTTCAGCCGGTAGTTCCGGAGCCCTCTTAAGCCCGGGACAACCATAGAACATAGAATCATAGCACCGAGCTGCCAATTCTGTGGCAGGCAGCACCAAATCAAGCTCAGGGTGGCTGATGATGCGATCATTATATTTGAATAGCGCCATGAATGCCCCTTCAGGAACTATTGTTTTGGTTGCATAATTTGCGGAATCAATCAGACTCATCACATTTCCGTATACATAACAATCTGAAGAACAGCGGATTGTGATAGGAGGCACAGGCTCATTGATGGTTCGATAAAGCGCTATCGTATCTCCGGCAGAACAGTCCTCAAGCTGGACAGAGGCCCCTGTGATTTGCAGTGGACCTCCGTTATATGAATAATAAACATTCGGAGTCTCGTATTTTTTAATTGTAAGAGTAAAGTCTCCGTCCTCTATCAATTCAAGCGTAAGCGGAATTGAGTATGGATCATAGACATTTACAGTACATGTTGCCTTCTTTGTATTATCAAAGTTGGATGTGACTGTAATGGTTGCCGTTCCCTGAGCAACTGCACTGACTTTACCGTTTGCATCGACTGTTGCAATGGACTCGTCGCTTGATGTCCAGGTAACACTCGTGTCCGCCGCATCAGCAGGACGAACTGTTGCATAAAGCGTCCTATTCTCACCTACTTTCATATGAGTGCTGTCTATGGTCAGCGTCACACTTCTAACAGGCACAACGTCGGTATTACAAGCTACAAATGTAACAGCTGAGAATACTGCGATTAATACAAACAAAATCAGAGTTGATTTCTTCATTCCTTCTCCTCGACCTCGAACCAGCCCCATACGGCTGCTTTCAATGTCAGTGTTTTAGCCCCTTTAGCTTTCTGCAAACTAACAATTGCTAAGTTTAGCATAAAAAACCACTGCAAGGCGATTCTCTTATTTTTTATGCAAAATATACTGGGGATTCGGTGGCTCTTAACAAAGGTGTTTCAAACGTTTATAATTGTCGCACAATGGGGCCATGGTTCAGTGGTAGAACGGTGCTTTCGCATGGCACAAGCGGCGGTCCGATTCCGCTTGGCTCCAAAAAAAGAGGTGGTCTTCATGGCCACCTTTTTTTGTTGAGTCATCTGGTAGGAATCGGAGCCCTGCGGTATGAGGACAGTCCTGCGAACTGTCCGAAGCAGGGCCGGTCCATTGACCGGACAACCGGGAGGTCAATGGGATTCCGCTTGGCTCCAAGTTAAGGGTTGATTCTCAGGATCCGCCCTTTTTTTATGTCCGATAGTCATCGAATCCCTGCAAATACTGAAAGAAAACTATACTAAAAATGAAGATTTTTGAGATTCTAGTAAAGAAATATTACTATTTTTCCCAATTAAACAAGGTTTTAGTATATAAGGTCCTCGGTTTGGGCCAGAGATGGCATGGTAAGGCGGGGCAACAGGGCGCGGAAGGCCGAAGGGACCTCGATTTGGGCCAGGTGGGGATGGCACAGGCCACGCATTATATTCTTTCTGGCATGGCATTTGTGATATGATACCAGGCAAAAGGGGTGTATCGTGTCCACTAATACCAGAAAATACCTTCTAATTGTTGCCCTGCTTCTAGTTTCCTTTTGCCTGGGTGCCCAGTCAATCTCGGAAACCTTTACAAACCGCCATGCGGCGCAGATCATCTGCATCAATGCCGATGCCTATTCAGATCCGGCACCGACCGTAGAGGACATTCTCGGCGATGAGAAGCCCTATGAGACTCTCACGAACCTTGCCGGATGCCAGATGCTGTTAAGGGCCTTCGGTCCCCTGCCCGATGTCCAGGAAGGAGGAGTGCGCGACTTAGTGAAATACCGCAGCTGCGCCTTCACCGATGTTCCAGAAGAAGGAAAGGCGGCGGTCGAGAACCTGACGAATGCAGGTCTTTACATTCCTTTGGACAACACGAAGTTCGGACCCTATGAAGAAATGACAAAGCATGAGCTGTGTCTTCTTATAGACAGGATACACGCATTCCTTCAGTCCAATCCCAAGGACGACTTCTACTCATGGTCTACGGCGGATCTTCTCAACGATCCCGAATACCTCAGAGCTCCATATGACATATCCTACCATCGGCCCAATACATTTAACGAGAAGGATCATCAGGCCTGGGAGCTCAACATGCTCAACGATTGCCTTAAGAACCCGGATACCCCGGAAAAAGCGAACATCAGGGCCTTTCTTTCGACATACATGGACCAGGAGGAACGAGAAAACAGCATGACCTACATCCAGCCCATGGTCGATGCCATCTGGAATGCTCCGACTTTCGCGGATCTGGTCAATATCTGTGCCGACATCTGCAGAGAGACGGGCATTGAAATCCTTTTGAACACACTCAACTGGCAAGATTGGAGCGTCTTCTCCTTCTACGATGAAGGAGACGGTCACCTCACTCAGGGTTTTTATCTCAACTTTTACGAAGACGAAGATGCTGAGGGTTTCGTTAAAGGTGCCTACACATATGAAGCCGAAATGGAGCAAATTGGTCGCCTGCTTCAGTACCTCGGATTCGACAAGGATGTGGCGGAGTCGGCCACCCTCAACTATATCGAAGGTATCAGGAGGCAGGGTATAATCGCGTATGAAAACTCCACCCTTCCCAAGGGTAGTGTCTGGTGCACTCCGGATGATGATTCGGAAGATTTCCCTGGCTTCCCGTTCAAATCATATCTTGAACGTGCAGGATTCGATTACAGGGAAAGGGTGCATCTGGATAATGGTGCGGCATATGCTGTGTTCATCGAAATGATGATGAAAGAGGAGAATCTTCCGGGTGCGAAGGTCGGTATCATCAGGCATCTCATAGATGCGCTGTCCACTGTAGTCCCCGCCCATATCAGGGATGCAGTCAACGGATACTGGGGCGATGTGTATGCCGCCGATCCTTCGATGATCTTCGACGACCTGGATATGTCGTACTACCTGTTCCCGTTTATTCAGACGGACACTTACATGTATTACTCGAAGACGGACGAATATCAGGTGATGCACGAGCGCCTTGAAGGCATCTGTCGCAGCATCATGTCTTATTACCGCACAATGCTTGAAAACGAGTCATGGCTCAGCGAAAAAACACGATCCACGGTCATTGATAAACTCGACAACATGAAGATGGCGCTTCTGATACCGGACGACATGTCCGATTTGTTTGGTGTAAGTTACACCAGCGCAGATGAGGGCGGTACCCTCTTCGAGAATCTCACCAGATACCTGAAGGGCCGCCGGCAGTGGTTATCCGAGCGCTCCACAGGCGTGGACCTGCCGTTCTACTGGTCGATTGTCAACAACTGGGATGAAACCTTCTACTACAGTAAAGTGACAAACATGTATTTCATTAACATGAATGCAATAATCGGATCCTACGTCAAAGCCGATTCCTCCTATGAATATATGCTGGGAAACCTTGGCTTTTTTACAGCCCACGAGATTTCTCATGCCTTTGACAAAAACGGATCCTTGTTCAACAAGGAAGGAAAAAAGGAGGACTTGTGGACCCCGGAGGACCGGGCGCAGTTCAATGCGCGCTGCGTGCGGCTCGGAGAATACATGTGCGGCTATGAATACTTCCCCGGTTTCTCCTACAGCACCTGGGACCGGATAATAGATGAGACCGTTGCTGACCTGACTGCTCTGAAGTGCCTCATGAGCATCGCAGCCCAGATACCCGGTTTCAACTACGCAGAGTGTTTCGCTTCATTTGCAAACGTGCTTGCGGATTCTTCCACAAGGAGAGGTATCGTCGAATATGTTGCGAGAGACGAGCATCCAGGAGCAAGGTGCAGGGTTAACAGACCTCTGTCATTGCTTGATGAGTTCTACAGCACCTTTGACGTAGGCCCGGGAGATGCCATGTATGTGGCGCCTGAAGACCGTCCCTACGTATGGTGATCAGAGAAACAGATTTTCTGTTTCCTTTTCTGAAAGCTCTCTCACCTCACCAGATTTCAGGTCTCCGATTTCAAGAGCTCCGATTCTTGTTCGTCTGAGAAAGGTCACGTGGCCGCCTAAGGCTGTAATCATACGTTTGACCTGGTGGTACATGCCTTCTCTGATGCAGATGGTGCACTTGCCGCCCTGGAGCAAAACAAGGTCGGCGCTTTTACAGACAGACCCGTCTTTTAATGTGATTCCCGCCTTTGCCTTTTCGGGGGCATCGGTCTGGAGGGTGCCCTCGTACTCGATGTAGTACTCCTTGGTGACCTCGGATTTGGGAGAGATGAGGCGGTGCAACAGAGCGCCGTCGTTGGTGAAGACCAGAAGGCCTTCGGTGTCCTTGTCCAGGCGGCCGGCGGGGACGATGAGCTGGCTGAGCATTTCGTCGGGCAAATCGTCCATGACGGTGGGGCTCTGGGGGTCATCTGTGGAGGTGACAAGGCCCGCACGCTTATTCATGATGCAGACCATGCGGCGCCGTCGCACAACTGGCATTCCGTCGACTGAAATGACAGCATCGTCGGAGATTTTAGAGGCAGAGCTTGTAATTGGGCTACCGTCTACAAGGATGAGGCGTTTACGGACCAGGCGCTCGCAATCGCGGCGCGAGCAGATGCCGGCCTCGCTCAGGATTTTATCAAGACGCTGCATATCAAGACGCCAAATCAGAAAAACTCAATCCAGATTGTCTGGCATGATGTTCTTCTTTCTAAACTCCTCGACGAACTTCATGATGATCTCCACGGCTCCGTCGACGCCCACTACGCTTGTGTTGATGCAAAGATGGTAGTTGTCTGCGGCGCCCCAGGGCTCGTGGCTGTAGTATTCGTAGTATTTGCTTCGGCTTTTGTCGGTCTGGATGATCTTTTTCTCCATGGCCTGCTCGGTCATGTCCTTGTGCTCGTCCAGGGCGATTTTACGGGCAATTCTGTCGGGAAGGTCGGCGCAGATGAAGAAGTTCACAGGATCCAGGTCCCTGAGGATGTAGTCAGCGCAGCGGCCGACAATGACGCACGGGCCTTTTTCGGCAAGCTTGTGCATGACCTTGGAGGTCTCCAAAAATATCTGATCGTTCGGAGAAAGGTTGTAGAACTGGCTCATGGCGTTCTGGGCCGTGGTACCGCCTGCTCCTGAGATGACTCCGGCAGATCCGATGTTCAGAAAGCTTGGCTTCTGCTCGTCCATCTTCTCCAGATAGCTTTCTGCAAAGCGGCTGTTTTTTGCCGTAAGGCGGATCAGCTCCTTGTCATAGAAAGGGATTCCCATTTTCTTTGAAAGCCTCAGACCAACCTCGTGACCTCCGCTTCCGAACTGTCTTCCGATTGTTATGACTCTAGGCATATGCTCCTCCTTGGTGCGGCAACGAATCGCGCTACAGCCAATTATAAAACATCACAGAGCCGTTGAAAATAAAAGAGTTTCAATAATCTTACTCAAACCCTTTGGGGTTCATGCTCTGCCAACGCCAGGAATCGGCGCACATGCGCTCAAGATCATACTTGGCTTTAAAGCCTAGAATCTCGTTGGCCTTTTTGGTGTCGGCATAGACGGTGGCAAGGTCTCCTGCCCTGCGCGGTCCTATGACATAAGGAATCTTCTTTCCGCAAGCCTTTTCGTAGGCATGGACAATATCAAGGACGCTTGAGCCCTTTCCTGTTCCGATGTTAAAGACCTCACAGCCTTTATGGTTTTGTGCATAGCGCACGGCAAGAACATGAGCCTGTGCCAGGTCCACTACGTGGATGTAGTCGCGCACTCCTGTTCCGTCGGGAGTATCGTAGTCATCGCCGAAAACTGTAAGATGGTCGCGCCTTCCTATGGCAACCTGGGAGACATAGGGCATGAGGTTGTTGGGAATGCCCTGAGGGTCCTCTCCGATAAGGCCGCTTTCATGAGCTCCGACAGGGTTGAAATACCGAAGAAGGACAATTGAAAGGTCGCTGTCTGCCACGCAAAGGGCCTTGAAGATCTGCTCGCCCATGTACTTTGTCCAGCCGTAGGGATTGGTGCAGTTTCCGGTCTTGCTCTGCTCCGTCAGGGGCATGGTGTTGTCACCCGAATAGACCGTGGCGCTTGAGGAGAAGACAAGGTTCTTCACGTTGTGCTTTCTCATCACCTTGCACAGGACCATTGAGGCATCGAGGTTGTTTGAAAAATACTCAAGAGGCTTCTGGACGCTCTCACCCACAGCCTTAAGTCCTGCAAAATGGATGACGCTGTCAATGCTGCACTGGCTAAAGACATCATCCAGAGCCTTTTCATCACAGACATCAACATTGAAGAAAAGCGGCCTTTTGCCTGTAATCTGCTGAACGCGGTCAAGGGATTTTTCGTGGCTGTTGACAAGGTTGTCCACAACAACGACATCAAATCCTGCGTTGATCAGCTCAACGCATGCGTGAGAACCGATGAATCCGGTTCCGCCGGTGACAAGAATCATATGAACCTCTCAATAAAGTAAATCATTGAACCGAAGCGAGTTTTATTATATCATATTCTGAGGTCATGGGCGAGTATGATATGAATTCCAAACTCAAGAGACTACTCAACAAACGCAAGGCGGTGGGAATCGGAGATGTCACAAAGGCATCGGAAGATGATATCAAATCCTACAACAGATCCGAGTTCAAGCAGTCCGTTTTCCGTAAGCTCTACAAGCCCAAGACCCACAACATCACAGAGCGCACATTCATAATTCCTGTCACAGACGGAGCCGTCACAGGCTATCTCTTTGAAAAGTTGAAGAACAAGGCCATTGCCGGCCAGAACTCGCTCATCATCTTCTTCCACGACGGCGGCTGGATGCTGGGCAATATGAGAAAGGGCAACGCCATCTGCAGCAACATCTGCGATGTCACAGGCGCCACGGTGCTTTCCGTGGACTACCGCCTTGCCCCGCAGTTCAAGTTCCCCACCCCGCTTGAGGACTGCTACCAGGCCTTTGTCTGGGCAGCCCAGGGTGCCAGATACTGGAAGGTGGACCCCGACAAGATCTACCTGATGGGAAACTGCGCAGGAGGCAACCTGGCCGCAAGCGTCAGCCGTCTTGCACGTGACCGCAAAGGTCCCAAGATCGCAGGCCAGATTCTCATCTCCCCCATGACGGACGGCCGCCTCAGAACCGAAAGCTACGAGAACTTCAAAGAGTGCCCAACGCTTACCAAGAAGACCATGTCGTTCTACATTCAGAACTACTCGCGTGAACCCAAGGACATTCTGGACCCGCTCTTCTCGCCGCTTCTTGCCAAGGACCACTCAAGGCTTCCCGAGACCCTCATCATCTGCGCCGACCACGACCCGCTTCTTGATGACTCTCGCCTCTATGCCGATGCCCTCACAAGCGCCGATAGCCCTGCAAAATGCCTTGTCTGTAAGAATACAGTACATAGTTTCATTGACTTCCCATCTCTTGAAGAGTGGAAGGACAGCATGTCTGCAATCTCCACTTTCATAGGCGGACGCTCTGTCTCAGGCATTGAGATGATAAGCCGCAAAGAAAGAAAGCGCCTTGAAAGGCGCCCTCATCTCGTGGTCCAGTAAGACCCGCTTTTACACATACAATCAATATCTTTTTTTCTTCTCAGGGATGCTTCCGATAAGAAGTCCTATGGACTCCATCTTGAAAAGATGCTTCTTGCCGCCGCTTGCAGAAAAATAGCAGTACCAGCACTTCTCGTCGGCCTTGTAGTGGACATCGCATCCCATGATGTAGGAGCTGGACCAGCCGCGCTCGGACGGAACCAGGATGGGCTCGTTGCTGCAGCGCTCCCACTGATAGCCGTCGTAGCTCTTTAGAAGCATCATGCAGGAGCTTGTGCGTTTTTTCTCAGAGTCCCAGTACACAGGGCACTGGAAGGCATAAAGAACATCGCCGCAGGGAACAACACGGATACTGCCGCAGCCCAAGTTTGACCATCTGTCATCGGGAATAGGCTCTAAAATCGGGCGGTCTGCTCTTGTCATGACATAGGGGCCGTTTAGGGACTTTGAAGAAACGGAGGCAAAATAGCGTGATACCTTCTGTCCCGTATCAGGCAGAATCAGGTGCGAAGCTCCGAAGTACAGCCTGTACTCGGACCCGGCTTTTATAAGCTGGGGCCTTGAGATTCTCGGGTAACGGAGATAGTCGCCTGCAAAGGGGATGGTGCGGCCGTCAAGAAGAAGACGGGGCTTACTCCATGTGACAAGGTCTGTGGAAGAGCGCATCTCAATGCACGAATAGCTGTCTTTTTTGCCCTCGCCGGTGCGGCGGCTGACAAACGGGATGCTGCGGTCGTGCTTTTCGTAGATGAGGTAGTAGTTCTCGTTTTCGGTGAAGATGAACGGAGAGTGCCCGCGGAGCTCTATCATCTTTCGGGGCTCCCAGGCGATGCCGCTGGTGGAGATGAAGTGATGAAGGCCTATCCACGAGTGCACGAACATGTGCCACTTCCCGTCGCAGCTTTGCTCGGGAAGCAGTATCTGCGGGTCACAGAGCTTTGGAATGTATTCCTTGCCTGTCAGCAGGGGCTCGTCGCTGAACGGGAACCATCTGCATTTTTCAAGTGCCTGCAAAATCTCACCCCTTCATGCTGGGATCTTCGTCCTGATTCGGCCTCTTCTTTCTTGCCCTGGGGGTAATCAGAGGGGCGAACTTCTTATCCACATCGACACGCTTTGTGTACCATTTGATGATTCTGCTGTATATGAGCCAGGAAAGCCCGATGGACCCCAAGAAGATGACAATCAGCCAGATCTGGGCACCGTTTGGGTTGTCGGGATTGCCGAAACGCACAAGGAGGATGTAGCCGATGAGCATGAAGGCCAGCATCAGAACTACATTGAGGATTGTGGCAACCAGCACAAAGATTGCCGTGTTTCTCTTCTTTTTGGCATTCTCATTCATATCTTCTTCTCCTTGTCCCTGCTGAAAATGACGGAGATTGCAAACAGTATCACAAAGACCACCACGCAGCTGTCGCTGATGTTGAAAGTCGGCCATCTCTCTAGTCCGAAGATACCATAGAACTTCACGCTTATGAAGTCCACAACACCTTCGTTGAAGCGGAAAATGCGGTCAATGAGAGTTCCTATTCCTCCGCCTGCGATTCCCGCGACAAACCACTTCTGAGCATTTGAAAGCGGGCTCTTTTTGGAAGCTATCAGGTAGCACATGAAGGCCATCAGGGCCGCAGGCAGGACAACGAACACCAGAACCCGTAAAAAAACCGAGCTCCCCGCACCCAGACTGAATGCAGCACCCGTGTTTCTCACGTGGCAGATATACAGAAAGTCCCCGAAGAACCTCTTGTAGATTGTGTTCAGGGGAATATATTTCATAACCAATGCCTTGCTTATCTGGTCAATCACCACAAGGGCGACCGTAAGCACAAAAGGCAGAAATCTTCTGTTTTCCTTCATAGCCCAAATATATTACAAAACGCCGTCACAGTCCAAGAGGCACATCGATGAAGGCCGTCTCAAGGCCCATGCTTTCCTTCACATGTTGCATCACGGCCTTCACGCCGAAGGTCTCGGTCTCATAGTGGCCAAGGCACAGCATGCTCATACCTGCTTCCCTGCAGTCATTTACCGTGGTGTAATCGCTTTCTCCCGTAATCAGCACATCAAGGCCCTCGTCCATGGCCTCGTAGATATCACTTGCCCCGGCTCCGGAGACAATTGCCGCCGTGTCAAACTTCTTGGCCCCGCCGCCTACGATATAATCCGTGGCGTTGGTGCGGATTCCCAGCCTCTTGATTATCTCATCCGCTGTCATGGCCTTCTTGAAGCGGCCCTTCACGCCCACGTGAACTCCCTTATAGAACGAGAACATGCTAATGTCTTCAAGCTCAAGCTTCTGAGCCATCTGGGCATTGTTTCCCAGTTTCATATGGCCGTCCAGGGGAAGATGGCATGCAAAAAGCGCCACGTTATTGTCCAAAAGGGTCTTCACCCTCCCGTAGTGGGTGCCCACAATAGCCTTGGGTCTTCCCCAGAAAAGACCGTGGTGAACAAAGAGAAGGTCTGCTTTGGTCTTGGCAGCCTGTGTTATGGTTTCAAGACTTGCATCAACTGCGAAAGCCACTTTCTTTATGTCTGAATCCAAGTCCCCCACCTGGACCCCGTTGAG
>ONWV01000035.1 GCA_900321635.1 uncultured Spirochaetaceae bacterium | reverse complement strand
AAAATTGAATCCGAAGTCTGTTTTTATAACTGGCGAACATTCAAGAGTCCTTCAAAATATAATAAATCCAGGACTTTTGGCCGAAATAATACTTTTTTTAGTTATAAAAAACAGAGAAACCTTCCTATTTATAGTCATGGCCTGAAATTGCGATTGTGCGCAGGCTGTTCGCAGCCTGTGAAGTGGCCATCCGGAGCCAGGAAGCCCGCAGGCAGGATAGCAAAAGCGGGCTGACGCAGCATAGGTGCCAGGCTCTGCACAGGCTGTGACCAGTCTGTGCATCATGAGCGGATGTGTGACCTGCACATTAAAAATAGCACATACCTAAAGATTCTGAATGAACATTATTTGGAGAGTTTTGGTAAAGTTCGTAAAGCTCATAAGCTTCGTAAAGCTCCTTCCTATGGTAGGCTTGGTAGGCTTGATAACTCTGATTGACATGATAAGCACAGCCAGCAAATCTTGAAAACCTTGCAAATCTTGGAAAACTCTCCAAATCTTGTAAATCAGACTATCATCAGATGAGGTTTTATTTCAGTATTTCAATGTGGCCGCAAAAGGCATCGAATATAGGATTATCAGTCCTCTTTCTTATTTCTCAGCTTATTGCACTTATTGATGTTGTAAGCTCTTCTCAGGCTGCTAGTGGAGCGTCTTGCATCACGCCACTTATCCTCAATGTTCCCTACTCTGGTCACCATGCGGTGCTTCCACCTGATACCATATGAAACACCGACCATGATTATTCCAACCAATGCAATGACAACACCGGTAATCATCGTGAATAGCGGCTTGAGATTGGTCAGACCGAATCTCTTTCCGGACATGACTATAATAACAATCAGACCGGCGACGGTAAGCAGCAGACCAGAAATCTGAGCAATTACGAATGTCTTTGAATAGATTGTGTTTCCTACAATCAGAAACCCTTTTCCCATGCCCTTGAAGGCTTTCTTGACTCCCATGGTGAATCCCCCATGGCTCTTATTTAAGCACAGAACTCAGAATGAGAAAAGAATAATGTCGTTGCTTCCGCCGCTGTACATCGGATTCTGCCTGCTTTCGTTGTCGTTGTTCATCGTGTAGTTGGCAACATCCAGGAAAGTAATCCTTCCGTCTTTATATGCACCGCCGGTTTTAATTGTTCTTGAACTCTCGTCCCAACCAAAAGCATCCAGAAGAGCTTTGGTGAAATAACCATGATTTCCTACGCTTGAAACCTGTTCCCAGGACTTCTCATAGTAACGGGAGGCACTGAGGTAAAACGAAGAGGAGCTTTCGCATATTTTTGACCTGAGGCCGAAAAGTTCTGTCGCATCCATGGAACTGTATTCATTACCTGTCACGGATACATAACCTGCCTGGACAAATGCACCCGAGAAACAGAAATCGGAGAACACCACTTTTGCACCGGGGATAGCATTGATCTTCTCAATTAAAACTGATATCTGAACTCTTATGGATTCATTTGATAATTCTGCTTTTCTTGTCAAAAAATAACCTTTTGACGAAATATCTGCTCCATATTCAGCCATATATTTCTTATCCGGATAGTCACTGAAGCCGTGTCCGCTGAAGAAAATGAATGTCAGATCTCCCTCATTGGCGGCATTTTTTCCGGTTGTGAGGTTTTCCATAGATTCCATAAGGTAGTCGTATGTCAGATTGTGGCTTATTTCGGAATTGGGAAGACTGCTGACTTCCGCATCATAGGAGTTGTCCATGCCGTAGATATATTTGGCCGAATAGGAAACCTGCTGTTTTTCACATAGTTTTGACAGCGCCATTCCTACTTGAACAGCATCATTGACCGTATCATTAAGATGGCCTGAGGGCATATAACGATAGTCGTTTCCATACACAAGGATGTGCACTTTCCCCTGCTTCGGTTTTTCCATGGAAAGCTCACAGGAGCAAAGAGATATGAGGATGATTGCAAACAAAAGTAGTACTATGTTCTTTCTCATTTTTTCACCCTCACTTCTTGAACCTGATCTTCAGGGAATCCACACTGACAAGGAAGCAGACTGCGGCATTGATGCTGACAGAATCCGCCTTCCAGAAGAGCGAGACGGGAGTGCCGACGAACAGCTTGAGCGAATCAAGATCGGCGAACCTGTAATACGGCGAAAGCTCAAACTCATGAGCCACAAAGCGTGCCGAGCTTCCTGAGAAGAAGCATTGGAAGAACTTGTATCTGAAACTCAGATCAAAGTTCCCGTTTATCCTCCATGTCAGGTCTCCCATGGCACCGAAGCCGTTATAAGGCTTGAGAGTGCTGATTCCGAATGCTATGGATCTGCTGACATTCAGATAAGAAACCCCGAACCCGAACTGGATGGCACTGTCTTTTTCATCGTCCAATGTGATTGCGATATTCAGAAATTCAAGATCCAGAGAAAGAAGACGGGATGTTCTGAAAGCCGGCATCTTTACGCTGGGATCTCCGGGATATTCTTTAAGATAATCGGCTGTGGGATGGCAGAACGAGCCACCGAATCTGACGGAAACAGAAGGTCTTGTGGCAACCGCCGCAAAACCAAACTGCGCTGCTACAAAAACTGTAACCAATAGCAACGCAAATACCGTCAAAATCCTCTTTCTAACCATTATTGCCATTATAAACTTTAAACCGATTTGTATCAAACTGGTTACAGTAAACTCTTTGTGATAATCTTTAATCATGCTGACGGATTTTCACTCCCATATCGCATCCGAATTCTCCATAGTCTGTACCGACACACCAGATGTTTCCAAAGCAGAAAAAGCCCTGATGAACTGTGTAGGCCTTCTTCCTGACAAATGGACAGAAGAACTTGAAAGTCTGCTCTACAAAAGGCTTTCCGAAGACAAGACTCTTCACATGGGAGAAGTCGGCCTTGACAAAAGATTTGAAGACCGGGTTCCCATGGAAAAGCAGCTTCAGATTCTTAAGCGCGAGATGCTCTTTGCCACAGAAAACAACAGAAGCATTACATTGCACTGCGTCCGGGCAACCGGGCCTATGACAGAGCTTCTCTCACAGCTTAAGTTCAGGCCTTTTTCAGTTCTTTGGCACGGCTTTACAGGCTCTGCGGAAACAGCAAAGCAGCTGTACCAACTAGGTGTGATAGTTTCCCTGGGTCCGCGCATAAGCACGGACGCAGAAAAAATAAGGAAGATCTTCAGTGCAAATCCAATGACAGTACTTGAAACGGATCTATCAAAACATTCAGGCGGTGTTCAACAGGTTGTACTTACTGAGCACTATCAAAGAGTCGAAGACGCTTTAAAGAGCTTGCGTTTTCTTGATAACATCTCCGAAGCACTGAAGATCTTCACAAATAAAGCTTAAGTTACATTTAAAGTCAGCGATGCTCCGCACATGGTGCCCGGAGAACTGCTTCTGACTATCACATCGTAGCGGTGAACGCCCCGTAGTGCGGTAATTGTGCGCGTGGATGCACTTCCAGAATAGAACTGTACACCATCACAGAACCACTGATAAACAAGACTCGATGTATCGATCATACTGTCCAGGTTACTATACCTGGCATTCAAAGTCACAGATCCACCAACAGCGATATTTGTAGGAGAGTACTCAAGATAGAAGGCCATTGGCGACCCCACTCTGTTTTCAATTACAAACGACGGCTCGGCGACAGGCTTAGACCCGCTGAGATGCAGCGATCCTTCTGAAACGGATCCTTTGATTATTCTCACAGCATCAGCAGCCCCTACATCAAGACTTCCGTCACTGTCGGATGCATGCACAGACACAATATAGCATCCCGCATTAAGCGGAATCAGAACAGATATGCCCTGAGATACCCTATCCGAATCCTTGGTAACAGAATATATCTCAGTTCCAGAGATGTCCTGAACGCTGATATCAAGCTTTATATTGTCCAGGTATGTGATATCCTCATTCCAGTCCAAGTTCAGCCGAAGCTGTCCGCTTCCTGTCATCTGATCAAGGACCACGGTTACTTCATTCTGCCCCCGTCCGATATTGAACTCTCCTGAACCCGAGGCAATCTCATTACCTTCTGCATTCAAAGCCATGGCAGTAATTGTCCACTGCCCCACACTGAGATTTTCCACATCAATTGTACTTTCCAGACTGTCCAGCGGCCCGAACGATGCCGAGCCCGGTCCTGTTCCACTGACTCTGTACTTACGTGTCTGCATCAAGGCTGATGCAGGCATGATGGTTCTGGCTTCCATTCTTCTGTCTGAAAGCCGGATACTCAGCTTGGCACTTGCTCCGGACAATTCTTCTTCCTGGCAGGAAACCAGGACAACGGAGGCGACGGCAATCACGATCAAAAAACCGAGAAACATTTTCAACTTCATATTGACTCCTTCGGGGTCCGACCCCTTTTTGTAGTCCTATATGATTTTTTTGCTGAAAATATTTCGGTTTTTGCGAAAAAAACACACAAAAAAAATGGCCACCGGTTTTCCGATGGCCATTTTGGCTTAAAAATGGACTCAGTAAAGCTTTCTGAGATTATCTGCTGCATCCAGAGCCATGAGAGCCTTCACAGGATCCTTGACCTTTGACATGAAGATCATTGCTGCGATGACATATGGCTTGTAGGAAGCCTGCTTGTAAAGAGGATCGAGGTATCTGTCGAAGACAGAGTTGTCAACCTCACCTTCCTTACATGAAAGACCGGTGATGTCTGCCGGCAGGCAGTGCAGGTACAGAGCCTTTCCGCCCTTTGTGAGCTTCATCTTGGCTTCTGAACATGTCCAGTCCTTGTGCTCTGCGTTCTGAGCAAGAAGCTTCTTCTCCAGAGCGTCGATACCGGCCTTGTCTCCCTTCTGATAGAGGCGGGTTCTCTCTTCCATTGCTGCGAACGGAGCCCAGCTCTTCGGGTAGACGATATCAGCATCCTTGAATGCCTCGTCCATGCTGTTTGTCTGCTTGAATGAGCCGCCTGTTGCCTTGGCGTTCTTCTTTGCAATGTCGATGACCTCAGGCATTACCTCATATCCCTCAGGATGAGCGAGTGTGACGTCCATGCCGAATCTTGTGAACAGACCGATGACTCCCTGCGGGACGCTCAGCGGCTTTCCGTATGACGGGCTGTATGCCCATGTCATTGCGACTTTCTTACCCTTGAGGTTCTCGACTCCGCCGAACTGGTGGATGACGTGAAGCATATCAGCCATGCACTGTGTCGGGTGGTCGACGTCGCACTGGAGGTTGACCAGTGTCGGTCTCTGCTCAAGGATTCCGTGTCTGTAACCATACTCACATGCATCGATGAATGTCTTCTGGTACTTGTGGCCCTCGCCGATGAACATATCGTCGCGGATACCTACGACATCAGCCATGAATGAGACCATGTTTGCTGTCTCTCTGACTGTCTCACCGTGTGCGATCTGTGAAACCTTCTCATCAAGGACCTGTTCCTCAAGTCCGAGGAGGTTACATGCGCTTGCGAATGAGAAACGTGTTCTGGTTGAGTTATCTCTGAAAATTGAGATTCCAAGACCGGAGTCGAAGATCCTTGTGCTCTTGTTGTGCTCACGAAGATCTCTGAGTGCGTCTGCCACTGTGAAGATGGCATCGATCTCCTCATCGGTTTTGTCCCATGTCCAGTAGAAGTCATTCTTGTACATGTTGTTGATGTGGAGTGTCTCAAGATGTCTGGCAAGTTCAAATGCTTTGCTCATTTATTTCTCCTAATAATTTTCTAGACGATTCGGGCTCAGTTCTAGGAGCTTGCGAGGGACAGTACTATGTGTACGGCCCGAGCATGCGACGCCGAAATGAACCCGAAGCACCTTCCTTATTTGATATCGTTTCCTGTAAGCTCCTGTCTGAAGCTTGTGGCATTACCCTTTCCTGCTTCCGGCTTGTAAAGCATCGGAGCTGCAGCAAGAACTGAAGCACAGACTACAAGGTCCTGCTTCCATGTGATCTCGTTCGGAGCATGTGCCTGGCTTTCTGCACCGGGACCGAAACCGACGCATGGGATTCCGTAGCGGCCCTGAATTGAAACGCCGTTTGTTGAGAATGTCCACTTATCGATAAGAGGTCTGCCGACTCTTGTGCTCTTGGCCTTGTCGTCTGCCCAGATTCTGTCATTGCCCCACATTGCGTGGTATGCATCTGCAACAGCCTTGACGTGCGGTGCACTTTCCTTGTTGATCCATGTCGGGAAGAAGCACTCTGTCTTGTAGACTTCGCCTGTCCATGCCGGTCTGTCATACCAGTACATGCTGACCTTGACGTCCTTGCCGTATTTCTTGACGGCAGGAAGGTCCTCGATCTCTTTCAGACAGGTCTGGTAGGTCTCGCCTGCTGTCATTCTGCGGTCGATTGAGATTGCACAGCTGTCTGCGACTGCACATCTTGAAGGAGATGTGTAGAAAATCTGGCTGACTGTACAGGTTCCGCGGCCGAGGAAGCGTGCATCCTCATAGTGCTCCGGGTTCCACTTCGGATCAAGCATCTTCTCAAGACCTGCTACGTGCGGATCGTCCTTCTTGTTCTCGTTCAGAGCTCTGACATCCTGGAGGATATCGGCCATCTTGTAGATAGCGTTGTCTCCTCTTTCAGGTGCTGAACCGTGGCATGAGATTCCCTTGACATCGACTCTGATCTCCATTCTTCCTCTGTGACCGCGGTAGATACCACCGTCTGTAGGCTCTGTGGAGATTACGAACTCAGGAACAATCTTGTCGACGTTGTAGATGTACTGCCAGCACATTCCGTCACAGTCCTCTTCCTGAACTGATCCGACGACCATGATCTTGTATCCCTCAGGGATAAGTCCAAGGTCCTTCATGATTCTGGCACCGTATGTTGCTGATGCCATTCCACCTTCCTGGTCAGAACCGCCGCGGCCGTAGATGACCTTGTCAGTCTCATATCCCTTGTAAGGATCGTCTGTCCAGTTGTTGATGTTTCCGATTCCAACTGTATCGATATGGGAGTCAATTGCGATGATCTTGTCGCCTTTGCCCATCCATCCGATGACGTTTCCAAGCCCGTCAATCTCGACCTTGTCGTAACCGAGCTTCTCCATCTCTTCCTTGATCCTGTGTACGACACCCTTTTCCTCGCAACTCTCTGACGGAATGGCGATCATGTCTCTCAGGAACTTGGTCATGTCTGGACCATACTTCTGCGCTGCTTTCTTTATGGCTTCAAAGTCCATGTAAAATCCTCCATAAACAGTTTTATTCTAGGACGTAGGACGCAATATCCCCTTCTACTGTGAATTTTACATCCACATGCAACAAAATGCAACAAATTATTATCATTGAATAACAGGCCGAAATATGCCATGTTTCAAGCATGAAGACCAACGCGATGAGAATCCTGGATTCCATGAATATCAGCTATCAGGTGCTCCAGTACGACATCCCCGATGACCTTAACGTGGACATCGCGCTTCATTCTGCAAAAGTCCTGAATCTCAGCACCGAGCAAGTCTACAAAACCATCATCATGATCAACTCTGAACGGCAGTACTTTGTCTTCTGCCTCCCTGCAGGCTTTTCAATCAGCCTGAAAAAAGCCCGCGAGATCACGCAGAGCTCCTCGATTGACCTGATGAAGACCGACAACATCCTGTCGCTTACAGGCTACATCCGAGGCGGTGTCTCCCCCATCGGCATGAAAAGGCATTTTCCCACCTATATCTGCTACCTTGCACAGCTCGAGGACTTTGTCTATGTCTCAGGCGGCCAAAGAGGAATCTCGCTTAAGATAAGGCCTTCCGACCTTGCAAAGGCCTGTCAGGCATCGTTTGAGGATTTTATCCAGTAGTCTTTGAGCAGCGTTTTCTGATAATGCTGTACACCAGCCAGTCCAGACTCAGAAGAACCAGAACGGCCACAGTCAGAATAACTCCCGTCAGGAACACCGAATCCGGCAAGAAGTCCAGCATAGCAAAGCTTCCGTGCTTAAGATAAAGATAATGGGCATCCTCATACTTTCCGTTGAAGTAGACGCACGGAAGAGCCAGTAAGAACAAAGCTCCGATGGTCATGAGAATTCCGTAGGGCTTTGGCTCGAATTTGTGGACAAACATCATGTAGAACATTCCCACAACAGGAAGAAGGTGCTCGCCCCAGTACTGATAATAGCGGTAGTACCCAGGCCCCATTGCGCTGATGACCGCGGGAAAGAGAATCGGAAGAAGACCCGCACTCAGGGTTAGAAAGAAGCTCAGATTGAAAAGCTTTTTGGACTCGCTCATCATCATGAACATGGTGCATATCAGAGTCCACTGGCAGACCTGAAGCGGCAGAAAGGCCATCATCGTCTTATCAGGATCCGTTCCGGGTCCTACATAGGCAAGGCGCCAGAAATAAGACATCTCGCAGATCATCATCACAAAGGCGTAGATGAAACGGAAAGTCCGCTCGCCCTTCCAGGCTCTGATTCTGTCGCTGTACTTCTTGATCAGAATAATAGCTATAACCGCAAGAATGATTGGTACAAAGTGCGCCAGAGACCACTGTCTGAAATCACCTTTTTCTCCGTATCCAAAGAATCCCGAACTGAAGTAAATCACTTCCCTGACCTTGCCGTCCACAATACACCTCCGAACACCAATCCACTGGCCATTTTATCACTATACAAAAGCGAATCAAACCACCAAAAAAAGAAAAAGCCCTTCGGGTTTCCCCAAAGGGCTTGGTGAGTCTGTAAATCCGAATTACTCAGCCTTCATACAGCGATATCTCGTTGAATAGTCTGTACCTTCATAATTGATGTAATTAGTACCATCGTCGCTGTGCGACAGAGTGACATTTGAGACTGTCAGATTTCCATCAGACAATTCCTGACCTTCATAAGCCAGACCACGACCGATTCCAGTACCAATGACTGAAGGATCCAAGTCACTTTGATCGGCAACTGCAAGTACCGAACCTCCGGTGATTGTCACATTTCCGCCGCTACCTGCGACACCGCCACCGATTCCGGCAGCACCGCAACCGCCTGATACATTGATGATTCCGCCTTTAATGGTGATATCTCCGCAATTTTCCTCCTCACAACCACCGATTCCTGCGTGATACAGTAATCCCGTAGCATTCAGTTTTCCGGAACCTTCAATTGTGAGCGAATTACCCTCTGTGACTGTGATTCCACAGGAAGCTGTAAGGGTCATGCCCTCAGGAAGAATAAGTGTGACATTTCCCGTAACCTCGACACGGTCTGAGATGGTTACATCCTTGGACAAAGAAAACACTTTGCCAATGCTCTGGTCCCATCTCGTGTTGTCATCTAAAGTAGCCAGGTCAACTATCGTCCACTGGGCATACAGAATGACTTTATCGAGAGCTTCGATACTAGCCTTATCATCGTAATGGTCTCCGGTACCATCTCTTTTTGTATTCCAGCCCGTGAACAAATACCCCTTCTTGGTATACTTGTTCGGTCTCAAAGCTGTTTCCACATCTTTCTTGACCCACTGGATATATTCCATACCTGGTGCGCCGTTGGAATCGAATATAATCAGCTCTACATCATCATACCACTGGGCATACAAAGTTGTGTTTTCCTCAAAGCGGACTGTGTCGGTATCATAATACCAATCTCCGCTTTCATCAGACTCTGTATTCCAGCCTGTAAAAATATTGCCTTCGTTTACAAAGACATTTTTAGTAAGCTCTACATCTTCGCCTTTATATGCCTTAAGATCGGCCATCTCACCGCTGGTGCTTCCGTTGCCATTAAATGAAATTGTGATTTCCACCTTAGGCTCCGCACAAGAGATGAAAAGCGAAACCAAAAGAAACGCTGTAAGTAATAAAGACAGTGCTTTCTTCATATCTTTGCTCTCCTTAATTACTGAGCCTCCATGTAGTGATATCGCTTTGAATAGTCTTTGCCTTCATAGGGGACGTAAGACTTTCCATCGTCACTGTGCCACAGAGTAACATTTTCTGCTGTCGTCAGACTTCCGTCTGACAATTCCTGTTTACCATCTTCCTTGGCACCGCGACCGATTCCATTTCCTGTAGATCCAATTTCATAATCATCATTACCTGCGATGGCAGTTACAGTTCCTCCGTTGATTGTCACATTTCCGCCGCCTCCTCCAATACCACCACCGATTCCGGCAGCATTGGCACCACCTAATACATAGATTTTTCCGCCTTCAATGGTGATATCTCCGCAAGTCTCTTCCTCACAGCCACCGATTCCGGCTTGGCCTAATATTCCGTTAACATCCAGTTTTCCATCTCCATTAATGGTAAGCGAATCACCCTTTGAAACATTTATTCCACATTTCGATGTAAGGGTCCTTCCTTCAGGAAGAATCAGAGTAACCTTTCCGAAAACATAAATTCTATCTGTTATTGTCACATCATCAGTTCCCAGAGAATAAACATTTCCATCTTCCCATTGTCTGGTATCAGGTGTAATAAGGATAGCCCACTGAGCATACAGAATGACATTCTTGTCAGTTTTAAATAATGCTTCATCTTTATAAGACGTTCCGCTACCGTCTTTCTCTGTATTCCAGCCCATGAAAACATGATTTTTCAACGTATATTTGTTTTTCTCAAGATGAACGTAAGTATCTTTAACGACATGCTGGTGACGCATAGTTCCCTCTCCTCCGTTTGCATGGAATGCAATTGTCGGTCCGAACTCATGCCACTGGGCATACAAAGTCGTGTTTTCATTAAAACGAACTATTTCCGTATCATGATACCACTTGCCATGTCCGTTAGGATCTGTGTTCCAGCCATCAAAGTACCAGCCCTCTTTTACAAAAGTATTGGGAGGAAGATCAGTTGCTTCGCCGGCATATGTCGTCACATCCGCCATCGTGCCTCCGCCGCCGTTTCCAGAAAATGATATTTTAATTTCCACTTTGGGAGCCGGAACACAAGAGATGAAAAGCGACACAACAATAAGTGCCGAAAGTAATATTGCCAATGCTTTCTTCATATCGATGCTCTCCTTAATTCTTAGTTCTCATGTATCTATGACGTTCATCCTTCTCAAAGGGACTCCACGTATTTCCATCATCACTCACTTCGATAGTCACACCTTCGAGAGTCAGGGTTCCCTTTTCTTTGTTCTCAAACCCCTTTCCCATTCCGTCAGGTATTTCCTCATCAGGATATGCCGGATCTCCGCCGGTTGCTATGACAACTCCGCCTCTAATGGTGATGTTGGCACCGGAGCCTTTGTCACCTCCGCCGCCACCGATTCCGGCCGAACGTAAAGTTCCGTTAGCAACCACTTTTCCACCAGAGATAACAACTGTTCCGCCAGCTCCTTCGATTCCGCCACCGATTCCGGCTCCACCACTATGCCCTCCGGTTGCAGTTATGTCTCCGCCTTTGATTTCGATGTTTCCACCGCCTCCTTCGATTCCGCCGCCGATTCCGGCTCCGAGGTAATAGCTTTTCGCTACAATCGTTCCACCATTTATGGTTATGATTCCACCATCACGATGCCTGCCGCCGCCGATTCCGGCTCCGTTACTTCCGGATATAGCATTAATCTTTCCGCCTTCAATGGTGATTCTTCCGCAATTCTTTTCATCCTGGCCGCCGATTCCGGCATGGCCGAACGGAGCCCCTGGAATATCCAGTTTTCCCGAACCTTCAATTGTCAGTGAATTGCCCTCGTTGACGGTGATTCCTTCTGTAACTGTAAGGGTTATGCCTTCAGGAAGATTCAGCGTGACAGCTCCGTCAACTATGGCGCGGCCCTCAATCGTAAGGTTTTGAGACAATGAATAAACCTTGCCGTCCTTCTCGTTCCAATGGATTCTGTCACCCATAGTAACCAAATCATTTACCCACTGAGCATACAGAATAATATCCTCGTCAGTTGTTATCTCTGCTTTATTGGGATAGTGATCTTCTCCGGTACCATCCTTCTTGTTGTTCCACTCCAAGAAAAGATGACCGTCATACTTATATAAATTAGGTCTAAGTGCTGTAGCTTCGTCTTTTTTTACCCACTGAGGTGCCATAAGGCCCTTTCCGCCGTTGGAATTGAATTTGACAGTAACGACATACTTAAACCACTGGGCATACAGAGTTGTATCTTTATCAAAGCTGACGGTATCGGCTTCATAATACCAATCTCCATCTCCATCAGCCTCTGTATTCCAGCCCATGAAATAGTATTCGTCTCTTATGAAAGCGTGGTGGGGAAGCGAGACCTATTCGCCCTTATAAACCTTCAGATCATCCATCTCACCTTCTACGTCTTCGCCATTACCATCAAATTTGATTGTCAATTCGACTTTAGGCTCAGGGCCACATGAGATGAAAAGCGAAACCAAAAGAAACGCTGTAAGTAATATTGCCAGTGCTTTCTTCATATCCGGACTCTCCTAAATTATTTTGTCCTCATATATCTATGACGTTTATCCGACTTATAGGGACTCCAAGTCTCTCCATCATCACTCACCTCGATGGACACACCTTTTCCCAGAGTCAGTTTTCCTTTGTCTTTACCTTCTTGTCCTTTTCCGATTCCGTCAGAATTCTCTCCTCCGGTTGCAGTTACTTTTCCACCATTAATGATGATGTTACCACCGGAACCTTTTCCGCCTCCGCCGATTCCGGCACCACCATAACCCAACCAATCTGTGGAACCGCCGACCGCTTCTATAGTTCCTCCGTTTATGGTGATGGTTCCGCCGTCAACATAACAGGCACCGCCTATTGCGGCTCCGCCAAAACCACCTCTTACGTAAATGTTTCCACCATTGATGGTAATATCTCCGCATACATCATCTTGAATGGTGGCTCCGATTCCGGAGTAAACCATGGAGGTACCTTCAGCCTCAAGATTACCGGAACCATCAATTGTAAGCGAATTGCCTTTATTTACGCCAAGACCGAAACCTAATGAAAGAGTCTTACCCTCCGGGAGGATGAGTGTGATATTTCCTCTTACCTCAGGACGATCCTCTTCCAGAGTCAAATTGTCAGAAATAGTAAAATACTTACCGTCACTCTCTTTCCAATTGTACTTGTCTTCCAAAGTAACAATATCGACCGCCCACTGGGCAAACAGAGTGATATCACTAGCTGTTGTTATCTCTGCCTTATCGGCATATTTTGTTCCGCTGCCGTCTTTCTTTGTATTCCAACCAAGAAAAACATGATTCTTCCAACTGAATCTATTCGGTCTAAGAGCGGTCGCTTCGTTTTTTATCGCCCACTGAGGAAACATTATTCCACTACCGCCGTTGGCGTCGAATTTTATCGTTACAACATCTTCTGCCCACTGGGCATACAGAGTTGTGTCACTTTCAAACGCGGCTGTATCGGCATCGGTATACCAAGTTCCGCTTCTGTCTGTCGCTGTATTCCAACCGATGAAATGCCAATCTTCTTTGGAAAACCTGTTTTGCCTGAGAGTTGTTTCCTTGCCTTTTATCGCCCACTGAGGAAGCATTATTCCACTACCGCCGTTGGCGTCGAATTTTATCGTTACAACATCTTCTGCCCACTGGGCATACAGAGTTGTGTCTTCATTAAAGCTTACGGTATCGCCATCAGGATACATTGTTCCGCTTCCGTCAGCTGCTGTGTTCCAGCCTATAAAGTGATTGTCTGTTTTTTTAAATGCATTATCAGGAAGAGTGAATTCTTCACCCTTGACTACCGTCTGATCTGACATCTGGCCTTCTGCGCCATTACCATCAAACTTAATCGTTATTTGTACTTTCGGCTCAGGTCCACATGAGATGAAAAGCGAGACAAATAATAAAGCTGTAAGAATCAGAACCAATGCTTTCTTCATGCCTTGTATCTCCTACTAAAATGCCATAATCGCAGGACAGGGTCATGAACAAGCAGTCTTAAACCACATCATTAACCCAATCCTACGAAGATAAATATAACATATTTTGTAAAATTAGTCACATCAACAAAAAACGAGCCCGATTCGTTTGAACCAGGCTCGTCTTTGTTAATCAGATCTTACCCAAGGCCTTGAGGACCTTTTCAGGGGTCATAGGCCAGTTGCGGATCCACACGCCGCAGGCATCGTGTATTGCAATGCCTATTGCAGGGGCGGCTCCGTTACAGGCTATCTCTGAGATTGACTTGGCACCGAAGGGGCCGAACTCGTCATTGACATCAATAAGGACTGCCTTGAAGTCCTCCGGGGCCTCGGAAATCATCGGGACACCGTAGTCTGTCATGTTGGCGGTAAGGCACCTGCCCTTCTTATCAAGAATCATGTCCTCGTGAAGGGTGTGGCCAATAGACTTCATCACGGCTCCGTACATCTGACACAGGGCGACTTCCGGGTTGATCGGAGTTCCGGCATCCTGGAGGGCGTAGAACTTCTGAACCTTGATCTCACCTGTTCTGGTATTGACGGCAACCTGGGCAAAGTGTGCTCCGTAAGGAACAGACGATGCTGCTGTTGTGAATGTTCCATGGGCAATCATCTGACCGTGGCCGGTACCGCTGCATGCCGTGTGGGACAGTTCATAGTAAGAGAGAGTCTTTCCGGTTTTCTTGGAATAGACCTCACCCGGAGCTCTGACATCAAGATCTTCTTCCTTCTCTCCCATCTGGAAAGCAGCTTCCTTGATGATCATGTCCTTGAGCTTTCTTGTAGCTACAACTGATGCGTTGCCGCTGAAGAATGTTCCTGATGACGCATAGGCTCCTGTGTCAAAGGCACATGAGTCGGTATCACCTGAGTTGACGGTGATTCTGTCCATCGGGAGCTTCAGAATCTCTGCAACAATCTTTGCCGAGATGGTATCAAGACCTGTTCCGATATCGGCTCCGCCGCTGTTGAGAATGACAGTTCCGTCGGTTTCAAGCTTGGCAATTGCCTCTGAGTGATCCAATCCTGGAAGACCCGAGCCCTGCATGATCATGGCAAAGCCCTTTCCGATCTTCCAATCAGGATCGGAGGAGACTTCCTTCTTGCCCCAGTTGATCATGTCACAGCCCTTTCTGACAGCTTCATCAAGTCCGCAGGAACCTACAGGAACGACGTTTCCTTCACGTCCTTCTCCAAGGCCCTTGAGAATCTCAAGCATGTAGCCTTCTTCAACGTGGTTCTTCAAAACCATGTCCTTATAATCGATTCCGAGCTTGTCCGCAAGTTCTGCCATAGCCATCATCAGACCGTAAGTTCCCTTCGGGGTTCCGTAGCCCTGGTAGGCTCCTGCAGGCGGTGTGTTGGTGTAGTAGACCTTAAGGTCATAGCGCATGTTATCGCACTTAAAGAGCGGAAGGGTCTTTGAACAGCTGTTCATAGGAACCGTAAGGCAGTGGTTGCCGTAAGGTCCTGTGTTTGCACAGACTTCCATGAAGATTCCTGTAATCTGTCCGTCTTTGTTTCCGGACATCTTCACATGGACTCTCATCGGGTGTCTTGTGGAGTTGGCTATAAACTCCTCCTCTCTTGTGTTGTGACAGAAGACAGGACGTCCTGTGACAAAGGCGGCATAGCCTGTCAGGTCCTCGATGAGGATATCCTGCTTTGAGCCGTAACCTCCGCCGACACGGGTCTTGATGATGTGAATCTTGTTCTCAGGCAGGCCTGTGACCCAACCGACGATTCTTCTTACATGGTAAGGAACCTGAGTTGAGGCATAGACGGTAAGACGTCCGCCTTCCATCTTGGCAAAGCAAAGATGTGTCTCAAGAGGTGTGTGCTGAATCTGGCTTGTCTGATAGGTTGCCTCAACAACGGCATCGGAATGGGCAAAAGCCTCATCAACATTTCCGATCTCACCCTTGTTTGATGCAGCGATGTTCTTGTGAATATCTGCATGAAGCGGGAACTGGTAGATGACCTTACCCTCTCTGGGGTCTCCGGCCTTCTTGTTGTACTCATCAAGATCGGCTGGGGCTCCCGAGCGGTACTCGACAATTCCGTTGTGGACAAGCGGAGCTCCGGGTGCCATGGCTTCTTCAACGGTGAAGACTGCAGGAAGAACCTCGTAGTCAACCTTGATCTTTGAGCAGGCTTCCTTTGCAGCCTCAAGAGTTTCGGCTATGACTGCGGCAACTCTGTCACCGACGTGGCGCACCTTGAGGTTGAAAAGTCTTCTGTCATGCGGAGACGGCTCAGGGTTGCCCTGACCTGCCTGCATGTAATGTGTCTCAGGAGTATTGTATGCGGTGAGAATCTCAATGACACCCTCAACCTTTCGGGCTTCTGAGTCATCGATGCTGTTGATGTATGCACTTGCATGCGGGCTTCTGAGAACAACCATGTAACAGGTATCAGGTGTGACATAGTCCTCTACAAAGGCTCTTTCACCTGAGACAAGCTGAGGTCCGTCAATCTTTGCACCCGGCTTTCCGATAACCTCAAGCTCAGGTCTGAAGGAAGGAGCGATCTCACTCTTGTAGCAGCCGCCTTTCATCTTCTCAAGGGCAAGCTTCACGGCAAGATAGTAATGCTCATAACCTGCGTCTCTGATGAAGATTCCGCTTAAGGCATCCTTGATCTCCTCCTTGGAAGGATTCGGATTCTTTTCCAATCTCCTCCTTGGAAGGATTCGGATTCTTTTCCAAAAGCCAGGTCAGAAGAAGGGCCGCAGCAGGTGCGTTGTAAGCACTCTGGACAACACCAGCATCAATCATGGCCTGCTGGACAATTGTCAGATGCTGTGAGTTTCCAAGTCCGTCAGGAGTGCGGATCTCACATCCGTTGACCTCACCAGCAAGAACCAGGTTAGCATAAACCGGAGTTCCGTCAACAAGGACGGTATCGCTTCCGCAGAAACCCTCGCAGTCATCGCTGTCGCGCACTGCGAAGTTTCCGTTGATAAGAAGCATGTCCCTGAGGCGCATCGTGGGATCTATGTCAAAACTTCTGTTTTTTCCGTTGATGATACAGTCAATTCTCATCTTTTACCTCCCTTGACCTTCTTGGCCAGGTCAGAGATGGTCACTGCAAGCAGATAACGCTTGTACTCAGGACTTCCGAAGATGTCAGACTCAAAGCGAAGGTCTTTGTCTGCTTCAATCATCTTCTTGATTTCGTCATCCGAAAGATCCTTCTGGCTCAGTGCCTCTGAAATGTCGCAAAGGCTCTTGAGTGCAGTATTCTTAGCAGCAACGCCCACTCTGATTTTGCCTTCCACTTCTCCCACAGAAACTGTAAGTACAGCATGACTCTGGACAGTGTTGGCATAGCGCTTGGAGACAACAGAAGCCTTCTGAGGAACGTTTACTGCGACAATCAGGCAGTCCTTCAGTTCATCGTAGCGCTTCAGATAGCAGCAGACGCATCTTTCAGAGACCTCTCCCTTGGCATCCATCAGCTCTAAAACGGCATGGGATGCAATCAGAGTCGGATAAAGATAGGAATCCGTTCTTCTCAAGGCAATGTTGCCTCCGACAGTTGCCATGTTTCTCTTGGTTCTGGAACCCATGAAACGGCAGGCATCCTTCAGATAGTCAGGGACAAGAGAGCTGTCCAGCATTTCCTGAAATGTGGTCATAGCCCCTATTCTGATGCATCCGTCCTTTTTTGTTATTCCGTCCAGATCGGCAATGCGGCCGATGCTGATCAGGGTCTTGGCATCAACTGTACTGTTGAGCCTGTTGTCCTCCGTTCCTCCTGCGAGGAAGGCGGACTTTGAGTTCTTCAGTGCGGCAGCTTCCTTTGCACTTGAAGCTATCACCAGTTTCTCAGCCATAAATCCTCCTCTTTTCAAGAAGACCTGCACTTATCTCATTTGCTTTCTTTGCAAGCTCTTCTTCATCGATTCCTACGACACGTCTGTCATCAACAACAACCTGTCCGTTGACTATGGTGTACTTTGCTGTATGGTCGCATCCGCAGAAAAGCAGGGCCGCAATCGGGTCGCTGTGGCTTCCGGCATATGCGATGCCTGAGACATCAAAGCATGCAAGATCTGCAGCCCAGCCTTCCTCAAGGCGTCCGACATTGCCGAAGTTAAGCATCTTTGCACCGTTTTCGCTACCCATCTTAAAGACATCACGGGCAGTTAAGGCCTGAGAGCCGTACTTCACTCTTCCCAAAAGAAGGGCGTTACGCATCTCTGCCAGCATGTCCGAGCTGTCATTGGAAGCACTTCCGTCAACAGCGATTCCAACATTGATTCCAAGATCCAGCATCTCGCGGGTTCTGCAGATTCCCGATCCAAGTCTCATGTTTGAAGAAGGACAGTGGGCGATATGGCTTCCGGTCTTTGCAAGAGTCTTGAGCTCTTCGTCATTGAACCAGATTCCGTGTGCATAGAAGACATCGCTGCCGATCATCTCACATTCCTGCATGAGCTCAAGCGGCCTGAGGCCATACATGGCCTTGCACTGGTTCTCCTCATCGATGGTCTCACACAGGTGGGTGTGGATTCTCACACCGTACTTTCTTGCAAGACGTGAGCTTTCCAGCATGCACTTTTTGGTCACAGAGAACGGTGAGCATGGAGCAAGGACTATCTTATGCATGGCCATCGGATCCGGGTCATGATAAAGCTTGATCACACGCTCTGAGTCTTCCAAAATCTTTTCCTCAGACTGAACAACTGTATCAGGCGGAAGACCTCCGTCCTTCTTTGAAAGGCTCATGCTTCCACGGGTGGGAGAAAAACGCATTCCAAGCCTGTCGGCAGCCTTGAACTGGGCTCCAGTCAGATCATGGCCCTCGCAGGACTGCGGGAACACATAGTGGTGGTCCGTAGAACATGTGCACCCTGTTTTCAGAAGCTCTGTCATTGCCAGAAGTGACGAGTAGTAGACTGCCTCTTCATCAATGTACTTCCAGACTTCATAAAGATAGACAAGCCAGTCGAAAAGCTTTGCATTCTGAACCTGCGGAAGGTTTCTTGTCAGAGTCTGGTAGAAATGATGGTGTGTGTTCACAAAACCGGGAACAACAGCCAGATTTGAGCCGTCTATGACCCTGAAGCCTTCTTCTTTCTGAAGGCCTTTTCCGATCTTGGAGACCTTGCCGTCCTTTATCAGCATGTCAACGCCGCTTAAAGCTTCCTTTGCAGGGTCTGTCATAAGGGCGTAGATGTTCTTAAGTAGGATTCCTTTTTCTTTCATTCTCAACTCCTCGGAGTGGGTGCTCCGGTCATGCTGTAGCCTTCATAGGTATCAATGACCTTGTCCTTAGGATGCTTTGCCGCTTCTGTCAGGAAACGTCTTATCATCCTGCGTGTGGCTTCGCGTCTGAACTCAGGCATAGCACGCGGAGAAATGACCTGATCGAATCCGTTTACAACTTCTTCGATGATTTCAGGTTCTATTGTCTTTCCGATAATCAGCTTTTCAACATCACGGCTTCTGTTGGTCTTGGCACCTGTTGCAGTAGCGCTGACCCTGTAATCCTTGACAGTCTTTCCGTCTTTTTCAAACTTGATTGCCTGGCTTACAGTAATCTTGCTTATTGCGTTGGCCTTTCTTGTTCCGACCTTGTGCCAGAAGATGTAGTCAAAATCATCCTCTGAATAGGGCACGATGATCTCTGTGATAAGCTCATCGCTCTTAAGGTCGATTGTTCTGAACTTGACGATGAAGTCAGAAACAAGCTCTTCCCTGTCACCGCGAAGCGATGAAATCTTGACGCGGGCATCAAGAAGATAAAGCGGGCCCGGAGTGTCGCCCTTAGGCGATGCGTTTGCGATGTTACCGGCAATAGTCGCACTGTTTCTCAGTCCTATTGCACCCATTCTGGAGGCAGCCTGCCTCAGATGCCACGGACAGAGCTTGTTTTCGGCAATCTCCGCACTGGTACATCCGGCGCCGATACAGCATTCGCCCTTGTCGTTGACATAGATCTTTCTCAGTTCGGGAAGGTTTCTGATTATCATCACAGGCTTCTCGAAAACAGGGGTAAGACCTATTGTCCTTTTGTGGGAAACCATCAGGTCGCTTCCGCCAGCAAGCGGAATCACATCGACTTTAGCCTTTATCTCAAGGGCCTCCCTGAGGGTCTTTGGCATGTAGCACTTCAGCTCTTCCATATGGCACCTCCCCTCTTTGCTGCAAGATGAATGCTTTCAACAATCAAGTCGTAGCCTGTGCACCTGCAGATGTTTCCGCTGATTCCGAGTCTGATCTCATCGTCACTCGGATCAGGATTGTTGGAAAGAAGATAGTATGCGGCAATGACCATGCCGGGGATGCAGAATCCGCACTGAACTGCTCCGCCGTCAGCGAATGCATCCACGATTATCTTTCCCTTCTCCGTTGCGGAGATTCCTTCGATAGTCATTATTTCCTGGCCGTCAGCTGCGCCGATCGGGATGATGCAGCTTGTGACCATCTTATTGTTGAACAGCACGGAGCATGCTCCGCACTCGCCCTCAGAGCAGCCTTCCTTGACTCCCTTGAGGTCAAAGTCCTCACGAAGGACATCAATCAGACGTCTGAGAGGATCGGTTGTGATCTTCACATCTTTTCCGTTCAGTCTGAAACAGATTTTTGTCTCCATCAGCGGACCTCCTCAAGCGGTGCCTTCAGATCTGTGCCGTGCATCAGATATCCCATGACGTCCTCGGTGGGAAGCGGGATGCTGCAGCTGCGCTTGCCTATTGCCCTGGACACTGCGTCGATGTAGGCCGCGGCGCTTCCGTTGAACACCAGTTCCCCCATTCCCTTGGCTCCGAACGGACCCCACTCGTAGGGGTTCTCAACAAAGTAGACTCCCTGTCTGGGGAAATCCATGGATGTGGGGATGATGTAGTCGCTCATGCTGGTCTGCTTGAAGTGACCGCCCACGTTCTGCATGACCTCCGTGGATCCCCAGCCCAGACCCTGGATGACTCCGCCGTTGACCTGTCCGTGGACGATGCGCTCGTCTATCAGATGGCCTGCGTCGTGGCTGGACCAGATGCCCTTGGTGGTGATCTCAGCGGTGCAGGGATCAACCTCCACCTCAACTGCGCACACGCCCCAGCCGTAGCCCAGGTAGGCGTAGCCCTGGAAGGTGTTCTGGTCCCACGGGAAGCCCTCGGGATGCTCGTACTGTGTCTCCACAGTGAAGTCGTCTTCCTTGCTGTAGCGCGGTTTCATCAGCTTTGCCGCCCTCTCCACCAGCTCTCCGACTATCATGGTGGACCTTGAGGCCGCCGTAGGTCCGGAGTCCGGTACGCGGGAAGTATCGGGGTCGTCGAAGATGACCATCTCCATGGGGATCTCAAGCACGTGCGCCGCAATCTTGGGCAGGATGGTGTGGAAGCCCTGGCCCATCTCGGTCTGGCT
>ONWV01000090.1 GCA_900321635.1 uncultured Spirochaetaceae bacterium | reverse complement strand
GTTGTTCGCATTGTCTGCGAGAACCCGAAGCATAAACAGAGACAGAAATAATTAGGGAGGCCTTTGATGGCAAGAATTGCAGGTGTAGATTTACCTAACAAGGCTACAAAGATTGCTTTGACATACATCTACGGAATCGGAAGAACCTCCGCTGAAGAGATTTGCAAGAAGACCGGAGTTGATCCGGATGCTCGCATCAACACCCTCAGCGCAGACGTTCTGGCCGAGCTCCGTAAGGTGATTGAGAATGACTATACTGTCGAAGGTAGACTTCGCACACAGGTCAACCTCAACATTAAGAGACTGATGGACATCGGTTGCTATCGCGGTCTCAGACACAGAAAGGGACTTCCTGTACGTGGTCAGAGAACAAAGACCAACGCACGTACTCGTAAGGGTAAGAAGAAGACCATCGCCGGAAAGAAGAAGTAAGGAGTAGATTATGGCAACAACCACAAAGCGTAAAGCTAAGGTCAAGAAGACCGTATTTGAAGGCAATGTCTATATCCAGGCTACTTTCAACAACACCATCGTGACGATTACCGATCTGAACGGAAACGCCATCTCATGGTCAAGTGCCGGCGGTCTCGGATTCCGTGGAGCTAAGAAGTCAACTCCTTATGCTGCTCAGACAACTTGTGAGACAGCAGCAAAGAAGGCTCTTGATTTCGGTCTCCGCGAGGTCAACGTCTTTGTTAAGGGCCCGGGTCAGGGACGCGAAAGTGCCATTCGCTGCCTCGGTGCTCTCGGACTCAAGGTCCGCTCAATCCGTGATGTGACTCCGATTCCACACAACGGATGCAGACCGAGAAAGACCAGAAGAATCTGACGAGGAGATAGAAAATGGCAAGATATACAGGACCAAAGTGCAGATACTGCAGAGCTGAGAGAGCTAAGCTCTTTTTGAAGGGTTCAAGATGCCTTTCCGCAAAGTGCCCGATGAACAATCCGGCAGAGTGCGGTCTTCCTGGCAAGGATCCGAAGGCTCGTGCAAAGAAGCCCACAGACTATGCATTGATGCTTCGCGCAAAGCAGAAGCTCAAGAGAATCTATTGCATGCTTGAGAAGCAGTTCAAGCTCACATTCGACGAGGCTTCAAGGCTTTCCGGTAAGACCGGTGACAACCTTATCGGCCTGCTCGAGCGCAGACTTGACAACGTTGTCTTCAGAATGCATTTCGCATGCAGCCGCTCGCAGGCAGCACAGCTTGTAAGTCACGGTCACGTCTTCGTCAACGGAAAGCGTGTTGACATCCCGTCATACAGACTCAAGGCTGGTGATGAGATCGAGATCGCTCCGCAGAGCAAGAAGCTGGTCATGATCAAAGAGAACCTCGTTGAGGTCAGCAAGAGCGGTGTCAGCCCATGGCTCACTGTCGATGCGGACAACATGAAGGGACAGTTTGTTGCTGTTCCAAGAAAGGAAGAGGTTAAGGAGCTTGAGGGAGTCAACGAGCAGCTTGTTGTTGAGTTGTATTCCAGATAAGTGTGAAGCCGCCTGAATAAGGCGGACTTCCGAAATGTAAAGGAGTGTCAATGGCACGCAAGAACCTAATGAAGGGTTTCAAGAAGCCCAGATCGATTTCAATGGAGCACAGCAAAGTTGAGGCCAATTACGGGAAGTTCACAGCCTATCCGTTCGAGAGAGGCTTCGGAACCACAATCGGTAACACACTGCGCAGAGTTCTCTTGTCTTCAATCCAGGGATATGCAATCACTGCTGTATGGTTTACATATTACGATGCAGACGGAACCTCACATCTGATCTCTAGCGAGTTTGAGGCCATTCCGGGAGTCAAGCAGGATATCTGCGAGATCATCGCCCGCCTGAAGAAGCTCAGACTCACCATGCCTGAGGAAGTGGAGTCAACCACAATCTCCCTCGAGTGCAAGGGCCCCGGCACAATCACCGGTGCTGATTTCGAGAAGGACCGTGTCGAGGTCATCAACAAGGATCTTGAGATCTTTGACATGATGGATGACACAAACCTTGAGATGGTTGTCCAGATTGATTTCGCCCGCGGTTATGTCCCGGCAGAGGTGAGCCAGAATTATGTCGAGGTCATAGGAACCATTCCTGTCGATGCGATCTTCTCACCGGTCACACGCGTGAAGTATTCCATCGAGCCGACCCGTGTCGGACAGAGGAACGACTATGACAAGCTGGATCTTGAGATCTGGACCGACGGCACAATCTCTCCGGAGAATGCATTGGCAGAGGCTGCAAAGATCGCCAAGGATCATTTTTCCATCTTCATCAACTTTGATGAGAGCATGGTCAATGGCAGCGACGAGGTTGACGAGGAAGAGGAGAAGGTCAGAAAGATCCTCAACACTTCCGTGGAGGAGCTGGAGCTCACAGTGCGTTCAAGCAACTGCCTGAAGAACGCCAACATCCGCACAATCGGAGACCTCACGAAGATGACGGAGGAGGAGATTGCCAAGACAAGAAACTTCGGCAAGAAGTCCCTCTCTGAAATCAAAGAAAAGCTCAAGGAGTGGAACCTCGGGCTTGGAATGACAGATTACAGTGTCCTGAAGAACTCAATCAGAGTCCCGGGCAACAAGGAAGAGAACAA
>ONWV01000034.1 GCA_900321635.1 uncultured Spirochaetaceae bacterium | reverse complement strand
CTTGCATTTTGGGCAACCGGAGTGAATACAAGACTCAGGGAGTTACCGGATGCGTTCTCTGCTTTTGTAGAGATTGATTTGTTATTAGTGAGTGTCGTTGTTTTGTTTGCTACCGTATTCAGCTTGTAAAAATATTTGACAGACCCATAGGTATCATCAGCAGAAGTATACTCAGGTTTGTTTTCATTTGAATATGCTGTCCAGGTGGCGGTAATATACGAAGCGGCAACACCGTCGAAATCCAGCTCTTCATTATATCTTGTGGTGTCTCTGAAAGCTGAGAACCATACATCAATTGAAACGGGCTTCTTCGAATTTGTGCTGACAGTAAGTGTAAGTGCGTTATTAAATCCTTGGAGATTTAAACCTTGTTTCAATACCGGTGTGAGGTCAAATGACTCGACACTTCCGATTTCTCCGATCAAGGACTGTCCTTCCTGAACAATTGACTGAGGCACAGAGGCTGTCACAACCAAAGCAAAATCAGAAGAAAGAGAACCTGACTTAGTTGCAGTGACGTTCAATGTTGTTGAGTCATGGGTTCCTTCGTCTGCGAAGCAGAACATGCAAGAGAAGACTATCAATGTTAAAACAACTAAAAACCGTTTCATCTCAGTTTCCTTGCAGCTCCACTGTTATGGTTGCGGAGTATTCTCCTGGATAGTATGTATCAAGATAGTGTATTTCAGTCATCGTGTTATTATCAATTTCGTAAGTTCCTTCGAACGCAAACGAAAGAGGGTAGTAGCACGCAATAGGTTCACCGTTCTGGCTGTTTGAGTTATCAAGACCAAAGTCCATATCTCTTCTTTTATTGGGGGCAATGTTTAACCCTTTATCTCTTTTTGCTTTCAGACCGGATGTGCGGTTCGTAGGATCGTTCAATCTCCAAAGGAAAACCGCATAGCAACCCTCGAATCCTGCATTATTTCCGTCAGAAGGGGTGAAGAAAGAAAAATAAAGCTTGACTCTTCTGACGGAATCATCGGCTTTGAGATTGTTTTCCTGAACGAAATAGAGCTGCGGTGTCGTATATGAATCGAAAGTGTTGTCGATGTTCATATCTATGGGGGACTGGGTGACTCTGTTTCCGTTTGCATCCACAAAGTATACGCTTGAGACTGTTCCGACCGACTGTTTGTAGATGTTGTAGTCGAATCTGATGGAGCCCAAAGAAGTTTCGGCAAAAAGGCACACTGAGGATAAGATGAGAATGCATATGGTAATCAGCAGATTTCGCCTCATTTCTTCTGTTTACTCCAAACCCGTCCCGAAGCAACAGATTTTGCAATCGGCTGCTTCGCATATAATATAGACAGATTTGCTATATTTTACAAGTAAAATTGACATTGGTACAGACTTTCGGTCCATAAGTTTAGAAAAAATAATTTCTTTTTTCTTTTCTTTGACAGTTTCGGCAAAACCGTTGTATCCTACTAAGGAATAAGATAAAACCTCGGAGGTTTGAATGGCAGAAGTACTACTTAAACACATCTGCAAGGTCTACGATGGTGGAGTCAAGGCTGTCAATGACGTAAACATTGAGATTCTTGACAAGGAATTCGTTGTTCTTGTCGGTCCTTCAGGATGCGGTAAGTCAACCACCCTTCGTATGGTCGCCGGACTGGAAGATATTTCCAGTGGAGAACTTTACATCGACGGAAAGCTCGTCAACGACGTCCCGCCGAAAGACAGAGACATTGCAATGGTCTTCCAGAACTATGCTCTGTACCCGCACATGACCGTCTATGACAACATGGCATTCGGACTCAAGATCCGCAAATTCCCGAAAGAGGAAATTGATGCCCGTGTTCGTGAGGCGGCAAAGATCCTCGACATTGAGGAGCTCCTCGACAGAAAGCCGAAGGCTCTCTCAGGTGGTCAGAGACAGCGTGTTGCTGTTGGAAGAGCAATCGTCAGAAAGCCGAAAGTATTCCTTTTCGATGAGCCGCTCTCAAACCTCGATGCTAAGCTCCGTGTTCAGATGAGAGCTGAGATTTCGGGACTGCACCACAGACTCCAGGCCACAATGATCTATGTCACACATGACCAGGTCGAGGCACTTACAATGGCAGACAAGATCGTCGTCATGAAGCTCGGTGTCATCCAGCAGATCGGCGGACCGGTGTCATCCAGCAGATCGGCGGACCTCTTGAGCTGTACAACAACCCGGACAACAAGTTCGTCGCAGGCTTCATCGGATCACCACCGATGAACTTCATGACATGCACTGTCATGGTTGAGGGCGATGATGTATTCGTCCACGAAGGTGATTTCCGCATCAAGGTTACACCGGCTCAGGCAAAGCTTCTGAAGCCGTATGCCGGAAAGCAGGTCACATTCGGTATCCGTCCTGAGGATGTCACTTATGAGAAGAAGTCCAAAGACGGTGAGACCATCGACGGAACAGTCTCAGTTGTCGAGCCTCTCGGATCTGAGACCCATGTCTTCGTTGCAACATCAAAGAACCAGATCACCGGTAAGATTGACCCGAACGTCGTCGTCAAGGTCGGTGAGAAGATTTCTCTTGCTCCGAACATGGCAAAGGCAAAGTTCTTCGACATCCAGACAGAGCTTGCCATCCGCTAAGCGACATAGCTTAAAAAAACATCAGACGCCACGGCTTGTAACCGTGGCGTCTTGTTGTCTATTTGCACTCAAATGTATATGATGCTGTCGTGTTTAGATTTATACTGCTGAATTTTTCATTTCAGGTCATTATTGCGGTGATAGCACCCTATGTCCAGATTATCCTCAGGAACAAGGGTTATTCGCATTCCATGGTGGGCCTTGTTGTGGCCATAGGTCAGCTGGGGTCAATCATCCTTCCGCTTCTTATTTCCGGTGTTTCCGATAAAACAAGAAGAACCAAGCTTTTATTTCTGATATTGGCGCTTGTCTGTGCCGTTGTCTTTATTCCTATGGCGCTTTCACCCTCAGTGGCAATAACCGCAATCTCGCTTTTTGTGGTAAGCGGAATGTATCTTTCAATCAGTCCTCTGATCGACGGCTATCAGAACAGACTTTTAAACGGTGATGCACAGAAATACGGTATAGCAAGGTCTGCCGGAACAATGGGTTATGTTCTGGCGTTGGCTCTTTTCAGCCTGATCAGATTTCCCAAAGAAACAGATAACAGCTCCATAGCATTGTGCCTTGCAATAGCCACTGCAGTCTTTATGGCGGTGGTCCTGTTCATTCCTAAAGATCTTCCTCCTGAGAGGGACTCAAAGAAACGAAAATCCATAAACGGCCTTTTTTCAAAGCGCTTTTATCTGATGATGGTTGTAATCGGTCTTTCCCGAGTGGCTCACGCCATTCCGGATCGCCTTCTGTCTTCATACATGGTCGAGGTTCTGGGACTTGGAGGAAACTTCGCATTGTTTGTCTCTCTTGGCGCCCTGTCTGAATTCGTGATGATGAACATAGGAGGAATTCTTCTGGAAAAGAAGAAGACAACTCCGTACACGCTGATAGTCCTGGGCTCTTTTGCTCTTGCAGTAAGACTTCTGGTTTACAGGTTCTTCCCAAGTGTTCTTGGCCTTGTATTTGCCCAGCTTCTGCATTCAATGACATTTGGATCCTATCACATTGCAGCAACTCAATTCATAGCCCATGATGTGCAGAAAGAGCATTATTCTGTGGCAATGAGCTTCTATTGGGCCATTGCTACGAATCTTCCGCAGATGCTCGGTTCTCTTGCAGGCGGCGTTGTGATTGACAGATTCGGCTACAATATCCTGTTCTCAAGTTTCTCTTTGTTCCCGATTCTGGCGACTGTCCTGGCTCTTCTTTGCAGAGGAATTCTGAAAGCAAAGCCCTTAGACTGAGCGCCCTTGTGGAATTAAATGTTTAGTTGACTCTTTTTTGTTACTTTCTGACTTAATATTTGTTATATTTTTGTTAGATATATCCACAAACCATTGGAAAAGGAAAAACGGAGGGAAAAATGAAACGGTTACTTCCTATTATTCTCATAATAGCTATGGCAATCGGTCTTGTTTCCTGTAGCCTTGAGGACGTAGGCGGCTTCATGGGCTTCATGAGCAAGAACGTCTACGGCATCAAGGCAAACATGCAGGATGTCAAGGACGCAACCAAGAAGATTAATGATGCTGTCGAGGAAGATGAAGATGGAAATATCATCATCGATCTGGACAAGGCTGCAAAAGTAATTGATAACATCGGAGACATCAGTGCTTCTCCGCAGAAAAAGGAAGAGTTCCAGAAACAGCTTGCTGAGCCTGTCGCAGAAGGCAAGGGTGCTGAGGTACAGGCAGCTCTTCAGGACTCAATCGATGTAGTCAAAGGAACATTGCCCGATCCTGATGATATTGAGGATCAGAAGGCAAAGGATGTTGTTAAGTCCATCTCCGACATTCTTGATAAGGCAAAGGAAAGCATCTCCGATAATCCTACCAAGGGAGACCTTGCAACTGTTGCAGTCATCAATGACATGGCCAATCTTGCAAATGAAATTGCAGCAGACCCTGAAATGGTAAATGATCCTGACAAGGCTGTGAAAGTTGCAGACAGAGGCCTTTCAGCTTTGAACACACTCAAGGTTGTTTCGGAAGTCGCAGGTGTCAACCTTCTTGAGGGAATTGATGTTTCTGCAATGATGTCCGACCTTGGAAAGTCCAGAGACGGTGAGGATGATGAGCTTCAGAAGTACTTTGCAATGGCTTCAAAGAACGTTGCAAAGCTCGTACGCCTCATCACTAAGGACGGAAAGCTTGATGCTAACAAATACAACTGGGTTCTCTCACAGGCCCGTGCAGTCATGGCATCCTATGAACTGATGGCAAAGCCGTACATCAGCAAAGACAAGCTGGATATAAAGAATCTTGACACCATCTTCGAAGATGCCAAAATCAAGAGGAACCTCACCCCGGATGATCTGATTCTTTATTTCGAGTGTGTGATGATGACAACTTCACAGGAAGTTGAAGGATGGGATGCACAGCTTAAGAAATTCGTTGACGATAACTACGAAGCCCTGATGGATCTTGGTAACAAGTCCAAGGACATTGACTTTGACAAATATTCAGATTTGACTGATCTGGCTGATAAGGCAATGAAAGTCGTAACTGATAAGGATGAGTCTTGGAACAAGCTCGGAACAGTTGCTGTTCTGATTGCAAAGGCCAACTGGGACAAGTTCCTTCTGGATGTTGCAGGTGTTACGAAGTTCTCAGAACTGGTTGAGAAGATGAGATGAAGGGGAGGAATGGTAAAATGAAAAAAGTATTAATCGCAATTCTGGCCCTTCTTGTGGCCTGCACGGCTGTTTTTGCTACTGAGACTGAGCCTGTTGTCAGATATGACGAAGATCCGAACTATGCTTTGAACTTCGCATTCCAGCCGACTCTTTCAAGATACAACGCTATGGGACAGAGCGGTCTTGCTTTTCAGACAAGACTTGACAGCTTCTTCTCAAATCCGGCATCTCTTTCAAAGAGAGGATTCGCACTGAGCCTTCCAAGTGTTTCTGTTACAGTCTACAACCTTGAGAAGATGGTCAATGACCCTGAGGCCGTTGATATTTTCAACAGACTGATCAAGGGTCAGACAGAAGATTCCGACATGGCAACTCTTGCCACCAAGTTCCTGGAGAACCTCGGAGCAGGACGTAGCCTTGTTGCCAAGGTTGATGCAGGTGTTGCAATGAAGCTCGGTATCCTTGGATTCGGAACAAATGTCCAGGTTAAGTTCCATGGTCTGAACTACGGAACAAGTATCGCTTCCCAGAAGGTCATTCCTGAAGTCAATGCAGCCCAGACCGTTGCTTTCGGACTGAAGCTCATTGATACAAAGAGCCTTTCTCTGGCAGCAGGTGTTTCCGTACACGGTGTCTACAAGGCTTATTACAAGGGAATTGCAGCAGAGACAATCGCTCCTCTGATTAACGGCGGAGATGTTAAGAATCTTGCTCTGTGGGAGACTCCTGTCATGGGCGGATATGCAATTCCGTTTGACGTAGGTGTCAACCTCGGACTTCTTGATGATGTGATTACAATCGCCGCAACTGCAAGCAACCTCAACGGCAAGTATTACATGAAGAGCTACAGCGGATTCGGAGATCTTGTGAACTCCTTCAGCGAGGGTGCTATTCAGCCGCCGGATGGACGCCTTAAGAAAGAATCCGAGAGCTTTACGATGGATACTCCGTGGTCACTGAACTTCGGTTTTGCATTTGCTCCGCACGTACCGGTTCTGAATCCGGTTCTTACAGCTGACCTTGTTGATATGTATGAGTACATCAAGAGCATCGGAAGCAAGGATTCCAGATTCAGCGATCTTCTGTTGCATCTGAATCTTGGTGCTGAGCTTGGTCTGTTCGATGTTCTTACTGTCAGAGGCGGAATCAACCGCGGCTACCTTTCTGTCGGAGCCGGACTGCTTCTTCCGTTCATGCAGGTTGAAGCTGCTTACGGATGGCAGGAGTTCGGAAACCAGATCGGAGACAAGCCGGTTGATTCTCTGACCATCAAGTTCAGCCTGGGATACGACAAGAAGTAAGATAGGTTTTTAAAATGAGGAAATTTCGGGTTGCAGCCTTAATCCTGGCTGTGGTGGTCATGATTATGACATCTTGCTCTCAGGATGCGGCTGCAGGATTGGGTAAAGTAATGAAATGGATGGGCGGCAATGTCTATGGGATCAAGCCCGATCTCAGACGACCTAATGCCGCCATCGCAACCGTAGACAGTATAGCTACGGACAAAGATTCTCTTTTGAATCCTGCTTTGGCATCCGAGCTGATTGAATCCATATCAGGGTTCTTAGGCTCGGTTCAGAGCGTTGATTCATTCATCTCAAATCTTGATGCTGTCGTCTCTACCCCTGTTTCAGTCTTCAGAGATGCCGTAGTGGATTTGAAGACAACAGCCTCTACTATCAATTCAAACAACGCACATGTTGAAAGACTCAGAACAGCCTTTATGGAAGTTATTACTTCACTTGAGGGTTTCTGCGCTGAGGAAGGCGGAACAAAAGAACTTACAAGACGCGATGTCGTAACGTTCTCCTTGATGAATTCTCTTGTACAGAAGCTCAGTGAATCAGTTGAGGACAGAACATATGAAGAAAAGGAGAAGGAGATAGCTGAAAGTGCTAATTCTGTTCTTTCTGTTCTGAAGCTTTCCACAAACTATTCAAAGCTGAATATTGTGGGTGATATTGATATTGTCGGGCTTATTTCATCGAATTCCGAAGGAAAAAGCGTAGATAGAGCCACTGACAACAATACCTTTATTCTGGTATTCGGAAAGACATTGGGGAAGCTTGCAACGTTTGTTTCAGAGGATTACAGATTCAGCCTTGTCAAATACAACAGACTCCATGCGGAATCAAAATCCCTCAGATTCTGCTATGAGCTTTCGATGATTCCTTATATCAAGTCAAGTGGTGAAGCTACTATCTTCGAGGGAATCGCTGAGGCTGACATTGATTACGGTCTTACCCTTGATGACCTTGTCATGTATCTGGTATCTTCGTTTTCCAGATTGATGGACCGCGAACAGAGTATCTGGGCCACATTCTTGGACAATTATCTGAATGAAAAAAACATCACTGCTCTTTGTGATATGCAGAACAAAGTTCAAGACCTTCAGAACCCTATTGAGGTCCTGAGGGAAAAACAGCTCGAGGAAATAGCCGCGGCTCTTGGAATAGAAGCTGAAGAGGGAAAAGAACCTAAAGATGTTCTGAAGTCCTACATCGAAATCGTCTATGACTTCAGTAAGAGAGCGGGAAAAGATAAGGATTCTTCATTATGGGATTTCATCAGGGCTCTCAAGGGAAAAACCAAGGAGGAGATGTCAGATGAAGAGGCAAAGCAGGTAATTAGTGATTTCATTACTGAGAAAGTAGCAGATGCTCTTGGAACGTTCGATGAGATAAAGGGTGATGCTATCTACTTTGCCGGAACATGTTTAGGGATTCTTTCCGATGCAGGATTTGATACCTTCTTCCGCGAGATTCTCGAGCTTTTAAAGGGTTGAGTTAGACAATCAGCTTGTACATGATGGTGTTTTCACCGCCACATGTCATATTTAAAGGCCCCGTGGGTTTGAGACTGTAGTGCTCGACCAGGAGCCTTTCGTTTTTCTTAAGAAGCTCTCTGGATCTGTCGATGGCAATCCTTTCAACGGCTCCGCCTCCGACTGTTCCTATGAAGTCGTTTTCTGTTACAAATATCATGGAACCCACTGAGCGCGGCGAAGAGCCGTCCTTTTTTATGATGCGGGCCATGATTCCACGCTCTGAGGCTGCCTTTCTTACAATCTGAGTATCTATTGTGACTGCGTTCTTGTCTGTTCTGAATACAGAGACTATCTGAGCCATGATTGAGATTGCAATTTCCTGCGGAGTGACAGCGTTGATGGATAGTCCTATGGGTGTATGAAGCTTTGTCAGCATGTCATCCGTGATGCCGCTGTTTCTTACAATCTCCATGCAGTGGGCAACCTTTGCCTTGGATCCGATCATTCCTATGTATGCATGCGGATGTCTTAAGGCATAGAGAAGACACTGTTCGTCATGTAGGTGTCCGTGTGTGAAGATGCAGTAGTACGGAGCATGGAAGTCTTCATAGTCCTTTGAGAGGATTTCTTCGAATTCTCCCACAATCCTTGTAGCCTTGGGAAAACGATCTTGTGTCATAAGCTCGCTTCTTGGGTCAAAGACAGTGACTTTCATGTCCTGAAGGACAGCAAGGTCATAAAGGGCCTTTCCCACATGGCCTGAACCGAAGAGTACAAGATGAGGCTCTGCGACAATGCTTTCTGTAAGATCCGGCTTTAAAACAGCATCATCTGAATCGCTGAAAAGCAGCTTTCCGTCTTTATAGATGGCCTCATGGCCTGTTGTGATATCCGTTCTGCGCTCAAGGTTTCCCTCTGGAAGGACCTTAAGCAAGTTACTGTAATAAGAATTCATTTGAAAATCTCCTCAAAGATCTTCTGATCTGCTATGCGGCTTCTTTCTTCAAAGTCCATGTATTTCTGTAAAAGTGCCTTTCCTGCCTCAGAGAGACTTGCAGAGCCTCCGTCTGAGCCTCCGTGGATACGGATTACGGCACTCTCTCCCATGGCCTTTTCAACGTTTCTGATTATCTTCCATGCCTTGGAGTAGCTGATCTGCATCTTTTCCGATGCACGGCGCACGGACTTTTCGCTTTCTATATTCAGAAGAAGATCCCTGACACCGGGACCGAAAAAGCCATCGCCGTTCTCCACAAGAACAATCTTTGAAATGAAGTCCATATCAGCCTCCGTTTTCAAAGATATCCTTTGGACAATGTTTGCGCAACCATTGTTTTTGAATTAGAATGATGGCATGGACCTTTACAAAATCCTGGCAGCCAGATCTGCGCAGGACGGAGCATTCATTTCGCTTATAGGCGGAGGCGGAAAGACCACGCTTATGGTGAATCTGGCTTCATATCTTCGCAGTATCGGAAAGAGGGTGCTTATAACAACAACCACGCGCTTGATGTCTCCTCGTTTTCACAACTACATGACAGACAGATTCTTCTGTGACGACTCCGTTCTCTCGTTTTTCCCGGACTCTCCGTGCTCGGTGCTCTATGCTGTTGAGGCCGAAGACAAGAATAAGGTCTGCTGTCCCCCGATTGAGAATCTGGACTCTATCCGAAGCCGCTATGATGTTGTCATAAACGAGGCCGACGGCTCAAAACGCCTTCCTTTAAAGGTCCATACCCAACGTGACCCTGTGATTCCGCCTTTTACCACATACACAATCTCCGTGATGGGGCTTTGGGGAATAGGAGAAAGAACAACGGATGTTGCCTTTGGGGAAAGCAGGGAACTTGTTGTGGATGAAAGCTATCTTCAATGGTATCTGGACAATAGCCAGTGCCTTCTCAAAGGAAGCCTTCCTGGCCACCGTGCGATAGTCTTCAACGGGGCAGAGGCCTTTGAAAACACCGCACTTCTTAAAAATCTTAAATATCCGGACGATGTCTTTGTCTGCACCGCATCCGAACAGAAAGGAGAGCTGTATGAAACGATACAGTGACATATTCAACAACCTTATCGTTGTCCGCGGAGCCGGGGATCTTGCCACGGCCTCAATCATCAGACTTCATAACGCAGGCTTTAAGGTAATTGCCCTTGATATAGAAAAACCCACCGTAATCAGGCGCACCGTTTCCTTTGCACAGGCTATGTTCGACAAGCAGATGACGGTGGAAGGCGTGAGTGCAAAACTCTGTGACATTGAAAGTGTGAACAAGGTTTTGGAAGAGGGCTTTGTGCCCGTTGTCATCGACCCGGAGGGTGAGGTCATAAAGCGCTATAAGCCCACGGTGGTTGTGGACAGCATCATAGCCAAGAAGAATCTCGGAACAAACAGGGACATGGCGCCGTTTACCGTGGCGCTGGGGCCGGGATTCAAGGCCCCTGATGATGTGAACTGCGTGATAGAAACCGCACGCGGCCATAATCTTGCACGTCTGATTTATGATGGAAGCGCCAGCCCCAATACAGGGATTCCCGGAAATATCGCAGGGTTTACAACAGAGCGTGTGATTCACTCGCCATGCGAGGGCATCTTCAGAGCTGTGAAGAAAATAGGTGATATCGTAAGAAAAGGGGAGATTATCGCCTATGTGGGAGAGACTGAGGTTTTGGCTTCATTGGACGGCATGATACGCGGCCTTCTGCATGACGGCCTTTATGTGCCTGAGCATTTCAAGATTTCAGACATTGACCCGCGCGGGGAGAACGCCGACTATCTGACATGCTCTGACAAGGCAAGGGCGCTTTCGGGATCTGTGTTGGAAGCCGTGATGCATTATCTTTCAAGTATCTGATATATATTGTTGATATTTACAAGAGTGATTAGTATATTTGATTCTACCCCGAACTGGCCGGGAAACGGGCGGAGGTTGGCATTATGGGTAGAAAAAGTGCAGTTTTCATCAGATGGCTAATAACTCTCTTGATCATAGGGCTAGGTCTCTTTCTGATCTGGAAATTCATCATAAGCAGGCCGAAGGAAGTTTTTGAAAGTCCTCTTGCTCCTGTGAAGGTTGAAAAACCGTATAGGGCAACGGTAGAGCAGAGCCTTGAGCTTTCAGGTTATATCGAGGCACAGGCGATGATTCCAGTTGTGCCGTTCGTACAGGGAACAATCACAGGTTACTATGCAAAGGCCGGAGACTATGTACAGGAAGGTCAGGTTCTTGCCCAGATAGATAGCGAGCCTTACGAACTTCAGGTGAAGCAGGCCGAGGCTGTTTATCTAGCATCGGAAGCCACTTTCACAAGAGTATCAAATCTCTATCAGTCAGGGGCGGCCACACAGCAGAACTATGATGAGGCCAAGGCCCAGTTTGAGGCCTACAAGGCACAGTATGACCTTGCCAAAGTCCAGCTGGGCTATGCCACGGTTACAGCTCCCAAGTCGGGCACCATCCTTATGGCGGACAGTGCAGAAGGCTCTGTGGGAACATCTACAAGTCCGCTTTACATCATAGCGGATCTTGATAAGCTTAGAATCAATCTCAATGTCCCGGAGCGTTACTTTGATTTGATTTCTTCAAATAAAGATGGAATCAAGGCTATTGTTTCAAGGGACGGCAACAGCACGGAAGCTGTTGTTGACACCATTGCTCCATATGTCTCGCCAGAGTCAAAGACCTTCAAGGTCACGCTCAAGCTCGAAGGTGATGTCTCATCCTTCAGACCGGGAATGTACGTCAAGGTCAGCATGGTCTACAGAACCTATGAGAATGCTCTGGTCATAGATCAGAAGACACGCAACACAGACGGATCTGCATATTACTATGACCCTGAGACCCAGACTGCAAAGTATGTGAATTTGGATATCATAGCCGCAGACAATACAAGACTCGTCATCGACCAGAAGTGGGAGAACACACTCTTTATTGTCGACGGACAGGGAAATGTCCTTGACGGACAGAAGGTCAACGTCAGATGAAAATCTCTCATTATGCTGTAAAGCATCCGGTTGTCATCGCCATGATCCTCATTGCCCTTGTCGCCTTCGGAATCTACTGTCTGTTCGGCCTTTCTTTGGAGTTCATTCCGGATATGTCGCTTCCGGAGGTAGAGATCATCACAATCTATCCCGGAGCCTCCGCAGAGGATGTGGAGAACGACATAACAAAGATCATAGAAGACGAGATGGTCACTCTGCCGTACTTCAAGAGCATGTCCAGCCAGAGCAACAACTCGTTCAGCTGGATCACCATAAACTACCAGGACGGCATTGATGTCTATGAGCAACTTACGGAGCTGAGGTTCCGCCTTCAGCAGCTTGAAGGCGATCTTCCATCCGATGCCCAGAAGCCCTATGCCCTTGTCGGAGGAGCTACGATGCTTCCTCTGATGCAGTTTGCAATCATAGGCGGAGATGATACTGCAAGAATCACTTCCTATATCAATGATACTCTGAAGCCCAAAATCACACGTATCGACGGTGTGGCTTCGGTTGAGATGTACGGTGATGTGAAGCCGCAGATTGAGGTCAAGCTCAGGATGGACGATGTTTCATCCAAGGGAATCAGCATCCTTCAGGTCTATCAGGTTCTGAATTACTCGAACTTCTCCGTTCCGCTTGGGACAGCTGACTACCAGAGCCATACCATCAACGTCAAATATGACGGAGCTGTGGACAGCCTTGATGAGCTGAGAGACCTCCCGGTGGGCATGGGCTCTGATAATGTGATGGTCTACCTCAGAGACATCGCGGATGTTGATTTCATGCTTCCTAAGGCATCGATCTATGCCATGTCGGAAGGAAGCAACCTGGTCATGGTCTCGGTTACCAAGAGATCCGGAGCCAACACGGTCAAAATCAGCGAGAGCATCAAGAAGATTCTCTCGGATTTGTCTTCCGATACCGACGGGGCTTTGACGTATAAGATTTTCTCGGATGATGCCAAGAGCATTAAGAACAGCCTTTCAAACGTCCTGAATTCGGGAATCACAGGTATCATCATCGCTGTTTTGGTCATTTTCCTGTTTCTGAACAACCCTAAGGCGACGCTTGTTATCGGTGCATCCATTCCGCTTTCATTCCTGTTTACATTCATTGCGATGAGAATCACGGGTCAGACGATAAACCTGATAACCACATCCAGCTTCGTCGTTGCCCTGGGAATGGTTGTAGATGCGTCCACGGTCATGCTCGAGCAGATTTCGCGCTATCTGGGACGTGACGAATACACCCCGGAGGAAGCTATTCTGATGGGTTCTGATGAGGTCGGAGCTTCGATTATCGCTTCGTCCATGACAACGATTGTCGTCTTTATTCCGATCATCTTCCTGGGCGGCATGGTGGGAATGATTCTCAACGGCTTTGCCAAGGTTCTGGTTCTTTGTATCCTGGCCTCGCTGATTGTAGCCGTCATGGTGGTGCCGTTCCTGGCCAATGTCCTTATGGCAAAGAATCCAAAGGTACCCAAGAAGACAGCCTTCATGAGGATGATGGATAGGCTGGAGGGTTTATATAACTCAGCACTTAAATGGGGTCTGAACAACAGACGCTATGTCATAATTCTTCCTATTCTTCTTCTGATGCTTTCCCTGGTTCTGGTGTTTAACCTGGGATACAGCTTCATCCCTGCAATTGACACAGGAGAATACTATGTCAATATGGAGTTCCCTCAGGGTTATGACCTTGATATGTCAAAGGAAAAAACTCTTGAGGCTTCCGAGATTCTCAGGGAATTACAGCCTGAGATAGACGGAATTGCAATCTTTGTAGGTGTGAATGACTCGATGGGCGGCAACATGACCGCAAGGCCCAACCAGTCATATATGTACGTCAAACTCAGAAGCGGAGACAGAAGAAGCGTCCATAAACTTATAAATGACGCACAGTATGAGCTTTCAGCAAGAATCCGCGATTGTAAGATCAAGTCCACAAACGGAGGCTTTGACAAACTTGTCTCATACATCTCAGGCGGAGGCGGTTATAAGCTTACACTTGTCGGAACGGATCTGAATCTGCTTTATCAGGAAGGTGAAAGACTACGTGCGTTCCTGGCACAGGATCCGGATGTCACTGTCACAGATATTTCGACGAACTTTGACGAGCTTCTTCTGACAATCTCGGCAGATAATACAAAACTCAACTCCTTAGGGCTTACAAGCTATGAGGTGGGAATGGTGTCTGCCATCTTGTTCAACGGGGTGGATACCGGCAATGTCTCAATCGGAAACGAGGAGCGAAGCAACGTCCACATCTCAAGTGACATCACCGACGGCTTTATCGATGCAGCAAGCCTTGGAAAGATTCCGATTAAAACCCTTGCAGGAAGCACAGTTTCGCTTGAGGAGCTGGGAGACATAAGTGTCACAAGCACAGTTTCCTCCATCAGGCACACAGACAGATCGCTTTCTGTCACAGTCGGAGCCACACTTGTCAGCGAGGATGCCTCGGGCGTCTCCTCCAGAATGTACAATTACCTTGCTCAGAATCCGCTTGCAGAAGGAATTGAGACCAAATCAAGCGGAATCATCGGCCTGATCGAGGACAGCATCGTGCCTGTCATAACGGCTGTAAGCATCGGAATCTTCCTCCTTTACATGGTCATGGTCATACAGTTCGAGCGCTTCAGACAGCCTTTCATCATCATGGTCAGCGTCCCGTTCTGCTTAATCGGTGTCATTGTCAGCCTTCTTGCGTTCGGTTCATCCATAACCATGATGAGCTCCATAGCGCTTGTGGCTCTGTCCGGAACGGTTGTCAACAACGCAATCATCCTCATTGACTACATCAATCAGCTGCGTGACAGAAAGCGTGCCGCCCGTATGCTTGGTGTGGACGAGGCCCTTGTGGACAAACCTGGAAGCGGCTATAGTCATGAAGTTGCCCGCGGCAAGATGATTGACGAGAGATCCGAACAGGAGATTCTTGCACTGAGCGTGGTCAAGGGAAGCTCTTCGCGTCTGAGACCTATTTTAATCACAACACTTACGACTGTCGTCGGTGTTATTCCTATGGCTCTCTCCTTGGGCGAGGGCGCTGAAATCTATGCATCCGTCGGCCAGTCGATTGCAGGAGGCCTTATGACCTCCACACTCATAACACTGTTCATCGTCCCTGTAATTTATTACATAGGCGAGAGAAACGTAATCAGAAGAAAAAACAGAAGAATGGAGCGTTCGAATGGATAAAAGATTATTATTTGTATTGTTTGCCGTACTCGGCTCGATTTTGGTTCTTTGCTGTTGTTCCCAGGTCTTTGAGGCTGGAATCAGCGGAAAGGTCGTAACCGAAGTCGGAACAGAAAGCGTCGCCGTATCCGATGTGAATGTCTTCGCATATACAGACAAGGGCGCCAGGGACTCCGATTATGAGGAGTTCAAGGCAGGAACGCGCACAAGGCCCAGCGAGAAATCCGGCTATGTCGCCACAACCACAACAAATGCAAACGGTGAATTTGTGGTCAACAAGATTGTCTGGGAGACCAAGAAGTCAAAATACGGAAAGACCGCAGACGTAAACAAGCTGTATCTGATCTTCTACCATGACGACTACGATGTGATCACAGAGGATGCCACAGTCATCAGCGACAGCACCAACCAGAGCAACGTCTACGTCACCCTCAAGGGCAACAAGGATTACACAACGCTGAACATTACGGTCAAAAATATTGCCACAAATGCCGCAATGACGGACTCCTGCACTTTGGAATATAAAGTTGAGGGTAAGGATGAATCCGACTCCGTAGTAGTCACCGGCACAACATCCATCCGAATTTCATATCCTAAGGACACAACCCCGGATGTGACATTTACTCTTACAAGCCCAGGTTCCGGCTGGAAGATGTGTGATGACACAGGTGTCCTTATTGATAGCCTGATTGAAGAGGACGTAGGTTCCGGAAGCCTGGCAGTGTCTCTATATATGAAGAACTATGTTCTCACTCTTCCAGGCTTCAGCGGAAGTGCCAAATATGGAACAGATCCTTTGTTTGATGGAGAATCATCAAATAATAATGACGGCATTCTCGTCTGGCTTGAGTATAAGTCTGTAGATAGTGATAATTATCTTCCGTTTTTGGAGACTAAGAATGTCGGCTATCATACCGAATCGGAACAGTCACCGTTAACAACGACAACGCCATTCTTCAATCACGGTCTGTTCTCCGGTATTGGAAACTCCGGATACAGCATTGAAATCAGCTCTGACAGCTACAGTGATGCAATTGACTGGGATGCCTATGCCGCTTCAAAGAATGCTGTTCTAAATCTAAGACTCGCATTCTCGGATGAGGCAGCCACTCCTACAATAAAGTATTATCCGTTTACCTATACACTCCCGACTGGTTCTACCAGCTTCCTGAACATAGTTCCTACAACTGCACCATGAAGAAATTACTGATTCTTTTAGTCATTTCAAGTCTTCTCGTTCCGGTCTTTGCCTATACCGCGGATGAACTTACGTCCTCGATGCTGGCAAAGAACCCGGATATCATGAAGGCTAGGGAAGAGGTGACAAAGGCGGATCTTGATGTGCGTGATGCCAAAGGCGGTTACAGCCCTACGATAGACCTGACTGTCACAGGAAGCTACATAGCCAACCCGATAGATCCGATCCGCATAAACCTCGGCGATTATATCGACACAACAGCCTACGGAGTTAAGAACGACTATATCACCCTGTATAAAGGCCAGGAGAGCATGTACTATCAGTTCTCGCTTTCCATGACCCAGCCGATCTTCACATGGGGAAAACTAAGTAATGCTGTCAAACTCTACAAGAGCATCTACGAGGCAAGACTCATGCAGCTTGAGGATGCGATGGACAAGGCTCAGACCGAGCTGAATACAAGAATCGCAGCTCTTCATTATCTTCTTCAGATTCAGAGCCTGCTTTCAAAGCAGACTGAAATAGTCTCGCGCCTTGTTGAGCTTGCAGATGATGCCCAGAAGAACGGAATGATGCTTGCATCCGATGCCCTTGGAGTAAAAGTTCAGGCACGACAGCTTGATGTTGCAAAAGCTCAGGTTGACCAACAGGTGCTTCTGATGATGACCGAGTTAGGAAATCTAAGTGGGATAAGAGACCTGTCTGCTACCGATATTGAGTTTGATGAGGCTTCTTTCACAGCTTCCTTGGACAACCTTTGCAAGGCAGATTACAGTACCCTGAGTGCAAAATGCCTTTCAGACAGCAGAACCAATTTCCAGCTTCTGGGAAAGCTTTCCTCAATTGCACAGACGGCAAAGGACATAGCAGGAGCCTCTGTGAACTGGAAGCCTGATCTGGCTCTGGTTGTCAATGCCGATTACTCCGGAAGCAGACTCCCGTTTGTGGAGACAGACTGGTACGGCAAGGATGACTGGGGTGCAACCATCACGGTTGCACTCAAGACCACAGTCCTTGACGGCGGAAAGGCTGTAAGAAACGTAAAGAGGGCAGACAGCGGACTTCAGGATGCCCAGATTGATATTCAAAGCGCAAAGGCTAAAGTCAGATCTGCTGTGGATGAGAACTGGACCAATCTCTCGGTAGGCCTTGCACAGATTGACTATCAGAGTGCGCTTTCCGAGCAGCTTGATTCAAAGAATCAGGTCAATCAGAGCCTCCTTGACACCGGATACGGGTCTGAGTCAGACTACCTCCAGGGACAGCTGGATCGCAACAACTGCGAGATTGAGATTCTCAGAACAAAGATCAACCTTGCAACTGCCGTTTATACGCTGCTCTATCTTCAAGGAGACGGATCCAAGGTTTTGGACTGATTCATATGACCTTCACAACCATAGACTTTGAGACAGCGAATCAGATGCCGCAGAGCGCATGCTCGGTGGGACTTGCCAAATTCGATGAATGCGGCAATGTCCTTGACCGCTTTTATTCGCTTATCCGTCCGCCTCGTGGTTATGACTATTTTTATGCACGCAATACAGAAATCCACGGTATCCGCTCACGCGATGTTATCGATGCCCCTGATTTCGCCTACATCTGGCCTGAGATTGAATACTTCATCGACGAGGATTTCATTGTCGCCCATAACGCAAGATTCGATGTCGGTGTTCTGACCAGCCTTCTGCGCTACTACGGAATCGAAATTCCCGATATCCGATACTTGTGTTCTCTCCAGATTTCTCGCAGAATCTGGCCCCAGTTCAAAAGTCATGCTCTGACATCCCTCAGTGCCCAGTTCGGGCTTGATTACAACGCTCACAATGCCCTGGACGATGCCATCAACTGCGGCAAAGTCTTTGTCAAAGCCTGTAACGGCCGCCTTTTCGAACTCCAGGACCTCCGCAAATTCCTCATCGTCCGCGGCATAGAGCTCAAATCAATCTGCTGATTCGAATTAAATGTTATTTTTCCAAGGCTACAACAGCCTGTTCACAACCGCAGCATTGATTAAAAAATCTGATTTTCTATGTTTTTAATCAAAAAGTGATTATTTTCATTGATTTTCAAAAATATTAATCAAATAGCAACATGATATACCCACACAAAGGTATCTCCGATTGTCAATCAGCTGTGTGTTACCTGTGCGCTTGTCTGCACATGCAAGGCCCGGCGCGGCCATCTAGCCTGGCGCCTTAGGCCTTTAGGCTTGTGCAGGTTCGCAATGCACAGGTTACACATCGGCTTATTGACATGAGGATCCGCTCATGATGCACAGACAGA
>ONWV01000048.1 GCA_900321635.1 uncultured Spirochaetaceae bacterium | reverse complement strand
TTATAAATAACGCCAGCGCTTCCGCTGAATTTTGCGAATGCAAAGCCGGAAACCAGCACCGCAATCAAAAGAACGATAATACCTTTTTTCATTCTTCCTATATTAAAGGGCTGAGAATGACTGTTTCTGGCTTATCATTTCGTTCAGTTTCGGGTCTTCTGCACCTCTCATTTGCTTGAATAAGTCTGACAGACGATTTCCTTCTTCAGGTCGCGTGCGCTGCACAGAACCTTTATTGCCGTCAGACCTCAGCGATTGTGTAATACAGGTCATGTCACAGGTCTTCTGTCGCGGATTATTTTACCTCAGTCTATAATTCCGGCCTCACTGGACCATTGAAGGATTCGATACCGACGGTTCATTCTCCAATTCGGCTTGTAATGCCATAAAGTGTGTCGAACTCAGACAGAGCGCCTTAGACGGGTTGTTTTGTTTTATATTTCAATCTTAGAGTCAGACTACAGATTTCTCAAGCCTGTTTATCAGCATCTTCGGATTGAAAGCCGTCTTGGAAGTCAGCATGACATAGATGATTCTGGAAAGCTTTCTGGCTGTTGCGACAATAGCCTTTCCTGAGGATTTTTCCGCTTTCATCTGCTTATATTGCTCCATAAGCACATATTTTCCTGTCTTCTCCTCCATCCGGACCATCGCAATGACGCTTTCAATTATCGCCGTCCTCAGCTCGGGCGGGCCGTGCTTCGTTATCCGGCCGATTTTGTAGGTCTCGTTGGAAGCCTGCACCCAGGGAACCAGGCCGCAGTATGCGGAAAACTGCTTGAAGCTCTGAAAGCGGCCGATGTCATCGATATATGCGCGGATCGTGCATGCATTCACAACTCCGATTCCGGGAATCGTCATGAGAAGACGGACGTTCTCATCGTCCGAGGTTATCTCTCTCAGGCGCTTTTCCAGGTCTTTTTTCTGCTGCTCGACGGTCTCGAGGGTCCCGCAAATCACACCTACGACGTCTTTGATCTCTGGCGGAAGACTCTCCAAAAGACGCTTTCGCGATGCCTTGCTCTGAAACTGTGCGGTCTTTGTTATCTTTCCATAGGCTAAAAGCACGGCATGGACCTGGTTTTTCAACGCAACCGAATTCTGAACCATGAGAGCCCTGCTTTTCAGAACGCGCCGGAGGCCCTCGGACTTGGCCGAGCACAGATAGCTTTCGGGAAGCATGCCCTTTGAAAGGAATTCGGCTAGCGTGCGGGCATCGTTCTTATCGGTTTTCTTTGTGGAAAGGTTGACGACCTTGAAGCGCAGGGTGTTGACCACGGTGACCCTGAAGCCCTCTTTGACCATGAGATCTCGGAAGAACCTTGCGTTGGCGGTGCTTTCTATTGCAATTGAGACGCCCATGCCCCTGAGTTGCGAAAGGTCTTTCATGTACGAGGCGAATTCATGATAGCCCTTGTCATTCATGGGATATTTCTGGCCCTGATCCAGGACCTCTTCGTTGATCAGAATGCATATGGTGAACTGTGTTTTATGAAGATCCACCCCGACATATATTTCTTCCACGGAGTAATTTTACCAATGATTTAGAAACCGCTGTAAAGTAAAAAAAGGTAAACACTGGAGAGCCGCGCTTAGAATGTAATCTTGCAATATGCGCTTGCAGTACCGTTTTTTCCCTTTTTGTAGTTCGATGTGAACTTTGCACCGGTCAGGGCTTTGGTACAACCGTCACTGTAGGCTGTGTCTCCGTTCAGGCCATAGGAAAGGCCGAGTTTCGCACCCTTTACAAGCTTGTCAGTCTCTGCAAAAGCTCCGACTGAAATCTGAGTAAGATCAGAATCACCGGCAACCTTTGCACCGGCACCTACTGTGAACTTCTCAAATGCATATATGCCGTACACAAGAGTACTCCAAGCCTTTGTCTCCGTGTTGATGCTGTATGAAGCGGCAGCCTTTATGGCATCCTTTGCAAACTCAAGCTTGACTGACGGAACGACTCCGCCCTTGATAATCAGATTACCCGCAACTTCTGAGTTTGTGATGTTCTTTGCAGAAACCGTGACTTTGAAAGGAAGTTCAAAGACATTGAGATCAAATATAGCCTTTGCATCAAGATAAAAGTCCTTGTAGAAATTATATACTCCCTTAACAGCCTTTCCGAATTTAAGCCCGGATCCTCCGACATAGGCATAGATATTTGCATTTATAAAGTTGTATTTGAAATCGACTCTTCCATCAACGTTGAACTGAGTCTCTCTTTCAGATCTGGTTCCGACTTCAGAGCCAAAGTTCTCTAAACCCATATCAAAAGCAGCTTTGATGGTGATGTCCTTTATAATAGCCGTTGTCCTTGCAGAAAAACCGAGCGAATTAACAGCAACATAAGTTTTCTTTTCAGACACCTTGAATCTGCTGAACTGCGCAGCCGCCTGAACCTTTAAGGCATCGTCTTTGAATGCAAACTCAGGAGTTTCGACTGTCGCACTGCCTAAAAGTGTGAAATCTTCGATGTTTTCAATGCCGATACTTGCAGTAAAGCCATCATAACCTATTGTGACGCCGTCTGTTTTTGCAAATGCCAATGCATATGAAGTAACCTGGCTGTCTTTAGATTTGACGTTACCGAAAGCATCCTTCGTCTCTTTATTGGTGATTGTCAGAACTGCAGCCTTGGCATAGTCATATGCATCCTGTGTCCCCAAAACGCTGACATACCAGTTCTTTCCGACAATCTTTGCTGTGGAAAGAGTTATAACAGCTCCGATTCCTCTGTCTCCATTTCCGATAAGGATGCCGTTTCCGTCACCTGTCTTGCGGGAACCGAGGATGAACTTTGCTGTAGCTGCAACCTCTACATGAACATCTTCTTTGCTGTTGATCTTTACTTTATCCGAGGCAAAAGTATATGTAAAATTGAATGATGTTGTATTTGTTGTTGAAAATGATTCCTTGTCTATGTTTTCATCAAATCTGACACCGGCGCTTCCAGTAAGTTTTGCGAATGCAAAGACACAAGATAGAAGTGCAATCAGTAATACAACAATTACCCCTTTCATGTTTTTACCCCGAGAGTAAATATATCACCATTACTTCCGTGCTTAAAGAAGGAAGTTTTCAATTATCCTTTTCACATCCGTTGTATCAATCGGATGCCCGCCTGACTCAAATGTCACAAGGAGCTTGTCTCCCGGAAGGAATCCGAAATTATAGTATTCACGCATCTTGGGCATGAAATTGTTTTCTATGTAGTCGTTATTGTTCATGGCTCCGAAATGCTCCCAGTAGTAGACCTTTCTGGTACGCTTGTTCAGCACTGTGAAGTCCGGATGCAGAAACACCCCGAAGTATTCGTTTAAGGGAACCGCTTCCTCATATCTATATGGGACACCAGCCTTATCCAGCATGCTGGCTATGATCCATTCGCTTTTGGATCTTACTTTCTCTCCTCTTGGAGTTTCGTAGACATTATCTGTTTTCTTTTTCCATTTGCCGTCGCTCTTTACCTTCTGCCAACGCTCGGCAAAGCCGTCGTCGGTCAGATCACTTGGTCTTGTGTTAGACCTTATGTAATCAGGAAGATTACCGTATACAAGGTCGGTATCAGCCTTATCGATTCCATCGGCTGTTTTTGATTCCAGAACTTCGATACATCTGTCTATCTGACTCTTCTCCAGCTCTGCCGCCTTGTCCAGCTTGGTGACATATGACTTTGTTGCCAGTCTGATAATTTCATTTCTGTCTTTGGCGCCCAGATACCTTTGTTTTTTGTCATTGGTCATGCAATACAGCCTGGTCACATCCCTCTGACGCTTGCAAACAAGATTTCCCTTTGCTTTCATGTAGGGTGATTTTGAGATGTTTGTCCTCAAACCTGTTAACTCGAGCTTCTTTGCTTTGAGAATTGCGATGATTTCTTGTTTATTCATATTTAAGTGTACACAGTAAATCAGGATTTTTAAATAAAAATGATGAAATGTATACATATTCCTAGTTAAAATCTAACTTACTGTGTACAGCGAACAAAATTTCGATTGTGCGCAGGCTGTTCGCAGCCTGTGAAGTGGCCAGCCGGAGCCAGGAGGCCCGCAGGCAGGATAGCAAAAGCGGGCTGACGCAGTAGAGTCGCCAGGCTCTGCACAGGATGTGAATCAGTTTGTGCATCATGAGAAGATATATCAGGATTTAAGCACGGGAGTCGACGATAAAACCAGCATATGACTGCGTCAAGGATCAAGATGAACGGCATAGCCGTCCTTGACCCAGTCATTTTACGGCCGTTTCCAATTATACGGCCGTAATACGGGAGTCGACGCTGCGCTGTGACTCCCTCATTTAGATTAAAACCCCCAAGGACCTGGTCGGCCCTCGGGGGTTTTAGCGGCATACGGGAGTCGGACCCGCCTCACAAGCTTGGGAAGCTCGTGCACTACCGATGTGCTAATGCCGCAAGTGATGCCATTCTACTTGTTTTTAACTACAGTATCAACTATGGATTTCTTGTACTGCCCGAAGTTTGTGTACAGGAAGAACAACACGGTTTCCCAGAGTCCCTGAGGCTCGAGGGACACTGGTTCAGCTTCTTTGATGAAACCAGAAGACTCAAGATCGTAGCCGTACTTCTGGGCGGTTTTGGTTCTGTTGAACTCGCTCAGATCCCAAAGAGAGACATCAAACTGGGACTCAAGGGCCTCTTCTTCTGAATCGGGAAGAGCTGGGAAGAAATCTATGCCTGAAAGCTTTTCCACATCGTTTACTGTGACGGCAAAAGTGTGAAGGTCGCCCTTGGCATCCTGGGCCAAAATGAATCCTATGGCCTTTTTCTCAGGACCGTAGTAATCAAGAATGACCTTATAGAAGCTGTTGGGAACGGAGACGCCGCTCGGGCCAATCATGTTATAGGGGCCATCAGTAAGAATCGGACCTGTGACAACGCAGATTTCCTTGTTCTGTGCCGCCATTGTGCGCACAGCGGACTCGAGCTTGCTCCAGATGCCGGCATTGAAGGCGTGTGTCTGGGGGCTCATGTTGGACAAATAGAAGCAGTCGTCCATGGCCTGGGCGGACCACTTCTGGTCGGCAGCGGGAATCAAGTGGCCGCGGTCATAGCCGGAGCCCTTGTAGTCTGCAAGGGTGGAGCTTCCGGTGGGGACGGAGGGGTCTTCGCGGAAGTTGTCACCGCGCGAGCTTGCGTTTCCAAAGACTTCGTCGGCGGTCAGAAGGTAGGCAACCCAGTTGGGCTGCTCGTGATCTTCGTTGTAAGAGAGCGTGAAGCCGGTGTGCTGGATTACTATGTCGTCCTTGACGCGGGCGGGAATCGCTAGCTCTTCGGAAACCGAATCAAAGACAAGTTCGGTTTTAAGAGGGTTCTCGGTCGGAGTGAGAATCAGAATAGCCGCGACTATGACCAGAAGTACCAGAATCCAGATAAGAGGATGTCTTTTCACGGATTTTCTGACTTCGGTCTTTGCGGCTTTTGTTATATCTTTGGTTATATCTTTCGTTATATCTTTCGAGCTATTTTTTTTCTTTTTTGAAGTTTCGGCCATGGTTTGATTATAGCGTCTTACGGGTGAATCTGACCACTGCAAGACAGCTGATTGTGATGCAGAAAACCGACTGAATTATCATCACAGGCCCTATATTGTTGTGGTGAGTGAAAACAGCATTTGTGACAAGGACCGCATCATCGTATGTAAACAGCCATGCAGAGATAAGATTGTTGGCAATATGGATACCCAAAGCGGCCTCTATGCCCTTTGTCCAGAGAGTCACTGCCATCAGGGCAAAACCCATAACAAAGTAAAAAACCATGGCATAGATTGCCTGGCTTCCGGCAGTCTCTGGATTCTGGAAGTGAAAGATTGTAAAAACAATGGCCGAGGAGAGACAGTTAATTAGCTTCTGTTTCGGATTTTCGGCCATGGTGTCGTTTACAAAGTATGCGATATAGGAGCGGCACATGAGCTCTTCCAAAAGTGCTGCAAGAACTACAAGTACAAGCGACAGAAGAAAATCCAAAGCCCAGCCTGAAGAAAGAGTAAAGGAAAAACTCTGAGGCCTCAGTGCCATCCAGATAAATGTAGTCCCTGCGCCCAGAACGAGCATGGCAATAAAGCCCAGAAGAAGGTTTTTATATGAAACAACCTGGCTCTGGTTTATCATCTTAAGAAGCGGAAACTTCAGAAATCTTGATACCACAAGAGCAAAGGATGCAAGAAAAACAAGGTAGCTTAGGATGTTAAGACCCAGGCTCATCCTCATGCCTGAACTTACACGCGGCATCAGAAGAGACAGCACGAAATAGATGATGAAAATCAGAGGATAGCCGAAGAACCACTTTACAAGGCGCCCCATGTCCTCTTTGGCATACATGGGCCTACGGATTCTCTTTTCTCCCATGTCAGTCCCTCTCGGCGGGAACCTTGCCCGCAGACGTTGTCTTTATCCCGTGAAAGAGCATGTAGAGCCATGTCCAGATGCTCCCCTTGGCCAGGCGGATGTCACCCGATTCAACCAAGGATGCAACATCCTCGATATCCTTTTCGGATGCGTCAGCTTTCAGAGAAAGGCTGAGACTCGGAGCACAGCCTGCTTTGGCACAGAGCTTTTCGACAATCTTAAGGGCATGGCCCGGATTGTCACACATGCAGAGAGAAAACATATATTCAAGGCCTCTCAGGTCACTGTTTCCCAAGACCTCTCTTATATAATTCTGCATCTCCACTGGGAGGCTTTTTCCGTCGTTGTGAAAGACAAGACCGATCTTGTCAAAATCTCCCAGAGCATCGGGGTCAGACAGAGCCTCCTCTACGGGAACAAGTCTCACTTCATCGGAACCATCCGACAGCTTATCCGACAGCTTCTCCGAAAGCTTATCCGACAGCTTCAATGCCATCTGGGCACAGGACTGAGTATGAACAATAGCGAACATGAAAGCCTCCGGCTTTTTTATATCAGCCAGTCAATTTCTTGACAATACCACGCTACTGAACTTGGTCTGAAAATCCGGGAAAGGACTGTCGACGCACTCAAAGCCCTGAATGGTCAGACCCCTTGTGCTTCTCAAGGCAGCAACGGCCATGGCCATGGCGATTCTGGGGTCTTCGAAGCTCTGGACCTCGTTTGCTCCGTTGAAGGAGGAGATAGGATACACGACAAGAGAGTCCTGAAGAACCTGTGCGTTACCGCCTATGGCATTGATGTTGTATGCGATGGTCGAGCTTCTCTGCTGGGGACCTTTCATGGCGTTGTGAATCACATTGGTAAAGCGCACAGGGCCTGAGGCAAAACAGGCCGTCACAGCCAGTGCAGGAAGAAGGTCCGGAGTGTCGCCTACATCAATGTCTATAGCCTTGAGTCTGGACGGACCTGTCAGGGAGACAAAGTGGCCTTCGCTTCTTATGCTGCATCCCATCTTTGCAAGGATGTCCAAAATAGCTCTGTCTGCCTGCGAGCTTTTTGCATCAAGGTGCGTCACCGTGACGGTGCTTGCCGTGATTGCGGCTGCGCAGAAAAAGAATGCTGCAAGAGAGAAGTCTCCGTTGATATCTGCGAAAAACGGCTTGTAGCACTGGTTTCCGCGGATTGTGTAATGGTACATCTCATCGTCGCGAAAGAACTCGATATTCTGGCGCTCAAGCCACATTTCGGTCATTCGGGTGGCCGCGCGTTCTTTAAGAAGATGGACGTCGATTGTGGTGTCCTTGGCACAAAGCGGCGTTGCCAGAAGAAGTGCGTTGAGGTACTGTCCTGTCATGCACCTGATGCTGGTGTGACCTCCCTCAAGAGGACCTTTAACCGAATAAGGAGCGCTTTCCGCCTCTGGATCAACGGTGGCGCCAAGTTCATGAAGGCTTGTAAGAAGAGGCTTTGCAGGTCTGCTTAAAAGGGCCCTGTCGCCTGTGAATCTGATTTCTGCTCCAAGCGTGCTTGCAAGAGCTGTTGCAAAATAAAGCGTGGTTCCGCTGTTTCTGCAGTTTATCTCAATTCCGTCGTGAGGTTTCAATTCAGAGGAATCCACTGTCATGAGGTCACCTTGCATGGTGATCTTTGCACCGAGCTTTCTGCAAAAATCAAGACATGCCTCTGTATCCGAACAGATAAGAGGATTCTGGATTGTGCTTACGCCTCTTGCGAACAGTGCGATGAGCAGTGTATGAATGGTCTGGCTTTTTGAGGCCGGTATGTCAACCTGACCCCATACGGAACCAGGGAAAAACGTCTTGTTCATTACACTTTAATTTTAACCCCGAAACGCTCAATCGGCAACTTGAAAAAGGTCTAAATGCTTGACGCACATTCAAAGAAAATGGACACTAGAGCCGATGGGAAAAGACACTTCAAAATATCTTTATATAGAAAACCTCGGATGTGCCAAAAACCAGGTCGATGCCGAAGTCATGGCAAAGATTCTGGGCTCTGACGGCTATGTCCTCACAGACGATGCCTCAAAGGCTTCTCTGATTCTCGTCAATACATGCGGTTTCATCGAAAGCGCACGTGAAGAATCTATCAACACATTCTTTGAGCTCAGAACGCTGAATCCGAAGGCAAAGGTCATTATCACGGGCTGTCTTTCCCAGCGTTACGGAAAAGAGCTTTCCGAACAGCTTCCTGAGGCCGACGGCATTTTCGGAAACAGAGACCTTTCTAAGATCAGTTCTTTTGTAAAGGAAACTGAATCAAAAGCTGCAAGCCTTCTTGTTCCCGAGTATCCGGACCCGGATGCAGAGGCCTACCAGCGCGAAAAGCTCTTCAACTTCCCGGGAAGCGCATATCTTAAGATTTCCGAAGGCTGCAACCACAGATGCGGCTTCTGTGCAATTCCCATCATCAGGGGTCCGCTTCGCTCAAGACCGCAGCACGCCATCTTAGATGAAGCAAGAACTCTTGCAAAGCGCGGAATTAAGGAAATTAACCTCATTGCCCAGGATCTTGCAGCCTACGGTTCGGACTGGGACGGAAAGAGCCATTTTCTTGAGCTACTTGCGCAGATTACAGAAATTGAGGGAGATTTCAAGGTAAGGCTTTTATACATCCACCCGGATGCATTCCCGCTTGAACTTCTTCAGATGATAAAAACTAACAGCAAGATTCTTCCGTATTTTGACATCCCGATTCAGCATGCAAGCGTCAAGCTTCTTCGTCCGATGAAGCGCACAGGCGATGCCAAGACCTACACGGACCTTGTCTCCACTATAAGACGGGAGCTTCCCGAGTCCGTGATAAGGACCACCATCATGCTGGGTTTTCCGGGCGAGGACGACGATGACTTTGATCAGGTCTACGACTTTGTGAAAAAGAACCGTTTCAACTGGATGGGTTCTTTTGTCTACTCTCTTGAAGAGGGCACCTATGCCGCAACACTTACCGACGAAGAGACTCACAAGGCTCTTTCAAAGGTGGCTGCAAAAAGACAGAAGAAACTTCAGAAGCTTCAGGAGAAAATCTCATCCGAGATTCTGACTTCCTTTGTGGGAAAAGAATACGATGTCTTAATCGAGGAGCTTATCGAAGGCGAAGATCTTGCAATAGGAAGATTCTGGGGTCAGGCTCCTGAAGTGGACGGACTTACAGTTGTAATGGGACGTGACATGGTTCCGGGAAACGTCTACAGGTGCGGAATTACAAAGGTCAACGGAATCGACCTTGAGGCGGTGAAGCTATGAGCATGGATCAGATTTTAAGTCAACTGAACGAGCAGCAGCTTGAGGCTGTGAAGATTAACGATGGCTCTCTTTTGGTCTTTGCCGGAGCAGGAAGCGGAAAGACACGCGTTATCACCACCAAGATTGCCTATGCCATAGAAGTCTTAGGCATCAAGGCCCACCAGATTCTGGCTGTAACCTTCACCAACAAGGCCTGCCGCGAGATGCAGGAGCGTGTCATCAACATGGTCGGCGATACTGGCAACATGGTTATGATCCGCACATTTCACTCATTCGGAGTCTGGCTTTTAAGGCGCTACGGCCAGCTTGTCGGCCTTGATAAGAACTTCAAGATCTACGATGACGATGACAGCATCGCCCTTCTGTGTCAGGCTTATCCCGATGACAACAAGAAGGAGATTGCCGGCTACTACAAGAAGATTGCCGTCCTGAAAGACAGGCTCGAAAAGCCCAACAAGATGGATGAAAGGCTCTGTAAGTATTATAGCAAATACGAAGAGCAGCTCAGGCGCACGGGCAACGTGGACTTTGCAGACATGATCATAAAGTCCATCGAGCTTCTTCAAACTCATCCCGAGGTTCAGACCGAGGTCCAAAACAGATTCCGCATGATTCTTGTAGATGAGTATCAGGACTCGAACAAGGCTCAGTTCAACCTTCTGAAACTCCTTGTAGGACCCGAGACCTTCATCTGCGCCGTAGGTGATGACGATCAGAGCATCTACCGCTTCAGAGGGGCCGAGGTCAAGAATATTTTGGACTTTCCCAAGGCTTTCAAGAACACAAAGAAGGTTGTGCTTGGAAAGAACTACAGATGCACGGAAAGCATCCTTGATGTTGCAAAGGATGTCATAGACAACAACCGCACAAGGGCGGAAAAGACCTTAAGCGCCTATAATCAGGGCGGAGACCTTCCGCAAATCTACTATGTAGACTCGGGAATTGATGAGGCCGACCAGGTTGTGAAAATGCTCAAGCAGTTTCACGAAAGCGACCCTGAGGCATATAACAACAGCGCAATCCTGTACAGAACCAACTCACAGTCCAAGGACTTTGAGGACCGTCTGATGATAAACGGCATTCCGTACCACATTGTGGGTTCTCTTCGGTTCTACGACAGAGAGGAAATCCGCGACTGTATCGCCATGATTTCTCTTATGACAAACCCGCGTGACAGCGTCGCCTTCCAGAGAATGATCAACAAGCCGTCCAGAAAAATCGGCGATGTGAGCATCGAGAAGCTTTTGGAGATTGCAATCACTGACCAAAGCATTCAGGGCGATGTGATTTTGGCCTGCAAAAAGGCCGTTGATGAGAAGGTCATCAGGGGCGCTGCCGTTGAAGGTGTGAAAAACTTCGTGGATGCCTTTGATCGCTGTCAGGGCCTTTTCGGGACCATGGAGAACGGAAAGTTCCTCAAGCAGGTTCTTTTGGAGTTCGGAATCCTGGACTTCTATGTAAAGCGCGATACCACAGAGCGCCTCAAGATAAACAAGAGAACCGAGAACATCGAGCAGCTTGTTAACATGCTGTCTTTTGAAGAATTCTCTGACGGCCAGGAAGGCGTCAACCGCTTTTTGGAACTTGCATCGCTTGAGGCCTCGGCATTGGGAGAGGAAGAAGGCCACGGCACAGAGGGCGTGACTCTGATTACCATGCACAACACCAAGGGCCTTGAATTCGAGCGCGTCTTCATGGTGGGCATGGAGAACGAAATCTTCCCGGGAAGACTCGACGAGCGCACCGAAGAGGATATAGAGGAAGAACGTCGCATATGCTATGTGGCAATGACCCGTGCAAAGAAGGAACTTTACATGTTCTGCGCCTCCTCCCGCCTGAGGTGGGGTAATGTCCAGCCAGAGTCTCCGAGTATGTTCCTCAAGGAGATAGACGAATCACACGTGGAGGAGATAGACCTTCGCTTCAAGTCACGCTTCGGCGGCCAGTTCCGCTTTGACAACAGACAGGACAGCTACAGAAGCGGCTACGGAAACGGATTCGGAAACAGCTACACAAGCCACGGCAACCGCTACAGCGCAAACTATGTGAATACCGAAAAGTTCTTCAACAGGGACCAGGATGAAACAGAAGGCCGTCCGAAGCCTTCCGAGGCAAGTCGCTTCAACATCAGAAACATGAAAAGTCCTGTTCTGATCAAAAAAGGAGCTGCTTCCGCACCTGCAAAACCTGCCTCGGTCACCTATGAAGTCGGAGACAGAATCCGAAGCGAATTCTACGGCGAAGGAACAATCTCGGGCAAAAGACAGTTCGCAGGTCGTGAGGTTCTGGATGTCAAATTCGACTCGGGCAGAACTGGAACATTTGCCTGTGACAAGGTGACGTTCGAGAAAATATGAAAAAAGCGGCAGACTACTAGACAAAATCTGCCCACAAAATATATTATTTGCTTCGTGCGCCGTTTTGGCGCTTCCGGTGCTTTGGGACTCAAACCCCTTTCCCACGGGGTTCCGGACCTGGAAGTGACAGAATGTCGGCTATCTTGTATGACGGACCGCTCATCCGACTTCAGGAAGGCATGCACAAGACATACAACTTTTTTATGTAGGTGTTTACTATGAAGACTATTATTGTAAAGCCGCAGACAATGCAGAAGAAGTGGTATCTGATCGACGCTGAGGGCAAGGAGCTCGGACGCGTGGCAGTTGCTGCTGCAAACATTCTCCGCGGAAAGAACAAACCTGAATATCTCCCGAACGAGGACATGGGTGACTATGTCATCATCATCAATGCTGCAAAGGCTGCAATGTCAGGCAACAAGGCCACAGACAAGATGTACTACAGAGTTTCCGGTTATGCCGGTGGACTCAAGCAGGAGTCATACGAGCAGCTTATGGTCCGCAAGCCGACTTTCCCGATGGAGCACGCAATCAAGGGCATGCTTCCCAGAGGACCGCT